>CAYVTV010000096.1:234-14307 GCA_964454295.1 uncultured Bacteroidaceae bacterium
GGGGTTCCAGGGCATAGCTGTCATTCAGAAATAGATATGAGGTATGAAGTCCTGAAACAATGGAAAACTCATCAGTGAATCTGTGTTGCCATTCCGTAAAAAACTTACCAAGACTCATATTCCCGGTATTATTCAGGTAATAAACATAGCTTTCCCTGTTTGCATTAAACTCCCTGCCATTATAGTGAACATTGAAATGATCGAAAATGATACCTGTATTTAAATAATTGCGGGAATTTAGCCGGTGTGAATACTTTGAAGAAGCAGTATATTTCACTTCCCCGAGTTTTTCAATGATCTTTTTGGTATCCAGGCTGTACGCGAGGTCGTAGATGTCTGCCGTTCCTTCAATACCTGATACCGACAGGGTATTGGTTAAGCGTGCATCATCATTGAAGTAGTAAACATGATTTATTCCAACCACCCCCATGCTGTTGGTGTAATAAAGGTCGGTTCCGGAAAAGCCGTACTGGGCATCATCATTTTTACTGTCGAGCATGGCAATATTATTAATACCGCCGAGACCAAAAACAGATATCCTCCCTTTTTCAAGAGGGAAATTAAGTTTGAAGGAAATGTCCTTGTACTTAGGGATGGCTGCACCCGTACCGAAGCTCATTCCCAAAGCGCTTAATGCTTCTAGGGTGCTATACCGGAAATTTGCCAGAAAGGAGGCATGACTGTTTTTATTGAAAGGACCCTCCGCTCCGAATTCAAAGCCATTGAATCCCACTTGCCCCATAAATTCGCGCTTTTGATTGTTACCATTGCGCAGTTTCAAGTCGAAAGCGCCCGACAGCGCATTCCCGTATTCAGCGGGGAAGGCACCGGTATAAAAATCGGAGTTGGCAAGCAGGTTATTGTTTATCATACTTACGGGGCCACCTGTTGATCCCAGTGATCCAAAATGATTGGGATTGGGTATTTCCACTCCTTCCAGTCTCCAAAGTAGCCCCAAGGGGGAATTCCCTCTTATTACAATATCATTACGCTGGTCTGAGACCGAGGATACCCCGGCAAAATTGGCAGCCATACGTGAGGGATCTCCCAGGCTTCCCGCGTAACGCTCCGTTTCGTCAATGGTAAAGGACCGTGCGCTTACCATGGCCATTTCATTTATAGCCTGATCCTTGCGTATATTGGGTTTGATCACAATATCTTCAAATGCATAAACCTGCTCTTCCATTTTTATTTCCAACACCAGTTCCCTCCCTGAGGTAAGGAGAAGGTTCTGTATCTCTGCCGGTTTGTATCCAATCATACTTACTCTTACACCCAGGCGGCCAAGAGGAAGTTTTTCAAAACGGAAATTTCCGTTAACATCTGTCATAGTTCCGATTACCGGGTCAGTATCAGGAATAATTACTGTGGCGAAGGGAAGGGGTAATTCGGTATAGGAATCCAGAACCCGCCCCCGGAGGGTTTGGGTTAGTTCTTGTGCCCCGGATACGGAGAAAGTAAATACCAGCAGCAACTGTAAAACTAAGTTGTTTTTCATATCGTAAAAATACATAACAATGCTTTTACAGAAAAGAAAAATGGAGTGGGTGGCTTTTTTGGGGGGGTGAAGGGGGGATAGTTGGGGTTGGAGCTGAAGACAGAGGATATTTTCTTATTCAACGCTCATCTTTCGCAATGGACAAATGGGCATGGGCTGTCCCGCTCTGCGGGGGAACCCCATTGCTTTTTTTGCTCATGTTTGTCGCGAGCTCACCGCCAAATGGCGGTTCGGTTCATGTCCTTTTGTGTGGAAAACCATTAGATCCATTAATCATTCCTCATGGGGGTTTCATCCCTCTTTATTTAGTATATACAATTTTATCTGTAACACTACTTTCAAAGCGATCCGTGTTTGTAGTAAAGGGTTGATATAAAAGGTATTATATTTATTTTCTGCTTATTTTAATAATATTTTTCATCCTTGTACATGTAATGTATATATGGATATTAATTCTAAATCTATTTACTTTTACTTTCATCTTTTTGCTTTAACTTATTTTAATATATATAACCAAATAAATACCAATATGAGACATATTGCTTCTTTATTACTCTTTTTCAGTTTGTCTGTCTCTCTTTTGGCGCAGGCTAACAAGGTAGTGATAGAACAAAATGAAAAAGGCATTACACTCCTGTCCGATGGAAAAGCCTTCATGGTCAACGGCATGAACTGGGATTATTTCCCTGTTGGAACTAATTATTCGTATAGTTTATGGAACCAATCTGATGATTTCATCAGGCAGGCGCTCGATTATGAAATGTCCCTGTTAAAGAATATGGGAGTTAATACCATTCGCGTATATACCGGCATTCAAAAGAAGTGGATACAGTATATTTACGAAACCTATGGTATATATACCATGCTCAATCATTCTTTCGGCCGTTACGGGCTTACTTTGGACGGGGCATGGGTTGTTAACACAGAGTATTCAGATCCCCGGGTTAAGGAACTTCTGTTAAAAGAAGTAAAAGAACTGGCGGAAGAATACAAGGATACGCCAGGACTTTTATTGTATTTGCTTGGTAATGAAAACAATTACGGATTATTTTGGGAAGGGGCTGAAACGGAAGATATTCCGGTTGAGGACAGGAAATCCACCATGAGAGCCCGTCCTCTGTACAAATTGTTTAATGAGGCTGCATTAGCGATGAAGTCTATTGATACTAATCATCCGGTATCGCTTTGTAATGGTGATTTATTGTTTCTTGATATTATTGCAGAGGAATGTAAGGATGTAGATATTTTCGGAATAAACGTTTATCGGGGGATATCATTTACTGATCTTTTTGACAGGGTAAAGAATGAATACGGGAAACCCGTTTTACTTACCGAGTTTGGATCTGATGCTTTTAACGCAGTCACAATGGAGGAGGCACAGAGAGAACAGGCTATTTATAATGTGGCCAACTGGAAAGAGATCTATGAAAATGCTGCCGGACTTGGCAAAGCAGGAAATTCAATTGGCGGCTTTACTTTTCAGTTCAGTGATGGCTGGTGGAAATATGGACAAACCAAAAACCTTGACGTGCATGATGCCAATGCTTCCTGGGCGAATGGAGGATATGCATTTGATTATGTGCCGGGTGAAAACAATATGAATGAAGAGTGGTTTGGGATTTGTGCAAAAGGTCCAACTGACGTAATGGGGTTTTATCCATTATATCCAAGAGCTTCATATTACGCATTAAAAGAGGCTCATAAGTTAAATCCTTATGCAGGTGGCACTTCGTTACTGACTATTCAGCAACACTTTGACGGGATTCAGATATTGGAGTTTTATTTACAGGCCAGAGGAGATAAAGCTTCGCTGGAAGGGGAGAAGCTTAAAAAAATCAGTCTTAGCCGGCTGGGGGCAGAATTAACAACCTTCAATACAGGAGGCAGTCTGATCTCAACTCCTGATGAGCCCATCCCGGGTAGTCGTATTTATCCCAACCAGCTGGGTTTTGATCAGATGCAGTCATTTTATATTGGCGTTGAAGCCAATCCTGCGCCCAATTTCAGAGCTAATGTAGAAGCAAATGTGTTAGGTAATGTTGCTCAAAATCCTATAGATCAGATCTTTTATGAGAACAGGGGCAGGCCTGTGGAACTGAACAGCGATGATGGAAATGTAAAGTTAGAATCATTAAACAGAGTTCAGGTTTACAGAGCCGGTTATGAATGGAATCATAAACTTTTTGATCTTAAGGGCTTTTATCGTACAGGGCACTATCATTGGGGTTATGAAGGTGACTTCTTTGGTCTGTACCCCGAAGCAAACTACGGACCTAATATTGATATTTATAACGGTATTGCACCTTTTGGTTTTGAGATAGAAGGTAAGAGAATGTTTAGTGATGTAAAATTAGCATTTGGCCCGCAGCTATGGTGGGGAGCAAACCCTGCATTTTTACTTAAATATAGTAAACAACTGGGAGGTTTTGGTGTAACAGGTATTTTTCACGAAGACCTGGCTCAACTTGGAATGACAGAAAGTTCTTTTGCCATTCCACAGCCTAGAACCAGACGATTAACGCTGCATGTAAACAGAGAATTTGGTAAGTTAGGTGTTGACGTTGGAGGTATGTGGGCAGGACAACCACTCCGGGGAAGAGAATTTCAGGTAGTAAGAGGTGAAAAAGATAATTATACTGTGTATAAGGATGAGATTAAAGCAGAAGATAATTTCGGTGGAAAAATTAAATTAACCTATACCGGAGGAAGGTTTAACTGGTATGCACAGTCGGCGGTTATGGGACTGGTGGCACAAGGCGGAACAGACCAGACCCTGACTTTTACCGGTTGGAGATTAAAAGACAGCGGCAGCGGCAATCAGTATAATATGCTATCCGGTTTTGCATATACATTGGGAGATCTTCAGATTGCCCCAAACTTCCTGTGGCAAAAACCTATAGAAGGCCCTATACCGAATGGAGTGCCTGCACCGGGAAGGCCCAGAAATATACTCGATGATCCGTTTGTGGTTAGAGCCAACAGGGAACAGACTGCCGGTGAGATATTGTTTACTTACGATCCCACACCCGGCACATGGATGTACAACTGGGATAGCGACAGGACCGAGGATGCCGGAATCGCGGTAAGTTTAGGCTTTGTATATCGTCATTTGCCAACCACACAGGATGCTGCCATAGGTATCCTGCCTGATGGCCGTACAACATTTGCTTTTCCGGGAGCTGCTCCTGCAAAAGACTTATGGGAAGTGCACTCTCGGTTAGTTTCCAAAATAAACAGCGATTTTGGGTTAATTGCTACCATGTATACCGGTGATGCACAGGCCAATGGTAGCGATGAACGCACCATCCGAAGGTACGGAATGGATCTGCGGATGATATATAAGACCGTAAAACTTAATTCATTTCTCAGAATTAACGACTGGGGACCTTATGACTATCATCGTGATTATAACCTTACCTTTCCTCTGCAGCTCATGGCTGATATTTCAACTTCCCTTGGAAAACCCGATTGGTTTGATCTGCCCTCCACCAGCATTGGTGTTCGTGCAACATACCGTACGCTCGACAAGTATTCTCCACGCTACTCACCCACACAGAAACTTGATGAAGCTGGAAATTTAGTCCCTGATCCCGATGCTATTGGTTTTGACAATGGCAACGAGTGGGAGATCAGAACTTATATACGCATAAATATTGGTAAATAAATATCTTAATAAGATGAACACAAATATTCTTATTCTTTTGAAAAGATTCATCCCCTTAGGGATATTCTCCGTTCTTATCCTGGGTTGTGAAAGAGACCTTGATGATTTGAACCCTGTTACTTACCCTGCAAATCCTGAAGTATTTATTGACGGCTTCAGTGCAGGATTGAATTATTCAGCTTTTGGCGGCTCTGTTCCAACTGCTTTTGATGTTGACAATAAAGAGACTTATAACAATTCCAAAGCTTCCATGAGAATTGAAGTGCCTGACGCCAATGATCCCAGGGGAGCTTATGCCGGGGGTGTGTATTTCACTGAGGTTCCAAGAGATTTGTCGGGGTTTAATGCATTAACATTATATGCTAAAGCTTCACAATCAGCTACTATTGACCTGGTTGGCTTTGGGAACGATCCGGGAGCCTCTAAATACCAGGCAACGCTTTCAGGTCTGGGCGTAACTACCGGTTGGAGAAAATATATCATTCCCCTGCCTGATCCATCCAAACTAACAGCCGAAAGAGGTATGTTTTTTTACTCCGTGGGCAATGAAGACGGAAAGGGGTTCACTTTCTGGATTGATGAACTGAAATATGAAAACCTTGGAACAATTGCTCACCCGCAATACAATATGCTGAACGGGGAATACCAGGTAGAAACATCTGTCATTGGTGTTTCAAAAACAATAGGCGGATTAACATTAATTTATAACCTGCCCACCGGAATTAATCAGGTAGTGAATGCGGCACCGGCATATTTTGAATTTACATCATCTGATGAATCAATAGCTACTGTAGATGCTTTTGGGAAAGTTTCAGTGATTGGAGGACCCGGTAATGCCGAAATCACTGCACAGGTAGGAGGTAAAGTCGTTAATGGTTCGCTGAAGATCCAATCTATGGGCGCTTTTCAGCATGCCCCGACTCCTGCACGTGACCCTGACAGAGTTATTTCCATCTTCAGCGAAGCCTATGATAATGTGATCGTTGATTACTACAATGGTTACTGGGCACCCTATCAGACTACACTCTCTGCAGATTTTGAAGTAAACGGGGACCGTATCCTTCATTATACCGATTTTAATTTCGTCGGGACACAAATAAGTCCCCCGTATGTAAATGCCACCTCAATGACCCATTTGCACCTGGATATTTATATACCCAACACTTTAAACGCGAATGCACAATTCAGAGTCGAACTGGCAGATAATGCAGGTGGCGGCACGGGAGTCTTCACAACAACCATCCCTGTTGCTCAGTCTCAACAATGGATAAGCTTAAATATACCCCTTACGGGTTTTACCGGGTTAAGCAGCAGAACCGCTCTCTGGCAGATAATTTTTGTTGATGTGAGTGGTAACATTTCAAGTTTCTATGCAGATAATATTTATTTTTATGATGGATCACCTCCCACGGCTCCGGCAACTGCTGCGCCAACGCCCACCCATGCTGCAGCTGATGTGATCGCTGTTTACAGCGATGCTTACTCAATGATTCCCGGAACAAATCTTAATCCGGGCTGGGGACAGGCTACAGTTGTCTCAGGAATACTTATTCAGGAGAACAATACACTTAAATATTCAGGCCTTAATTATCAGGGAATAGAGTTAGGAAGCAGCCAGAATGTTTCCGGAATGGAATATTTGCATTTAGACTTCTGGACAGCCAATTCAACAGCTCTCAATATTTATCTCATCAGCCCGGGGCCGGTAGAAACCGGATATTCCTTAACAGTGCCAACCTCAGGCTGGACAAGTATTGACATCCCCTTATCATCATTTACACCGGTAAATTTAAACGATGTTATTCAAATCAAATTCGATGGTAATGGAGATATCTATCTGGACAACATCTATTTCCGTAAAAATTAAATATACAGGACTTTATCTGCAAACTCACAAAACATAAGACAAATGAAAACGATAAATAAACTCAGGGAAATCCGCATCAGGTATATTTTTCTTCTATTCCTGATTGCCTTCATTGGATGTGAACGTGATGATTTTCAGAAATTAGATCAACGTAACTGGCAACTGGTATGGAGTGATGAATTTAATGACCCTGCCGGAGTGTTGCCCGATGCCTCAAAATGGACTTTTGATATCGGAACAGGTCAAAGTGGCTGGGGAAACCAGGAATTGCAATATTACACCAATAACCCGGCAAATGTATCCACGGATGGTGAAGGTAACCTGGTGATCACTGCAATACGCTCAGGCAATAGTTTTACATCGGCAAGGATCAAAACACAAGGATTATTCGCCCAGAAATACGGCCGTTTTGAAGCCAGATTAAAAACGCCTTATGGCCCTGGCTTGTGGCCTGCATTCTGGATGCTTGGGGAAAATATAGAGACGAATCCCTGGCCGCAATGTGGTGAAATAGATATCATGGAACTCAGAGGACAGGAACCTCATATTATACATGGTACAATTCATGGACCCGGATATTCAGGCGGAAATCCGGTTACTAAAAGCTACGCTCTGATCAATAGCCGGTTTGACATTGATTACCACATTTATGCCGTAGAATGGGATGAAAATAAAATAGACTTCTTTGTTGATGATTATTTATATCATCGTATCAAACGTAGTGATGTTCCGGGTGAATGGGTGTATGATCAACCATTCTTCATTATCCTCAATGTTGCTGTTGGAGGTAATTATGTGGGTTTTCCCACCTCCCAGACACCATTCCCGCAAAAAATGATCATCGATTATGTAAGGGTATATACAGAACAATAGTTTGTTATATTAAAATAAACCCAAAGGCGCAAAGGCGCAATATGTCGAATAATAACAACATGAGCAATGTCTATTCAAATATTGCAATCAGTGCTGTAAGCAAAAAGGTTGAAATGAAGATAGTTGAACATGAAAATGAAAGCTATTTTAAAATTTTCAATCATGACGCCATGCGCCCCTTCTTTATGAGTATCGTCAGTGATGCAGATCACTGGATGTTCATTTCAAGTAACGGGGGGATCACTGCAGGCCGCAAAAATCCTGAATATGCTTTATTCCCTTATTATACCGACGATAAAATCACAGAGTCTGCAGATATTACAGGTAGCAAATCAATTTTCCGGATAAATATCAATGGTGATATGCTGCTTTGGGAACCTTTTTCTGAAAGATTCTCAGATAAATATACTATCAGTCGAAACCTGTATAAAAGCATTTATGGCAATAAAATTATTTTTGAAGAGACCAACCATGACTTTGGCCTGATTTTCAGATATCAATGGAATTCAGGCAATACTTATGGTTTTATCAGAAAAGCTGAGTTAATGAACATTTCTGGTACCGGCTATCAAATTACACTGCTGGACGGCCTTCAGAATGTCATGCCCTGTGGAGTGCCGGGTGATCTGCAAAGATCAACCAGCAACCTGGTAGATGCTTATAAAAGAAGTGAGTTGGAACGGTCTGCGGGCATAGGCATTTTTGCCCTTAGTGCCATCATTGTTGACAAACCCGAACCGGCAGAAGCATTAAAGGCCAATATTTCCTGGTCATCAGGTCTTGATAATCCTAAATATCTACTGTCGTCTTTACAACTCAACAATTTCAGAAAGAAACAGGAAATATATGAGGAATACGATATTAAAGGAGAGAAAGGAGCTTATTTTGTTTCCACAGAAATAGATTTACCGGCTTATTCAGGTAAAAAATGGAAAATTATTTCCAATGTAAATCAAACCCAATCACAAATTATTAGTCTGCGTCATTCCATTGAAGAAAATGCGGATATGGATAAGCACATCCAGGATGATATATATTCAGGAACGAAAAAATTAATTCAACTCGTTGCGGGTGCTGATGGTTTGCAATTAACTGCGGACAGGCTATATGATTCCCGTCATTTTTCCAATGTGCTTTTCAATATCATGCGTGGGGGCACATTTGATGACAATTATCAGATAGAAAAAGAAGATTTTGTCAGTTACCTGACCAAAGCCAATAAAGATGTGGTGAAAAGCAATCAGGATTTTATCACGAGTCTTGAAAAAAAATTCAGCCGGGATACACTGAAAATCCTTTTGAAAAAAACTGAAGATGCTGATATAATAAGGCTTAGCCTTGAGTATTTACCCTTGAAGTTCAGCCGCAGGCACGGAGACCCCAGTCGCCCATGGAACAATTTTTCCATCAACATGCAAGATGAAACAGATGGCTCAAAAATTTTAGATTATCAAGGCAACTGGAGGGATCTGTTCCAGAACTGGGAGGCACTGGCCTGTTCCTATCCCGAATTTACGGAAGGTATGATTTTCAAGTTCCTGAATGCTTCTACTTTTGACGGATACAATCCATACAGGATCACCAAAGATGGATTCGAATGGGAAACTATTGAACCCCATAATCCCTGGTCGTATATCGGGTATTGGGGAGACCATCAGATAATCTATCTGCTGAAGTTTCTGGAAATAACAGAAAAATACTTTTCCGGAACCCTGCAATCATATTTTGAGAAGGAATGGTTCGTTTATGCTTCTGTTCCTTATATTATCAAACCCTATGAACAACTTCTTGAAAATCCGAAAGAAACTATTGATTTCGACCATGAATGGAATGCTTCCATCAGAAAACGATGTGAATCACTGGGAGCGGATGGTGCTCTTTTAACCGACAATAGTACAGAAATATACCATGTTAATTGTATAGAAAAAATACTGGCAACGGTATTGGCAAAGATGTCAAATTTTATTCCTGAGGCCGGTATCTGGATGAACACCCAAAGACCGGAATGGAACGATGCCAATAATGCCCTGGTAGGCAACGGTGTTTCAATGGTCACCCTCTGTTATCTCTACCGCTTCATGAAGTTCTTCAAAGCCACATTGAGTGGTACAGACCTTAAAACAATCAGAATATCCGGTGAATTAACTGAATTTTACCACACTGTACGGGATACTCTGCAGGAATTCAGGCACCTTCTTAACGGATCCATTAACAACAAGGAAAGGAAGAAAATACTGGATCAGCTTGGCACAGCTGCTTCCCAATACCGGAGCCGGATATACCGGAGCGGGTTTTGGGGTAAAAAGAGAAGCATCTCCATAGATTGCCTCAATACATTTATTCAATCATGCATTGAGTTCATGGAACATTCAATTGCAGCAAATAAAAGGGCAGATAATTTATATAATGCGTACAACGTAATATCAATTGCTGAAGAGGAGATCTCTTATACTCATCTCGAAGAAATGCTTGAAGGCCAGGTAGCTGTCCTTAGTTCAGGATTCTTAAACCCGGAGAACGCGTTGGAATTAATGGATGCTTTGAAAATCAGTTCACTTTTCAGAGAAGATCAGTATAGTTACATTCTGTATCCGGAAAAAGCATTACCTGGCTTTCTGCAAAGGAACAACATACCTGTGGATGATGCAGAATCATCAGAATTAATCAGAAGAATGGTCTCTGATGAGAACAGACAACTTATTGAAAAGGATGTTCAGGGCAATTACCATTTCAATGGTAACTTCAAAAATGCAGGGGACTTAAAAGTTGCCCTGGATGCTATGTCTGATGGCAAATACAGGGAGCTTGTGGAAAAAGAAAGGAACATTCTATTGGAGTTATTTGAAAAGGTGTTCAATCATCGACGCTTTACCGGCAGATCCGGAACCTTCTTCTCTTATGAAGGTCTTGGATCCATTTACTGGCATATGGTATCCAAATTGCGCCTGGCATTGCAGGAATGCTGTCTGCAAGCCATTGAAGAGAAAGCAGATCCGGCAATTACAGGAAGATTACTCGATCATTATTATGAAATCGATGCCGGTATAGGAGTTCATAAAAATCCCGAATTGTATGGTGCATTCCCGACCGATCCTTATTCTCACACCCCTAAACACAGAGGAGCTCAGCAACCCGGAATGACAGGACAGGTAAAAGAGGATATTCTGGCACGTTTTGCGGAATTGGGAATGATCGTCCGTGAAGGGAAAGTAACATTCAACCCCATCCTTCTGAGGAAAGAGGAATTCCTGCCAGAGTCCGCCACATTTGAATGTTCCACTGTTGCGGGTGAGAAAGAGTTGATACACCTGAATGCAGGGCAACTGGGATTTACTTTTTGCCAGGTGCCCGTAATTTATTCTCTTTCCGGCACGGAAGAAATCACTGTGTATTATTCCAGCGGCAACACTGAAATAGTTAAAGGTAAAACTTTAAACCAACAGGTAAGTAATCTGATTTTCAGTCGAAAAGGTGAAATTGACCGGGTGGAGGTATTAGTTAAACAATGATATGTATCTTATTAAGTAAAAATAATGATCTTACTTTTAAACTCACTTATTAAAGAAAAAACGGATCCGGACTTACCTCCTCCCTTGTTTTTTAACCGACTGTCATTCCGGGCGTTAGCGAGAAATCTCCTCAACCTGAGCAATAGACGAATAATTAAGAACTTTCTTAAGTTGACGGCAATGCCCCTAACCCTCTCCCTTCAAACAGGATGGGGGCGGCTTAACATTTTATTGCGTCTATTGGCATAGACAGTTGCAGTTTAATAAAATAAAGACAATGAACTATTTAATGAAAACAAATCTCAATCTACTCTCACAGTTAATTTTTTCAATGATACTAATGAGCAGTTGTATTAACCATAAAACCTTGAATGTAGAAATCTATGAAACGTCCGAAAGTGGTAATAAGCTCACGTTAATTACCGAATTTCCAGCCGTTGAGGCAAAAGTGGAAATTACCGTTTTGCCCGATGAACAATTCCAGACCATCACCGGTATAGGCGGCTCCTTTACCGAAGCTTCTGCATATCTGCTTAATCAGCTGAGCAGGGAGAACAGGGATAAGATCCTTGAAGCATACTTTGGCGAATCCGGTGCACGCTATTCACTGACCCGCACCCACATGAACTCCTGCGATTTCTCGCTTGGAAACTATTCCTACGCACCGGTAAAGGATGATCTGGAGCTAATTCATTTTTCAATAAATGAAGATATGGATGATATTATCCCAATGATAAAGGATGCTATGGCTTTTTCCAAAGATGGGTTTAAGATCATCTCATCACCATGGACGGCTCCTCCCTGGATGAAAGACAATAACGACTGGCGCGGCGGGAAACTTTTACCCCAATATTATGATACATGGGCTTTGTTTTTTTCAAAATATGTAAGTTCCTGCAAAGAGGAAGGTATTGATATATGGGGTTTTACTGTTGAAAACGAACCCCTCGGCAATGACAGCAACTGGGAAAGTATGCATTTTACCCCACAGGAAATGACTGATTTTGTTAAAAATCATTTAGGTCCCTTATTAAAAGCTGACGGACATAATGTTAAGATACTGGGATTTGATCAAAATCGTGATGAGGAACTTAAAAAATGGGTAGATGTGATGTATGAGGATGAGATTTCCGGAGAATATTTCGATGGGACAGCGGTACACTGGTATGCGAGTACATATGATTATTTTGCTGATGCATTGCAATATGCTCATCACAAAGCGCCTGACAAACATCTGATTAATTCTGAGGCCTGTATCGATGCTGAAGTTCCCGGATGGAAGGACGATGCCTGGTACTGGTCAAAGGAAGCGACAGACTGGGGCTGGGATTGGGCACCCGAAGAGCAAAAACACCTTCACCCGCGGTATGTGCCTGTATTCAGATACGCCCGCGATATCATAGGATGCCTCAATAATTGGGTGGATGGCTGGGTTGACTGGAATATGGTGCTGGACAGGCAGGGCGGACCTAATTGGGCAAAAAACTGGTGTGTGGCCCCGGTAATTGTTGATCCTGAAAAAGATGAAGTTTATTTTACTCCATTGTATTACACCCTTGCGCAATTCAGCAGGTTTATAAGACCAGGCGCTGTAAGGACAGGGTTTGAAAATACAGACGAAGACCTTATGGTAACTGCATTTCAAAATCCTGATAGGACTATCGTAGTAGTAATATTTAATTCTGGCGAAAAAGTAAAAGGAATCCGCCTTTCCTTAAATGAAAAATCCACTGAATTTAACATCAGTGGAAAGGCTATTCAAACTATTGTAATCCCTGGCGATAAAAAAAATATTTCCAACGAAAGAGTCTAATTCAAAATCTAAAGTAATGGTACATTACAAAACAGCTTCTAAAGACAGGGTTCCGTTAGGACAAAAAGCTGCTTTCGGGGCAGGTCACCTGGTAAATAATTTATTACCCGGATCATTAGGGGTTTTTGCTTTCTTTTTGCTTACTGCCTTTGGTATGGACCCTTTCCTTGCAGGGTTGCTTGGCGGGTTGCCCCGGTTCTTCGATGCCATTACCGATCCTATCATGGGTTATATCTCCGACAATACCAAATCGAAGTTGGGACGCAGAAGACCCTATATTTTTGTCGGAGCTATTATGAGTGGAGTATTGTTTGCCGTTTTATGGCAGCTCAGTCCGGATAATTCACAAATGTATAATTTCTGGTATTTCCTTATTCTCTCCATGGTTTATCTTATTGGCAATACCATGTTTAGCACTCCTCTCATTGGATTGGGCTACGAAATGACCTTTGATTATAATGAACGTACACGTTTAATGGGTTTTTCCCAAACTATAGGACAAATAGCATGGATGATAGTGCCCTGGTTCTGGGTAATCATCGCTAATCCTGAATTATTTGAAAATCAAGCCATTGGAGTTCGCCGTCTTTCAGTGATAGTAGGGGTGGCCTGTATGGTCCTTGGGATGATGCCTGCCTTGTTTTGCAAAGAGATTGATCAGGCAAACCTTACAAACAGAGATGATCTCACGTTTAAAAACCTTTTAAATAATTTAAAAAGTTTGCTCAGGAATATGGTGCTTATTTTTAAAAATATCTCATTCGTGAGACTTTGCACTGCAACGTTTCTGGTATTCAACGGCTTTCAAATGGTTGCATCATTCAGTTATTTCATCATTGTGTTTTATAT
>CAYVTV010000097.1:0-14258 GCA_964454295.1 uncultured Bacteroidaceae bacterium
TTACGCAAAGTTTTAACCGGTACAGTTACTGTTTGAATAATCCGTTGCGGTTTGTGGATCCCAGTGGGTATATTTTGGGGAGGGTTTGGGACTGGCTTAAGCATTTATTTGCACAAAAAGATCATGAGGATGGGGCAAGTGGCCCATTCAGTGGCCCTTCCGGAGTTGGAGAAAGAGATAACAGAAATACAGGCACAGGAGGCAGTGGAAATGCTGGTACGGGATATGGAGGAGGAAGTGGATATGCAGATTCGGGAGGCGGAGGAAACACAGGCACTGGTGGTAATGATAAAAATACGTTCTGGACATGGTTAACAAAGATATTTGGAGGGACAGGGGAAGATGTATATAAAGTTACTTACCGTTATAATCCATACACAAGAGAAACCACTTCATATACTTATTATAATGTTTTTAATTATGCGTATTGCAGAGTAGAGGTTGTCAGTAAACCATGGATTTCACCCAGAGGTTATTATAATATAAGTAACATGATTTATAATATTGATAAATCTCCTTATGGCACAACATATTCAACGAATGATCCGGGCAATCGTGCGGCAGAAATTCTACTTGAAGCGGTTTCAAAAACGCTTCCCAGTTCGTCTTTCGTGATGAACTTTACTTCTTTTATTACAGGAAGAGATGCTATTACATATCAAAAAATCAGCTCTGAAGAACAATATATACAGTCAGCTATTAATATGTTAGTGATTGTTTCTCCTTTACCAGCCGATTTTAAGCTTATATGGTCTATTTTTGATATTTCTGGAATTCCAGGTGATAATACCCCAAATTCCAAATACTAACATAATATATGAACATCAAATTCAAACTGATCAGAATAAGCTGGTTTAAAACCTTGTTAAGGCCGCTGAACTTGCTATTAGTGTTTCTTCCGGCATATACCCATGATAAAATAGATTGCTTAACTGAAACAAACTTCTGGGGTATTTGGGGTGCTGTATGGTTAGTAATATTTTTTATCCAGATTGGATTAGTAAAAAGGTATAAGGTTATTGGAGAAATAAGGATCAATAAGGATTCGATTAGTTTTGATAGAGGGAATTCCATGTCTGATATGTTTACACCAGATCAAAAACTTGAAATTTATATGGAATATAACGGATATAAAGGAGAAACTGAAAAATATAAATGTCTTCCTTTGGATTTACCTGTACTAAATCGAGAAGGAACTGGGAAAATTATTATTATTAGAAACAATAAGAGATATGCTTATCGTTTTGTATCCCCCCGCAACTATTCCGTAAGCTTAAAAGTGTTTGCAGAATATTATCAGAAGAATGGCAACAAAGTAGATATTATTTTTGATTAATACTAAAAACATAGTATATCATGAAGACACTGGAAAGGATACTCTTAATTTTAATTTCATTGGGATTTACTTTTAAGCTGCTTAATATTCCCGGAGGTAATGCAATTGTTTACTGTTCCTTACTTCCAACTTCACTTTTTTATTTTTTCTTTTCATTTGCGATTCTTAATGATTTAGGATTTCATCAGATTTTTAAGACAGATAGTTATAACAACATTAGTTCCCGGCATGGAATTGTTTCTGTATATATTGGGATGGCATTCAGTGTCTTTTTATTGGGATTGATTTACAGTATTCTTAATTATGAACCGAGAATGCTTTTACTGGGAGCCGGAACTGTATATGTTTTCTTATGTCTTTTATTAAGCGGTTTTTATTTTTATAAAACACGTGCTTATTTTTGGAAAAAAGTATTTATCCGGTCATCTTTTTTAATCTTTTTGTTTGCATTACAATTTATCATAAGATAGGGGCATATTGTTTAAAATTTCTATCTTAGTCAGATAAAAAGAACATCCGACAATTCTCTTATCTGGCAGGCCACCTCCATGAACGCAAGAGATCAGATAACAGCTTCTGCCTGCGGCAACAGCCTGGTGAGTCAGTTCAGCTACGACCACGGGCATGTAACCGGCATTCAGACGGGTAACATACAGCATTTGCAGTATGAATGGGATTTCACCACGGGCAATCTTCAGTGGCGCAAGGATGCCATACGGGATATGACAGAGACATTCAGCTATGATAACCTGGAACGGTTAACGGAGATCACATACGGAAGCATTACACAACGTTATGATTACCAGTCCAACGGTAACATAACAACCAGTACCCTGGCTGGCAGTTACACTTACGGTCAGGACAAGCCGCATGCCGTAACCATGGTAACAAATCCTTCCGCTGTCGCTGACACCACGGCCCAGGAGCTGGAATACACTTCATTTAACAAGGTAAAGAGGATCATCCAGGGTGCAAAAGAGCTGAATATTTATTACGGGGCTAACAGGCAGCGGATAAAAACGGAATACCAGGATACCACGCGTCAGCTTACTAAGTATTTTGCCCATGGCAATTACGAGTGGGAGATGGGGGATAAGAACCGCGAATTGCATTATATTTTCGCCGGCACAGGTATAGCTGCCATCATGCAGAGAGGCAGCAGTGTTGACTCGATGTTTTACGTTCACCCGGATCACCTGGGATCGCTGGTGCTGATCACGGATGAGAACGGGGATGTTTACGAGGAGAAAAGTTTTGATGCATTCGGGAGGCTGAGGGATCCGGAAGATTGGAGTGTAATAGTTGCAGAGGGGAATTACCGGTTTGATCGTGGATACACCGGACATGAACAGTTGGAGAAGTTTGGGTTGATCAATATGAACGGGAGGATGTTTGACCCGCACACGGCAAGATTTTTAAGTCCTGATCTGTTTGTTCAGGATCCGGCCTTTACGCAAAGTTTTAACCGGTACAGTTACTGTTTGAATAATCCGTTGCGGTTTGTGGACCCGGGGGGATATTGGTGGAATGGACTTACCGACAGGGTTTTTCATGATGGTCAAACTGATTGGTCCAGGGTAGTGCATGCACAAAAGCGTCATCAGGACGGCGGCTCGGGAGGATATTCCTATGATTCTTCCTCTCCGACAGGTTACAGGAATGCATCAGGTGATGTTGTATCGTGGGGAGAAGTATATAATAACTACGTATTACCGAATTCATCTGCTGTTGATCCTGGTCTGTTTTATGACGTACTTCTTGATGCTCAAAGTGGTAACCTTCGTATTATAAACATGTATGGACAGGATTGGTTTGTATATGTTAATCCGTCTTCAGGTAAGCTTACTTCGTATATGAGTTTGACTGTATCGAAGCTGAATTCGTATTATAATATTTCATATTGCGAAAATAATGATATTGGTGGTGGATCATGGTCAATATCATTAAATATTGCATGGGGTGGAGGGTTTAATCTTGAATTAGGTAGAGTTTGGGATAATAAAGGTGGCACTCATCGTTTTTTAACAATTGGCCCTTCAATTGGTGTGGATATATCTATTGGGATACTTCAAAAAAATATTTATAATCCTAACTTTTCAGTGAATCAATATCAAGGTTATTGTTCTTCCATTGATATTGGCATCTCTGTACTTGACTGGGTAATAATTGGTGGGGATAATTATGAGGAAACCTGGTACTCGAAATTTGGATATAATTATGGCGAAGAGGGTTGGGGAATTTCACTTGGGCTACCATTAGGGGCTGTTTGGAATATGGGAAAAACATGGACCTTTTAAATAATTATTTTTATTGTAAACAAAATGAGAATACTTGCAATTGTATTTTTTATTGTGTTGTTGTGCATTGGATTATATATAAAAACTAATCCTTATGTATACAGGAATAAATCACTTTGTGAAATGTTTGAGAAGTTTAAAGCTAGAAGTTTTCATGGAGTAATTACAAAAAAATATGAGGATATAGATCATCATTTAAATAAAACATTCGAAGTAGAAAGTCAAAAAATTGTAATAGATTTTGATAGAACCGGCTTTTATGAGTTTATAAAAGTAAATGATTCAGTAATAAAAGAATCCGGAAGCCCAGTTATTACTGTATTCAGGCAGGGAGAAATGTTAAAAGAATTTCAGATTGATTTTGGCTGTAAGGAATGATATTCTATTTGCTGATACATAAGGTGAAATGACACCTAATGAAAGATTATTTTTTTCTTTTAATGGACTAAGCAGGCATCTTAAAGCAGAATGAATTAATGAAAAAAGTGACTTCTACACAGGGATTATTGAGAATGATACTATATTAAAAGAAAAGGAGAAATTGATAATTTACAATCAAACGCAAAATAAATATTTTAATTTGATCTATGATTATAAATCAGTAATCTAAGGAATGTTGGGTTATGCACTTCACCTCCATGAACGCAAGAGATCAGATAACAGCTTCCTCCTACGGCAACAGCCTGGTGAGTCAGTTCACATACGACCACGGGCACGTAACCGGCATTCAGACGGGTAACATACAGCATTTGCAGTATGAATGGGATTTCACAACGGGCAATCTTCAGTGGCGAAAGGATGCCATACGGGATATGACAGAGACATTCACCTATGATAACCTGGACCGGTTAACGGAGATCTCATACGGAAGCATTACACAGCGTTATGATTACCAGTCCGGCGGTAACATTTCCGCCGGTACTCCGGCAGGCAGTTACACTTACGGTCAGGACAAGCCGCATGCCGTAACCATGGTAACAAATCCTTCCGCTGTCGCTGACACCACGGCCCAGGAGCTGGAATACACTTCATTTAACAAGGTAAAGAGGATCATCCAGGGTGCAAAAGAGCTGAATATTTATTACGGGGCTAACAGGCAGCGGATAAAAACGGAATACCAGGATACCACGCGTCAGCTTACTAAGTATTTTGCCCATGGCAATTACGAGTGGGAGATGGGGGATAAGAACCGCGAATTGCATTATATTTTCGCCGGCACAGGTATAGCTGCCATCATGCAGAGAGGCAGCAGTGTTGACTCGATGTTTTACGTTCACCCGGATCACCTGGGATCGCTGGTGCTGATCACGGATGAGAACGGGGATGTTTACGAGGAGAAAAGTTTTGATGCATTCGGGAGGCTGAGGGATCCGGAAGATTGGAGTGTAATAGTTGCAGAGGGGAATTACCGGTTTGATCGTGGATACACCGGACATGAACAGTTGGAGAAGTTTGGGTTGATCAATATGAACGGGAGGATGTTTGACCCGCACACGGCAAGATTTTTAAGTCCTGATCTGTTTGTTCAGGATCCGGCCTTTACGCAAAGTTTTAACCGGTACAGTTACTGTTTGAATAATCCGTTGCGGTTTGTAGATCCGGGGGGCTATGAATATAAGGATATAATGCCACCACATTGGCCAAGACGTGGACAATATATACAAAAGCGTGATCAGGACGGGCACGGGGGGTACTCTGGCAGATATGGAGGAAACTTTGGTTTTCCTGGTCAGTATTATAATGGAGGGACAAACGGAACAGGGCTTTTTGGGATATATTATGATTGGGTATCAGGCTCATATCGGTCAACTTCAGATTATAGTCGCAGCAGTTGGTCATATGCTAATTACGTCATTGGCAACATTGGATCAGGGATAGCCAGTGATTTATATTCTTGTATATTAACTGGTAATGTTTATATTGAAAACAAGTATGGACAAGATTGGTTTGTATATAATAATGAAGGACAGTTTTCCAGTTCGCCCATAGTCATTTTAATGCCTTTCCCGTTTTTTAAATCTTTTTCGCCTTGTTTTATCATAGCCACAAACTTAGGGTCGTAAGGGTTTTCCTCTTTCCTGGCTTTCGAAATCTTGTACTTTATTTTAAAAGCCTTTATAACGGCCTTTAAAGCTTCTATTTGTGAAGCATCTTCAGTATATGCTGTTATATTTATTGCTTTCATATGGTGTATTGTCGTTTAATTTGCCAGTAAATTAGAAAGATTATCTGCTATCTTCATAAATCGCTGTATTATATGCCAAAGGTACTAAAAAATCTATTGTGACTTATTTTTTTTGTTATTTTGACTCGTTTATGTAATTAAACACAAAAATTTATATGTTTAATACTTACATTATCAATAACAAAAAATTATTGTAATTTTCCGAAAAAAAGTTATGCAGATCATCAGGGATTTTTATTCAAAAGTTGAAGATATCAGTCAATCCGGATTTTCCGTGAAGATTGAGTTTTATTTGTCCCGGGGCTTTTCCATCTTCAAAAAGAAACCGGAATTCTTTCTTATTTATACTGCTTTGTATTTGCTGAGCATGCCATTGGGCGGTTTTTTACTGACCTATCCCCTGACCGCCGGTTTTTTTGTTGCAGCTCAAAGAATTGATTCAGGGAAATCGCTTTTTTTTGAACATTTCTTTGATGGTTTTAAGGACTTTATTCAACTCACATTATTAATGATCGTCCAGGGAATAATCCTGTTTTTTGGTTTTCTTCTCTTTATTATCCCTGGTATTTACCTTGCGGTTTGTTATTATTTTGCTCCTTTTTTCATAGTCTTTGGGAAGATGGATTTTTGGGGAGCTATGGAAAACAGCCGGAAAATGGTCCACAGGGAATGGTTTTCCGTACTTGGATTGCTGATTGTAGTAGGAATAATCAATTTTCTGGGAGCCCTGGCTTTTGGAGTGGGAGTCCTGTTCACAATTCCGGTGACATTCTGTGCGTCATATGCCGCTTTTGACGATATCGTAGGCCTGAAGGACTGATCAATATCTCTCTGTTATAATTCCCCTTTAAACTCTGCAGCAAACTCACTAAAGTCGGGATTTTTCTTATAAATATCGTTTTGGATGAAGTATAACCACTTTTCCATCATGTCGGGAGATTTATATCCCATTTCCACCCCAAGATATGTCATTTTTTCATCAAGGAAGGCATAGGAAGGATAACCCAAACGGCCGTTCAAAAGGGTTACTACCAGTTCATGATAAGCAGGAATACGTTCTGACGGATTGGCAGCAACATATTTATATGTCCGTTTCCCCAGAACAATGTCTCTTTTAATATTTGCATTCAAGCGTACCGGATAATAATTATTATTCAGATAATTAATGATCACGGGATTTCTGAATGTAGTGGTGGTCATCCTTGTACACCATCCGCAGTTATCAGTATAAATATAAACGAAAATTTTTTTTGGATTTTGAAAGCTCTGGTTAACAACGTCTTCAATGTCATACCACTTAATTGCCTGCGGCTCCTGGGAGTATAAAAAAACAGGCATCAGGGTTGAAAGAAAAAATAGATATCTTATTATTTGCATTTTCCGGTTAATTAATCATTTGAGTGTTGAACCTAAAAATAAAAGTTATAAAATTACATGTTTTCCCTTTGTGTTACTTCGTGTGTACTTAGTGTTCTTTGTGGTAAAAAATATTAACTACCAAGGCACACAAAGGATTCTTAAAGGGTCACCAGGTAAAATTATTCCAAATACGTTATTATTCTAAAATCTATATCAAAATTACAACATTTCAAAATCCCTAAAGGTTCAAATTTAAAATAGATTTTTAATAGCATAGTAAAATCCGGATTTATGAATTAACTATATGTATGGTAATGATGGTTGGCTAATTACCGGAGAATAAACTATTTTTGTCAAAAAAAACTCATGAAGAAAAATTCCGGGAAAACTCCGGTTAATCTGTTTTCTCTGGTTAAGAAGGAAGGGTTGTTTTTCCATTCTGATGAAAAAACCTTATTTTCAGGGTATTATTACTGGAATTATCCTTCAGGCATCATGGCTGAAGAAGGATATTTGCAAAATGGTATTACAAACGGGGTTGTGAAATTATATAACGAAGACGGTAATTTACTGGTTGAAGCAGAATACAGGGAAGGGAAGAAGAATGGGTTGATAACCACGTATTATCCCAGCGGGCATATAAAGGCGGAATTTACACTCGTTAATGAATTGCGAGAAGGAAGAATGCGGATATGGTATGAAGGGGGAGTGAAAAAATATGAGGCTTATTATAAAAATGACATGCTTAATGGAAGACAGATAAAATATTTTCCCAATGGAAAGGTTAACATCGATTGTGAGTATAAAGATAACCTTGAACACGGGAAAAAGTCAGTCATGAAAGAAGATGGAACAATACTGTTTAGCGGTAATTTTGTTGACGGTGAACTGACATAATTATTTTTAATTTTGATTTACAAATAATATAGAAGATTGATCTACCCGGCAAATTTTGAAGAAAAGACAGGTTTTAATAAAATACGGGATATTGTTAAAACATACTGTCAATATGAACCCGGAAGGCATGTCATTGATGAACTTTCATTCACACATGATCCTGACGAGCTTGACCTTAGGATTTCCATGGTTGAAGAATTCCGGCAAATGATCATCTCCGGAACTGTTTTTCCTGCGGAACATTATGTTGATCTGTCAAATTCTCTGGGTAAGGCTGCTATTGAGGGAAACTGGATAGAGGAGGAGGATGTGGCCGGTTTACGGAATGCGTTTGATTCGGTAAGAAATATTATTTCGTTCTTCAAAAAGGATGAAGAAAACCGTTTTCCTGCACTAAAAGTACTCGCAAGGGATATCAGGCATTTTCCATTAGTAACTGACCGGATAAATAAGATCCTGAATAAAAACGGAAGGATCAGGGATAATGCCACAGCCGTTCTGCAGCATACCAGGCAGGAAATATCTGCAGTGCAGTCAAGGATATCCGGTAAGCTTCAGAGGTTATTAAAATCAGCCCAGGTGCAGGGCTGGGCTGATTCAGATGCAACACTGGCAGTCAGGAATGGGAGAACCGTAATTCCAATCTCTGCTACTCATAAAAGGAAGTTAAGCGGTTATGTACATGATGAATCAGCTACAGGGAAAACGGTGTATATCGAACCGGCGGAAATTGTTGAAGCCAACAATGAGTTGCGTGAACTTGAGAATGCTGAGCGCAGGGAGATCATTCGCATTCTTGTTGAGTTTACCTCTTTCATCAGGCCTTATATTCCTGAGTTAAAACTCATTCATATATTTTTCGCTGAACTTGATTCTGTGATTGCCAGAGCCCGTTTTGCAATGAAAATCAATGCAATAAAGCCGGAGTTGAAACCCTTACCATATATTAAATGGAGGAATGCCGTTCACCCTTTGCTCCTGTTATCATTCAGAGACGCAGGGAAAGAACGGGAAGTGGTTCCCCTCAACATTTGTCTGGATGATAAAAACAGAATACTGCTGATCTCAGGACCCAACGCCGGCGGTAAGTCAGTATGCCTTCAAACAGCAGGACTTCTGCAGTATATGCTGCAATGCGGCTTTCCGGTACCTGTAGGAGAAGGTTCAGAATTCGGTATTTTCAACAGTATTTTTATTGACATCGGTGATGAGCAATCCATTGAAAGTGATTTAAGTACTTACAGCTCTCATCTTATCAATATGAAGTACTTTTTAAAGAACTCGAATGGGAATACCCTTATACTTATTGATGAATTTGGCACAGGTACGGAGCCGTTGCTTGGTGGTGCCATTGCTGAGGCTGTACTTGAGAAACTAAACAGCACCCTGTGTTTTGGTATTATTACCACCCATTACACCAATCTCAAGCATTTTGCTGCTTCTGCCGAAGGAATTATTAACGGAGCCATGCTTTTTGATAATCATAAGATGCAACCCTTATTCAGGCTGGATATTGGTCAGCCCGGAAGCTCCTTTGCATTTGAAATTGCAAGAAAGATAGGTTTGCCGGAAGAAGTCCTTATAAAAGCACAGGAATCGGCAGGACAGGATCATATTGATTTTGACAGACACCTGAGGAATATTCTCAGAGATAAAAAATACTGGGAAAGTAAACGCCAGCAGATCCGGATATCAGAGAAGAGATTAGCCGGACTGGTAGAAAAATATGATCTGGAATTGCATGATACTGAAAAATTTAAGAAGAAGATACTTAGTGAAGCCAAACTGAAAGCTGAAGAAATCCTGGCAGGTGCAAACCGCCAGATAGAAAATACTATCAGGGAGATCAGGGAATCTGAAGCCGAGAAAATCAAAACCAGGGAAGCACGAAAGAAACTGGAAACTTTTAAAAAGCAGATTGAAAATATTGATAAACACGAAAAAGATGAACTTCACAGGAAAATAGAGGAACTGAAAGTAAGCAGGGAGACTCAGGCAGTTCATAAACATATTAAACATCACCAGACCTCCGGAGAAGAAGTAGCGGATAAAGAAATTAAACCAGGCAGCTATGTAATCATGAAAGGGACTGAAAATGCAGGCGAAGTTCTTTCCATTTCAGGTAAAAAGTGTACCATTGTATTCGGGAGTATAAAAACGGTTGTAAGTCAGGACCATATTGAACCAATAAGCGCCGGAAAATATAAACAGTATACACGGCAGTTAATGTCATCTCAGGGTACGGCAAATTATGATATAGGCCAGACAAGACTTTATTTTAAGCCTGATATTGACCTGCGTGGCAAAAGAGGGGAGGAAGCCCTGGCTCTTGTTACTGAATTTATAGATCAGGCGGTAATGGTTCAGGCCAGGGAACTTAGAATATTGCACGGTAAGGGAAACGGAATACTTCGTGAGATGATAAGACAATATCTGAACACTATTGACGTTGTGGAATGGTTTGGTGATGAACATATTGAATCCGGGGGTGCAGGGATCACAGTGGTAAGAATAGGCCTGTAATAAATAAGAGTAATTGAGTAATTGAGTAATTGAGTAATTGAGTAATTGAGTAATTAGAGTAATTGAGTAATTGAGTAATTGATCAATGATAATATATACACAACATATCACCAACAGACTGATGTTTGTTCTGGACCTGGTGTTCAAAAGAATGCTGGATATTCATTATACTGTGGTAAATGACAGGGGGAGGCTTACACCGGATGATCATACACCGGTTATTAATTATTCACCTGAACTCATCGGGAATTATTTCAGAATACGTCCTTATGGGTTACTATCTGAAACGGGTTTACGAATGTATGAGATCAAGGTTAAAGATGGCGACACCGGGATACCTGTTTTCTTTACCACTGATGAAGGTGATATTCCTTTTGATATATTCTCAGCCATTTTTTATCTGGTATCACGCTATGAAGAATATCTTCCCTTTGAGGCAGACAAACATAATCGTTTCCCAGCAAGGGCTTCGGTTGCATGGAAGAATAACTTCCTGGACCTGCCGGTGGTGAATTATTGGGTGAAGAACCTTGCGAAAGAACTGTCATCCTTTTATCCCGGGCTGATTTTAAAGCTTCCCCGTTTTTCTTATCAGCCCACCATTGATGTAGATCAGGCCTGGGCTGTTAAAAACAAGCCGTTCATTAAAATCGCCGGAGGTTTGGTAAAGGATGCATTAAAGGGAAATGCTAAAAAAGTCAGATTCAGATTAGACATACTGAGCGGTAAGTCGGACGATCCCTTTTTTACTTTACCGGAATGGGACAAACTGCATGATTCTTTTGCTGATAAACTGAAAGTGTTTATTCTGGCCGGAAATACTTCATGTTACGATATGATCGTTTCACCTGAAAACAGAAACTGGCAACAAATGGTGAAAACGATATCCCTGAAATATCAGGCAGGGCTTCATCCTTCATATTCTTCTCATAAAAAAGAATCTGCCATACTAAGGGAAAAGCAGTTGCTGGAGTCGCTTACTGGAAATCCAGTCATTATCAGCCGGCAGCATTTTCTAAAATTACGTTTTCCTGATACATTCCGAAATTTGTTAAAATCAGGAATACGGGAAGATCACTCTATGTCTTATCCTGATTATCCTGGTTTCAGGGCAGGCATAGCTTTCCCTTTTCCGTTTTATGATCTCGAAAAAGACATCAGCACTGAACTTATGATTTATCCTTTTGCTGTCATGGACAGAACACTGAAAGACTACCTGGGTTTAACTCCATCGATGGCAATAGAAAAATTAGAGAAACTTATTAACAGCGTAAAAGAAACAGGCGGGTTGTTTATTTCTGTCTGGCATAACGATTCACTGTCTGATTATGATGAATGGAAAGGATGGAAAAGTGTTTATCTCAAAATGATAGAATTATGCAAAATCTGAGATACCTGGAAAGTGAAGAAATTGACCGTAAGAAATGGGATACCTGTGTTGAGACATCCAGAGCAGGGTTGATATACGGGTTTTCATGGTATCTTGATATTGTGGCTCCGGGTTGGGCAGGCATTGTAGAGGAGGATTACAAATCGGTCATGCCTCTCCCTGTAAAAAAACGTTTTGGAATAAATTATGTCTTTCAGCCGGTTTTTGCACAACAATTAGGTGTATATGGAAGGGAAAATCTGCATCCTGATATGCTGGCTTCATTTTTCAAATCAATCCCCGGAAAAATAAAGTATATCGATACGAATATAAATTACACCAACAATCCGTCGGATAATCGCGATATCAGGATCAGTAAGAGAATGAACTTTGAGCTGAGCCTGAGAAAGAAATATGCAAATCTGAAATCGGAGTATTCCGGCAACAATAAAAGGAACATACAGCGGGGTTTCCCTTTTATTGAGCTTGTACATGATGTTGCTGTTGCAGATCTTATCAGGTTAAAGAGGGAAAATACCGTACTTAAGAGGTCCCGTGAATACTATGAATGGATGAACTGCTTTGCACATAAGCTTGTTTCATCCGGTTATGCAAAAATTGCCGGCGCGATTATAAATAATAAACTTTGTGCAGCAGCACTGTTTGTTTTTTACGGTAAAAGAATTTATTATCTTATTCCGGTTTCTGATGAAGAGGGGAAAAAGAACAGAGCCATGTTTGCCATTATTGACCATTACATCCAGACCTGCTCTGAAAAAGACCTCATCCTGGATTTTGAAGGTTCAAACATTTCCGGTATTGCGAGGTTCTTTGAGGGGTTTGGTGCTGTTGCCCATAAATATTACAATATCAGAATAAACAGGTTGCCGTTCTGGATCAGATATATTAAGAAATAATTTTCGTTGATTTTAATTAGTGTCTGAAAGAAAACTCAATATTTTCGCATGTGCTTGATAAGAAAACGTCAGGAGCAAGGCATGCGATGCCTGAAAGACAGGAGTTTACTAAACGTAAATGACTGTCTTGAAGGCGAGCATAACGCAGCTATTGGCGTTTTCTTGCAAGCACTAATTAAGCTAAACAAGTGCGAAACTTTTTTTATCAATGATCGAAACAATTAAGAAATTCACGGGTATAGCTACCTCTGTTATTCCTCTCTCCATCCTTAAAAACCTTTTGGGATACCGGTTAATCATACCTGTATATCATTTAGTTACCGACATGTTGCCTGTTCATATAAAGCATTTATATCAACCCAGAAGGATAAATACTTTCAGAAAAGATATGGAGTTTTTCACACACCATTTCGATATACTTTATCCTGACAGGTTATTAGAGTATTGTTGTAACAGGAGTATTGAAATTCAGAACGGATTCCTTCCCACCTTTGATGACGGGTTAAGGGAAATATATGAAATTGCAGCTCCATATCTTTATCATATGGGTATTCCTGCAATTTTCTTTATCAACAATGATTTTGTTAACAATAAGGATATGTTTTTCCGTTTTAAAGCCAGCCTGCTTACTGAAAAGGTTTTAACCCGCCTTTCACATGCAACCATGGACAAACTGGCTGAATCACTTGGATTAACAAAACGGAATACAGGCAGGATAAAAGCCCGGATACTTTCAATATCATATCAGGAACGTGATTTGCTTGATAAGGCTGCTGAAGTCCTTGAGGTTGACTTCAATGAATATCTTACTTTCCATAAACCATATATGGATGATGAGCAAATAAAGGATTTGCAGGATAAGGGGTTTATCATTGGTGCGCATGGGAAGGATCACCAGTTGCTTTCTGCATTAAGTGAAGATGAAATCATCCTTCAGATCAGGGAGAGTGTAAATGATATTTTCTCAAAATATACATCCTTAAATCGTTTTTTTGCTTTTCCGTTCACTGATCATGGAATACCTGGAAAGGTACTGAAGGTGCTTCATGATCAGAATTTTCCGTTAGTTGATGCAAGCTTTGGTACAGCAGGGTTAAAACAGGATATTGTGCCTAATCATATCCAGCGTATTCCTATGGAAAAATCAAATCTTTCTGTTTCGCGGATCATAAAAACCGAATATGTTATGTGCATTTTAAAAAAAGTTGCGGGGAGAAATTTAATTTTAAGAGAAGATACGGATAAAGTTAATAGTGCTAAGAATATTACCAAATCGTAATTATATGGATTTGTCTTTTGTAAGGGTAGGGGAATTACAAAAGTTTGCTGCTTCATTTTTTAACCTTGAGGGGTATCATATTGCTATCACACCATG
>CAYVTV010000098.1:0-1655 GCA_964454295.1 uncultured Bacteroidaceae bacterium
TATTATCAACCAAGCCAGACCTGTCCGGCTTTTTCTGCCGGACAGCGTCGAAGAATTACTCAATTACTCAATTACTCAATTACTCAATTACTCAATTACTCAATTACTCAATCACTCAATTACTCAATCACTCAATCACTCAATCACTCAATTACTCAATTACCCAAAAGCCAATTACTCGATTACTCGATTACTCGATTACTCGATTACTCGATTACTCAATCACCCAACCACTCATCCACCCAACCACTCATCCACCTAACCACTCACCCCCTTCCTCCCTATTTTAAATCTAACAATGTCTTAAGCCTTTCAATTTCCTTATTGAGTTTTTCTTCACGTATAGCAGACTGTTCCTGAATAGCCTTTAATTCTTCCATATTTTGTCTCATTTCTTCTTCCTGGGAAGTCATTTCTTCTGTTTGCTGCTTTGTATGTTCAAGTAACTTTTTCGTTTTCAGATTAATTTTCATTTTCGATATGGAAGTGGCGATATTTTCACCTACAGTTTCAATAAACCGGATACGATACGGCTGCAGTTCGCTAAATGAAGCGATTTCAACAGCTCCATGAACAGAATCATCGCTTAGTTTTAACGGGACAATCAGCAAGCTTACAGGTTTGGTTTCACCAAGTCCGGATTTTATACTGATATAGTTACCAGGAACATCGGTCATATATATGGTTTCATTTTCCTGAACACATCTGCCTGCAAGGCCTTCTCCGGTCATTAGTTCTTTTTTTAAATGTTTTTTACGGTCATAAGCGTAAACAGCCGTCATCTCAAGATATACCTTCTCAGGATCTTCATTATTAAGGATATAAACAGCCCCAAGCTTACTGCCTGTGTATTCTACAATTTCCCTTATTAGCAGATAGGCAAGTTCTTCAATTTTATCCGCACTGGACCTGAGAATATCATTTATCCTTGCTATGCCTTCTGCAACCCAGGTTCTCTCAAGTTCTTCCTTTTTCCTCTTTTCCTCAGCAGCCTGTGATATCTTGAGATTCTCCTGCAAATTAACAAGTGCATTTCCAGCCATATCTTTGTCACTTACAGGTGTAAAACCTCCTGTAAAATCTTTTTCCGTAATTTTCAACATTGCCTGTACCAGCTTATGAAGGTAATCATGCAGCTTGTTCAGGTTTTGGTATATCCTGCCAAACACAGCATTCGTGCTTACCGGCAGTGGTGGGGGAATAATCCCTGACGACAGTGATGATATATCCTCCTGTATTATGCGGACGGATTTGCTGGTGTATAAATATAAATGTAACGAAATAACAAACAGGATAAGTAAAAGGAGTATACTGGAAAGAACAATACTCCGCCGAATTTTGTAGCTCTTAGTAGCGGAATTCGCTATCATGGATTCAACCCATGCTTTGCGTTTATCTGTTAAATAATCAAGATCCTGCTCAATTTCACTGAACAGGAACATGATATTGCTCTCATCCATCATCACGGTGAGTGTATCATCAGTATAGTGTTCCGACAATTTAATTTCACCGGCTTTTTTTGCCAGATCCAGAAACTCATCATGTAGTCTTTCTCTTAGTAAGACAATGATTTCATTCAGCAGGCCGGTGTCTTCATGATCCCATTCTCCCGATAATACTAATAATTCCCTGGTTAACGGGTAAAGGTAATTATC
>CAYVTV010000098.1:1665-14177 GCA_964454295.1 uncultured Bacteroidaceae bacterium
CGTAGATATTATTAAATTCCTCCTGAAAGATATGTTCATCATTAACAGGTGAGAAAATCCATAAATTAATCAGCTTCCTTACGTCGTGATATTTATCATACAATTTTGAAAGGGTATATATGGAAATCTGATAATTATTGTTTAATTCAGCATTTGTGCGTTCAAGGTCCCTGATCCTGCTGTTAATGACAAGCATGCTCGTAATGAGAGCCAGGAAAACAATTGTTATTCCTGCAATAAATCCTGAAAACAGACCTGATTTTATCCTCATGGTAAATTTTAAGAATCAGCTAATTTAAGAAATAAACATTTCTATTTGCGATTTTTTTTAATGGCGTTTTCGAGTTTAAGCATTGCTTCTTCCAGCTTCTTAAAGGGAACGGCAATATTCATCCGTTGAAATCCTTCTCCTCCGGGACCGAAAGCAGAGCCGTTATTTAACCCTATACCCGCCTCCTGAACAAGAAATTTCTGAAGGCTGATGTTATCCATCTCCAGTTTACGGAAATCCATCCATACAAGATATGTTGCTTCGGGCACCACGACAGATATTTCAGGGATCCTGCGGTTAATAAAATCTAGCAGAAATTCCAGATTCTTCTCCAGGTATCTCAATAACTGATCGAGCCACTCCTCTCCTTTTGAATAGGCTGCTTCGAGAGCAATAAAACCGAAAATATTCCCCATTCCCATATGAAATTTGTCCATGGTATGTTCATACTTTTTCCTGTTATTACTATCCGGGATAATAATAGCAGAGGTGGAAAGCCCTGCAAGATTAAAGGTTTTGCCTGGTGAGACACAGCATAATGAGATGGCTGCTGCATCCCCGTTGAGCTGTGCCAGTGGTATATGTTTATTTCCGTTTAAAACCAGGTCATGATGTATCTCATCCGAAACTATAAGAACATTATTTTCCCTGCAAATACTTACAAGTTGATTAAGTTCAGCTTCAGTCCATACCCTGCCGACAGGATTATGCGGATGACAGAAAATAAAAAGGACAGCATTGCGGGCTTTCTTTTCAAAATCGTTGAAGTCAATATAATATTTGTGTTGTTTCTCAATCAGCTGATTGTTAAGTATTTTTCTCCCATGAGCTTTTATAGCTGAAAAAAATGGAGCATATACAGGTGACTGTATAATTATTCCGTCTCCCGGTTTACTGAAGCACTGAACACATAAATTTATTGCCGGAACTATCCCGGGACTGAATGAAATCCAGTTATTGTCAATATTCCATCCAAATCGTTTTTGCATCCATCCTGCAACAGCCTGGTTGAAATTACCCGAGCGGAATGTATATCCATAAACGGGATGCTTTGCCCTGCAGATAAGAGAATCGGTTATAAAATCAGGTGTGGCAAAATCCATATCGGCAAGCCACATGGGCTGGACTTCCTCTGTGCCAAATACAGATTTTCGCTTGTCGTACTTATAACAATCTGTATTCTCCCGTGGAATGATTTTATCGAAATTATATTGCATTAAACTGAGTTTGTTTTTGTTAAATAAAAATCTCCTTCGTGTTCCTTTGTGTAATACTTTGTGTCCTTTGTGGTTAAATGCGTTATAAGGTTAACCACAAAGGACACGAAGGATATCACAAAGGTACACAAAGGAAAAGAAGAGTATCTTTTATTCATGCATAATCCAAAATTACATTTTTACTTTCTATATACAAACCCCAATGCTTTTTATTGTTATTTCCTTGTTATTCATTCCGTTTAATTTCCGTTCTTTGCGGTATAATTAATGATTATGGTCAGACCCAAAAAGAGATTAGGCCAGCATTTTCTCACTGATCCCCATATTGCGGGTAAGATTACCGGCAGTCTCCGGGCTGAGGGTTTCAGGACAGTGATTGAAGTGGGTCCGGGGAAGGGAATTCTAACGGGATTTTTATTGAAAAACCAGAAAATTGATTTAATTCCTGTTGAAATAGATGGTGAAGCTTCTGAATACCTTCTTAACCATTACCCTGAATTAAAAGGGATTTTGATACAGGAAGATTTCCTGAAACTAAACCTGGCTTCTTTTGGAAATAAATTCGGGATTATCGGGAATTTACCTTATAATATCTCGAGTCAGATTTTTTTTACTATTCTGGAACATCATGATCGGGTGGAAGAAGTGGTGTGTATGGTGCAAAAGGAAGTTGCCGACCGGATATTTTCCCCCCCGGGTAATAAAACCTATGGTATTTTATCCGTACTTTTGCAAACCTGGTATGATGTGGAGATATTATTTACGGTTAATCCCGGTTCTTTTTTCCCGAAACCTGAAGTAAGGTCTGCAGTGATCAGACTTACAAGGAATAAAAGAAAATTGCTGGGGTGTGGTGAAGAGGAATATAAAAAACTGATTAAAACCGCATTTAACCAGAGAAGGAAAATGTTGCGAAACTCCATTTCCGGTTTATCAGGAGGGAAAGGGAAAGACAGTTTAATTTTAAGTATGAGGCCTGAGCAATTGGGAGTTGAGGATTTTATCAACCTCGCCAATGATATTTTTCTGTAACGTAATTACATCAAATAGGCATTTATCATGAGATCTGAAATTACACGGGAATTTCTTGATCAGCTAAGGGCTGTTATTGAGGCCCAGGATGAATTTTCTGCAAAAAAGATCCTGGGTGATCTGCATCCTGCTGATATTGCTGAAATATGCAATGAACTGGAATGGAAGGAAGCGCATTTCCTCTATCTCCTTCTGGATGATGAAGTTGCTTCAGATGTTCTTGCCGAACTTGAGGAGCCTGAGCGTAACAAACTCCTGAGTAACCTGCCTACTGAGGTTATTGCAAGCAAATTCATCCTAAACATGGACTCGGATGATGCAGCTGATGTATTATCTGAACTGAATGAGGAGCGGAAAGAAGAAATTCTGCTCCACCTGAAGGATCTGGATCAGGCAGGTGATATCGTAGACCTCATGAGCTATGATGAGGATACAGCCGGGGGGCTTATGGCCAAAGAGCTGATTAAGGTAAACGAGAACTGGACCGTTGAGAGAAGCCTGAGAGAAATGAGAAAACAAGCCAGGGATGTTGATGAAGTATATTTTGTTTATGTTGTTAATGATGATAACGTCCTTAGAGGGATACTGTCATTGAAAAAACTACTTCTCGCCAGGATAGGTTCCAGAATAAAAAACCTTATGGAAAGAGATATCATCAGTGTAAGAACTGATATTCATTCTGATGAGATCTCATCATTAATGCAGAAATATGACCTTGTTGTCCTGCCGGTTGTTGATTCACTCGGAAGGCTTGTGGGGCGGATAACCATTGACGACGTGCTGGATGTAATAACGGAAGAGGCAGATAAGGATTATCAGATGGCCAGTGGTCTGACAGAGGATGTTGAAATTACTGATAATGCCTGGAAGTTAACCCGCGCCCGCCTTCCCTGGTTAATGATCGCTCTGTTTGGAGGGCTCGTGGTGAATATTATTATCAGTAATTTTGAGAATGAAATTAAGATCAATCCTCAAATGGCTTTTTTTATGCCGCTAATAGCAGCTATGGCCGGAAATATGGGGATACAGTCTTCTGCCATTGTGGTGCAGGGTATAGCAAATAATACGCTTGGTTTTGAAGGGGTCTTTAAAAAACTGGGAAAAGAATTTCTTATAGGATTGATGAATGGCATGGTTCTCTCCGCTGTACTGCTTGCATTCAGCGTTATTACTGCCCATACTTTATCTCTCACCATAACGGTGAGCCTTTCCTTATTAATAGTAATCATTTTTGCAGCTGTATTTGGTACGTTAATACCTTTGATTTTGCACAGATTCAGGATTGATCCCGCTCTCGCAACCGGCCCCTTTATTACCACCATGAACGATATTATTGGCCTGGTGATCTATTTTTCAATAGGCAGACTCTTATTTGATATTGTTTAGAAGGAGGTATTTATAGCCTCAACCGGATTAAGCCTCGAAGCTGTCCATGCCGGGGCAAGCCCCGATATCAGGCCGATACACGTTGAGATCATTAATCCCAGGATTATGTTCCCCAGTCTCAGAGTTATGATAAAATCGGTCTGGCTTATCGCCAGGGTTATAAGAAAAACCAGAAACAAACCCACTGCACCCCCTGCAATGGCGAGCATTACAGCCTCAAAAAGAAATTCATACAGAATAAAAAACTTCTTTGCCCCCAGGGCTTTCTGAATGCCAATCATATTAGTCCTTTCCTTGACTGAAACGAACATGATATTCGCTATACCAAAACCTCCCACGATAAGTGAAAAAACTCCGATAAACCAACCTGCAATATTGAGAGTCCTGAATACATTATCCAGCTGTTTACTGATAAGACTTGCCTGGTTCAATGCAAAGTTATCATCCATGGTCGGTTTAAGTCTCCTGGTTATCCTCATGATCATACGGAGTTCATTTCTCAATTCATCTATCAGTACACCCGGAGCAGCTTTCACCCATATAGACGGATTCATGGATTCTCTTCTGATATCCAAATAATTCCGCAGATGATTTACCGGAACAATTACACTTTCGTCCATGGAATCACCAAAAGTACTTTTTCCTTCTTTCCTCAGAACCCCTATTACCCGGAATTTATTTCCCCTTATAAAAATTGTTTCTCCCAATGGATCAATGTTTCTGAAAAGATTTTCAGCAACGGTGCTTCCTGTTACCACATAATTCCGACCGGCTTTAAGTTCAAAGTTTGTAAAATATCTTCCCCGGAACAGTTCAAACGAACGTAAATATTCAAAATTTTCAGATACCCCAATCAGGGTGGCATTATCATTACTGCTTTTTTTATACTTAACAGGGGCCCTTGTCATAGTTACAAAGCAAACATACTCCGCCTGCTGTGATTTTAATTTTACCTGTTCGTACTCGGAATAGCTCACCAGTGGCCGGCTTCTGTACTGCCACCATTTGAAATCCTTTCCGTCTTCTTCAATCCACGGCCATTTTTCTATGTAAACGATATCACTGCCTAAGGAAGAAACACTCTCGCGTATATTATATTCAAGTGAATCTACAATGGTAAATACTGAAATTATGGCGAAAATACCAATAGTAATACCGAGTAAAGAAAGTATGGTTCTCAGCCTGTTAACAATTACCGACTGGAGAGCAAATGAAAAACTTTCCAAAATCAACCTGAGGTATTTGATCATTTTTTAAGAATATTTATTTTCTTTATAACTTTTACCGGAAACTTTTTCTTTAGTACAGATTTTATTGCTAATATCGGGTTTCCATACAAAACATAAATCTAAACATTTTTATTGTATAACTAATAATTCTTGTTCTATTTTTAAAATCCAGTAAATGAGTCATATAAAGAAAATTAAAACCGCACTTATTTCCGTTTATTATAAGGAGAACCTCGATAGGATCGTTAAGAAGTTACACGAACTCAACATTAATATTCTGTCAACAGGCGGTACAAGGACATTTATTGAAGACCTCGACATACCGGTAGTATCGGTGGAGGAAATAACCTCGTATCCTTCCATACTCGGGGGAAGGGTGAAAACGCTGCACCCGAAAATATTCGGTGGTATACTTGCCCGACGGGAAGAGACATCGGATATGGATCAGTTAAAATCGTATGATATTATGGAAATTGACCTGGTGATCGTTGATCTGTATCCTTTTGAGGAAACCCTCAGGTCGGGTTCCGGAGAGGAGGAAATTATAGAAAAAATTGATATCGGAGGTATTTCACTGATCAGGGCAGGAGCAAAAAATTATAAGGATGTGCTGGTTGTCTCATCCAGGAGTCAGTATACAGAATTACTTGAATTACTTAATGAAAAGAACGGGGGAACCGATATTAATGACAGAAAGCGGTTTGCAGCCCTGGCATTTGACATCTCATCACAGTATGATATGGCTATTTTTAATTATTTTGATACGGGCAACTACAATGCCCTGAAATTAAGCTATTCACCATCGGTGAAGCTAAGGTATGGAGAAAATCCTCATCAGGAGGGCTATTTCTTTGGAGACTTAAATGATGTGCTTGAACAGCTCCATGGGAAGGAATTATCGTATAACAACCTTCTTGATATTGATGCGGCGGTAGGGCTTATTGCGGAATTTGACGACACTACCTTTGCCATTCTTAAGCATAATAATGCCTGTGGCATTGCCTCCAGGGATGAACTCATTGATGCGTGGAAAGATGCTCTTGCGGGTGATCCTGTATCTGCTTTTGGCGGGATATTAATAACAAATGTGATGGTTGATGAAGAAACCGCAAAAGAAATTACTAATTTGTTTTTTGAAGTTATTATTGCTCCTTCATATGCTGATAAAGCACTTAATATCCTGAAAGAAAAGAAAAACCGTATTATTCTGATACAAAAATCTGCCGTACTTCCGGACAGAACGGTGAGGTCGGCAATAAACGGTTTGCTGATGCAGGACAGGGATGTTTATACAGAAAGTCTGAATGATTTAAAAGTAGTTACAGACCTGGCGCCGGGTGAGAATGAAATAGCAGATCTTATCTTTGCCAACAAGATTGTGAAGCATACCAAATCGAACACCATTGTGCTGGCACGAAATCTTCAGCTTGCTGCCAGCGGGGTAGGGCAGACATCAAGAGTTGATGCCTTGAAGCAGGCTATTGAAAAAGCCGGAAGCTTTGGATTTAACCTGGAAGGGGCAGTGATGGCATCCGATGCATTCTTCCCCTTTCCTGATTGTGTTGAAATAGCTGAAAAAGCAGGTATAAGGGCAGTGATACAACCGGGCGGTTCAGTCAGAGATAAAGATTCAATAGACTTTTGTAATGCTCATAATATGAGTATGGTATTTACAGGTATAAGACATTTTAAACATTAGTAAAGTAATTAATATGGGATGGTTTTCATTTCAGCAGGAGCTGGCAATAGACTTAGGGACAGCTAACACTATTATTATTCATAACGACAGAGTAGTAGTAAATGAACCCTCGATAATTGCAATAGATACCAAAACCGGTAAAACGATTGCTATTGGAGAGAAAGCACGACAAATGCATGGGAAAACCCATGAAAATATAAGAACATTACGCCCGTTGCGCGATGGAGTCATTGCCGATTTTGACGCCGCTGAACAAATGATACGGGGAATGATCAAAATGATTAATAAAGGGAATAATCTGTTCACTCCTTCCCTGAAAATGGTTGTTTGCATTCCCTCAGGTTGTACGGAAGTGGAAAGAAGAGCTGTACGTGATTCGGCCGAACATGCAGGGGGAAGGGATGTATATCTTATTTATGAACCTATGGCTGCTTCCATCGGAATTGGTATTGATGTTGAAGCACCCGAAGGAAGTATGGTAGTCGATATTGGCGGGGGAACAACTGAAATAGCGGTCATCGCCCTGGGAGGTATCGTCTGTCAGCAGTCACTGCGTGTTGCAGGAGACGGATTTACTATAGATATACAGACTTATATGAGACATCAGCATAATATAAAAATCGGAGAGAGAACAGCTGAAGAAATTAAAATTACTGTCGGCTCATCATTGCCGGAACTGGAAAACGCTCCGCCTGATTACAACGTCAGGGGTCCCAATATAATGACAGCTATGCCTATTGAAATACCCATTTCTTACCAGGAAATAGCACATTGTCTGGATAAATCCATCTCAAAAATTGAAACTGCTATTCTGTCTGTACTTGAACAAACTCCGCCTGAACTATATTCGGATATAGTACAGAGAGGAATATACCTTACCGGTGGCGGAGCCCTGCTTAGAGGACTGGATAAAAGATTCACTGATAAAATCAATATCCCGTTCATTATTGCTGAAGACCCCCTGCAATCTGTTGCAAGAGGAACAGGTATTGCATTGAAAAATGTGGATAAGTTTTCATTCCTGATGCGTGGATAAAACCTGTCCCGACTTTTTGATAAAATATGAGAGAACTCCTGAAATTTTTTTCAAAACATTCATTTTTTATCCTGTTTATTCTCCTTGAAGGAGTTTCATTGATCCTGATCATTCAGAATAATTCCTTTCAGAGATCTTATTTTATAAATTCGGCAAGGAATATAACAGGGTATATTTATAAAAATTTCTATGGATATAAAGAATACTTTAATCTCTATGAAATTAACATGCTCCTTTCAGAGGAGAATTCCCGGTTACGTGATCAGATCTCTCAAATTCAACACGGGAATGAACATTCATTTATATTAAAAAGTGATTCGGCAAACCATACCAGATATGTTTATAAACTGGCAAAAGTGGTAAACAATTCAATTAACCGGCAATATAATTACATTACACTTGATGCAGGCAGAAATGACGGGCTGGAACAGGATATGGCAGTGATATCCGAACATGGTGTTGCGGGGGTAATTATGGCTGTTTCCCCGAATTTTTCACTGGTCATGCCCGTATTAAACCGCAACTTCAGATTAGCTGCCAAAATTAAGAAGAATAATTATTTCGGGATCATTGAGTGGGAAGGAGTGAACAGAAGGCTCGTTTTATTACGGGAAATCCCCATACATGCGGAAGTAGCTGTCGGGGATGAGATTGTGACAAGCGGACACAGTGCAATTTTTCCGGAAGGAATTATAGTTGGAAGAGTTATTGATTTCCGTGAAGGGGATGGTAATTTTTATGATATAACCGTTGAACTGGCAACAGATTTTGCGAATCTGTATTACGTGAATGTCATCATCAATTTACAGCAGGAAGAACAATTAACGCTTGAAATGAAATCAGGATCATGATAAGAATATATCTTGGAAATATTTTAAGGTTTATTACCCTGGTATTATTGCAGGTACTTGTTTTCGACAATATCCGCCTGGGAGGCTATGTGACTCCTTTTATTTATGTTTTGTTTATCATCCTCCTGCCTTTTACTGTTCCGAAATGGTTATTGCTGATATCTGCATTTTTTCTCGGATTCGTTACGGATATTTTTTATAACACACTGGGAATGCATGCTGCCGCTTGTGTTTTTATTGCATTTCTCCGCCCTGTAATATTGAATATATTTGCCCCCAGAGACGGATATGAAACCGGCACTTTCCCCCGTATTTATTATTATGGACCGGAATGGTTCCTGAAATATTCAGTAAGCCTGATCTTTCTGCATCATATTGTATTATTTTCCATTGAGGTCTTCAGCATAACTGAATTTCATCATATTCTCCTGAGGACATTCCTGAGTACACTGTTAACAGGGCTGATAGTTGTTATTAGTCAGTATTTTATTTACCGGCGATGAAAAATCCCTATGCCGAAAGGAAATATTTGATTTTAGCCTTGCTTGTTACTTTTATGATAATAATGTTTGTAAGGCTTGTATATCTTCAACTGATAGACACTTCTTACCGTATTACAGCGGAAAGTAATTCACGACGTGAAGTTATTCAATATCCTGCCAGAGGCCTTGTTTTTGATCGTAACGGGAAGCTGCTTGTCTCCAATCAGGCTGCTTATGATATTATGGTGAATCCTTCACGACTGACTGCTTTCGATACCCTGAAATTCTGTAGCATACTCAATATTACACCTGAATATGTAAAGGAGAACATTACAAAAGCAAAAAAGTACAGCCATTATACTGCTTCTGTATTTCTAAAGCAGGTGCCGGCAGATGTCAGCTCCGTACTTCAGGAACAGTTGTATAAATTCCCGGGCTTTTTCGTACAAACAAGAACATTGAGAAGATATACAGGAAATATTGCCCCCCATGTTCTGGGGTATGTTGGGGAAGTCGACCGAAAAATTATCCAGGATAATCCTTACTATAAGATGGGTGACTATATTGGAGTCAGTGGTATTGAGAGATCCTACGAAGAAGTTCTTCGCGGGGTTAAGGGCCATAGATACTACCTGGTGGATGTCCATAACCGCATTATTGAACCATATGAAGGGGGCAGGTATGATATTCCTGTACAGATAGGGACGGACATTGTTTTATCTGTCGATTCAGATTTGCAGGAATATGGAGAGAAATTAATGGGGAAATTCAGCGGGAGTATCGTTGCCATAGAACCATCAAGCGGAGAAATACTCTGTCTCGTCAGCTCACCCGGATATCCTCCTGATTTACTTGTAGGCAGGGGGCTGAGCAATAACTTTAATATTCTTTCGCAGGATACTCTTTTGCCCTTGTTTAACAGGGCATTGGCTGCCTCCTATCCTCCCGGATCAACATTTAAAGTTATTAATGCCCTTATAGCGCTACAGGAAAGAGTAATTCAACCCTCAGATCAGTTTTCCTGTCAGGCCGGGTACTATATCAGGAATATGAGAGTGGGCTGCCATGTTCATCAATCACCGCTTGACCTCAGGGGAAGCATCCAGAATAGTTGCAATGCGTATTTCTGTAATGTCTGGAGAAGAATTCTTGAAGATTCTAAATATAATAACACTGAAAAAGCTTTCGATCGCTGGAGAGAACATGTAATTTCATTTGGATTTGGCAACCCTCTGGGTGCGGATCTTTTCGGAGAACTCAGAGGGCTTATACCTCAACCCTCATATTATGATCGTTTTTATGGGAAGGACAGATGGAATTTTTTAACTGTGATTTCACTGGCTATAGGTCAGGGTGAGTTGGGAATAACGCCTGTTCAGATGGCTAACATGACCGCAGCCATAGCAAACAGGGGTTTTTATTTTGTGCCTCATATTGTAAAGGAAATAAGAGATGATAACATCGACAGAAGATTTATTGAAAAGCACCGGACCACGGTTGACTCAGTTTTTTATGAAGTGGTTATTGATGGTATGGAGCAGGCTGTAAACGGGGGAGTGGGGAGTACGGCAAGAATCGCCAGGATGAATGATGTTGTCATATGTGGTAAAACAGGCACCGCTGAAAATCCTTTTGGAGAAGACCATTCTATATTTATTGCATTTGCACCGAGAGATAATCCGCAAATTGCTATCGCAGTTTATGTTGAGAATGTTGGATTTGGGGCATCCTGGGCAGCACCTGTTGCAAGTCTCATGATTGAAAAATACCTTCAGGGAAATATAAACAGAACCTGGCTCGAAAACTATATACTGGCAGGAAAACAAAGATAATAACCGTGAACAGAGGAGATGTCATAAAAAATTTAGACTGGGTAACCGTATTCTTATTTCTTATATTAGTGGGAATAGGGTGGCTGAATATTTATTCCGCCGGTTATACCGACGGCCAGTCATTTAGTATTGACCTGAGCCAGAGGTATGGTAAACAAATAATATGGATATGTGCTTCCATTGTGTTAATCGTAATGATCTTATCTGTTAATTCCCGTTTTTTTGAATTTTTTGCTTATGCTATATATGGTCTTGTATTATTCCTGCTGATACTGGTATTAATTATAGGGAAAGAAGTTAACGCCTCTAAGAGCTGGTTTATACTGGGAAATTTGCAGATCCAACCTTCTGAATTTGCAAAACCTGCTGTAGCACTTGCGCTTGCAAGATTTTTGAGCACTTATAACCTGAATATTAAGAGCTTCTATGCTTTGGCAGTATCAGGAATTATCATTATTGCTCCCGCTACTCTTATCTTGTTGCAACCAGATACCGGCTCTGCCCTTGTTTTTTTTACTTTTATCCTGGTTTTATACCGGGTGGGATTCTCCTGGATAATACTGCTCGCAGCATTCTTTGTCATTCTCCTGTTTTTCCTTGTTTTAATGTTGCCGGAAATAGTTGTTTTAAGTATGATCATCGGAACAGGAATAGTAATATTTTTTCTTGTCTCCAGAAATATTAAATACACCTTAACAAGCCTGCTGACATACCTGGTATTTTTCGGAGTTATTATGGGAATCTCGGAAGTAAGCGGGTTGAAACTTGACTTCTATATCATAGGATTATTTGCGCTGATTCCTTCCCTTCCGGCATACCTGGTATTTATATATTTCCGGAGGATCAAAAGGGCATTTATTATACTTGCAGGTGTTGCCATTGCAGTACTGTATACTTTTACCGTTGATTACGGGTTTGATAACCTGTTAAATGAATACCAGCAGCACAGGGTAAATATCATGCTTGGAATAACTTCCGATCCGCTTGGAGCAGGATATAATGTAAATCAGTCTAAAATCGCCATTGGCTCAGGGGGCCTTACAGGTAAAGGTTTTTTACAGGGAACACAAACCAAACTAAGCTTTGTGCCTGAACAAAGTACCGATTTTATCTTTTGTACAGTCGGGGAGGAATGGGGATTTCTGGGAACATTTACTGTTCTAGGCCTCTTTACTTTTTTATTAATACGTCTGATAATGCTTGCCGAGAGGCAACGAATAGCTTTCAGCCGGATATACGGTTACGGGGTATTCTCTGTTCTGTTTATTCACATTATTGTTAATATGGCCATGACCATAGGTCTGTTTCCGGTAATTGGAATTCCCCTGCCATTCTTTAGCTATGGAGGTTCGTCGTTATGGGCATTTACTATACTCCTCTACGTTTTTTTGAGACTTGATGCCTCCAGAAAGGAATACATTGTTTAATTAGTGCTTGCAAGAAAACGCCAATAGCTGCGTTATGCTCGCCTTCAAGA
>CAYVTV010000099.1:0-14143 GCA_964454295.1 uncultured Bacteroidaceae bacterium
CAAAAACCTGGATCACTATATTCTTCCAGAAAGTTTGCCAGTTGGTGAGGATCAATGCATCTCCGAAACAGCCGCAATCGGTTACCGGATTATATATTGCGAGAAAGAAAGTAAGAACAGTAAAAAAAGACATAAAGATCATAACCAGCCATGAGAAAACCCTCATGCGGTATGATAAGAGCAATGCAATCCCCATTGTTACTTCAATCGAAGATAACAGTATGGCCAGTGGCAAGGATACAGGTTCCAGAAATCCAAGACCAAAGGCATGGAAATAATCACTAAATTTATAAGCAGAACCTAACGGATCCACCATTTTGACAAAACCGGAAAAAATAAATACAATGCCTGTGAAAACTCTGCTGAGAAGTCTTATATATTTCATTATAAACTATAGTTTAATACGTTTAATAATCTCACCAATAATCAAATCAGGCGTAAGGATATCCAGGTCATCATTGTAACACCGCAGGATATGATAATTTTTTTCACTTTGTTCAAGCGACAGGTAAACGTCCCGTACTTTTTTCTGAAATTCAAGATCAGCTTCGTGAATATCGTCTCTTCCCTCAAGATAGATTCTGTCATCACCCTTCCTGTTGGTTGTAAGCTGCTTTCTGGTAAAATCAAAGGGAACATCAAGAAAAAGATTCAGGTCAGGAACAGGCAGGTGGTTATGTGTATATTCCAGTTCCAGTATCCATTTTTTTAACTTCTCCCTCTCTCTTATATTATTGAGTTTTGCACACTGAAAAGCGATATTTGAAATCACGTATCTGTCGAGTAATACAAAATACCCGGCATCTATCCATTCCCTGATTTGTATTTTTGCCTCATTCCTGTCCCCTGCATACAGCAGTGCAACAAGGTAGGGATCCACAGAATTGATACTCCCCAGTTCACCCCGCAGAAACCTTGCAATCAATTCCCCGTAAACCGGTGCATCGGTCCTTGGGAAATGAATAAATTTGTATTCAACATTATTCTTAACCAGATAATCCTTCAGTAATTTTATCTGGGTCGATTTTCCCGAGCCGTCCAGCCCTTCAATCACTACAAAATTCATATAAAATATTAACTTTGTTAAAAATTATCTGCTTGTGAGTAAAACCTGGTGTAAAGATAATTTATTTTCGAAGAATTTCAGCATCAATCTCAATGGGAGGTTAATGAATCTGGATATTCCGAAAGTTATGGGAATATTGAATGTCACCCCTGATTCTTTCTATGACAGGGGAAAATATATTTCCGCGAAGCAGATTTTTGAGCGAATCGGTCAAATTATCGGAGAAGGGGCTGACATTATTGATATTGGGGGGTATTCAACGCGACCGGGAGCAGCAGAAATATCAGAGAAAGAAGAACTTAGAAGATTAATTGCAGCTTTGGAGATAATGCACAGGGAATATCCTGATTTCCCTGTTTCTATTGATACTTTCCGGCCGGAAGTTGCAGAAATTATGATTAGAGATTATGGGGCAACCATGATAAATGATGTTATGGCCGGAGAATATGACAACAGGATGATTGATGTCATTGCAAGGTACCAGATTCCATATGTGTTAATGCATATGCAGGGTACACCCCTGACTATGCAGAATAATCCGGTTTACCAGGATGTAACCAACGATCTGCTTTTATTCTTTGCCAAAAAAATTGATCAGATAAAACAAAAGGGAGTGATGGATTACATCATTGATCCCGGATTTGGTTTTGGCAAAACACTGGATCACAACTACACCTTATTAAAGGAACTCGAAGCTTTCCGGATGCTGGAAGCTCCCCTGATGGTTGGAATATCAAGGAAATCGATGATATACAAATACCTGGATGTTGACCTGGATCAGGCGCTTAATGGCACTACTGCACTACATATGGCTGCATTATTGAAAGGAGCTGACATACTTCGGGTTCATGATGTTAAAGAAGCTGTTGAAACCGTGAAGCTTTTTACAAAACTCCGTAAATAATATAGAACAAATGGTGAATATTATACCTTTAAATTCAACATTATTTAATAATTACCTTTCATTATCTTTGTATAATATTTAATAATACTGATGATTTCATTTTTTATACAGATCAGGATACTTGATGTCATTGATATTTTATTGATAGCATTGATAATGTACAATATATATATGCTTGTACGGGGAACTGTTGCGCTGAATATAATAATAGGGATAATAGCCATTTACATACTATGGGGAATTGTGAAAATGTTAAAAATGGAACTTGTCAGTTCTATTCTGGGTCAGATTATTGGTGTCGGTGTCATTGCCCTGATCATTGTTTTTCAGCAGGAGATAAGGAGATTTTTACTGATAATCGGCACCCGTTATATTGCAAGGAATAAAATAAGGCTGGAAAACTTTTTAAATGTGGACATTGCCCCGAAGCCCCCGTTGCGTATCAAATCCATATTAAAGGCAGTGATATATTTTGCCACTACAAAAACGGGTGCTTTAATTGTAATTAAGAGAAAATCAACTCTCGACATGTATTCGCAGGCAGGAGATATTCTGGATGCAAATACTTCCAGCCGCTTGCTTATCAGTTTATTTAATAAACAAAGTCCGATGCACGATGGTGCTATTATTATTGAAAATGAGAAGATACATGCGGCAAGGGTGGTTCTGCCTGTTAACGACAATCCGGGACTTCCTCCGGAATATGGGTTAAGACATCGCGCTGCTATTGCCATAACCGAACTTACCGATGCTTTTGTCATTGTTGTGTCGGAAGAGAGCGGACATATTTCAATCGCAGAAAGTGGTAAGCTGATCAGAAATATATCACAGAAGGATCTTATGGAGAGGCTAGATAGTGAATTTCAGGCTGTTTAATATTTTAAAAATATAGTTCTTTATTATGAATAAATTACCAGTAAAAAGTTTCGACGAAGGCAGATATGCCTGCATTTCATTAGGAGAGGTAATGTTACGTCTGGATCCTGGTGAAGGCAGGATCAGGACAACCAGAGAGTTTAAAGCCTGGGAAGGTGGAGGGGAGTACAATGTTGCAAGAGGATTGCGCAAGTGTTTTGGACTACCCACGGCTATTGTAACTGCATTTGCTGATAATGATGTGGGAAGACTGGTTGAGGATTTTATCATGCAGGGAGGAGTGGATACTAAATTTATCAGGTGGGTACCCTATGACGGTATTGGAAGGGGGGTCAGGAATGGTTTGAATTTTACTGAAAGGGGATATGGCTTAAGGGGTGCATTGGGGGTGTCCGACAGGGGAAATACTGCAGCATCCCAATTACGGGCTGGTGACATAGACTGGGAATATATTTTCGGTAAGGAAGGTTCACAATGGTTTCATACCGGGGGAATCTTTGCTGCCCTGTCGGAAACAACGGCTGACGTGATGGAAGAAGCTATGATGTCTGCAAAGAAACATGGAACCATTATCTCCTATGATTTGAACTACAGGCCTTCATTATGGAAAACTATAGGCGGACAGGAGAAAGCAAGAGAAGTGAACAGGCGTTTAGCACGGTATGTTGATGTAATGATTGGTAACGAGGAAGATTTCACTGCCAGTCTCGGTTTTGAAGTAGAAGGCACAGATGAGAATTTATCGGCTCTGGATACAGAAGGATACAAGAAAATGATCCGGCAGGTTGTTAAGGAATATCCTAATTTCTTAGTAATAGCCACTACACTGAGGACTGTTAAAAGTGCGTCGGTTAATTCATGGGGGGCAATCTGCTGGGCTGACGGCAAATTTTATGAGTCAGTGCACAGGGAAGATATTGAAATTCTTGACCGTGTAGGTGGGGGTGACAGTTTTGCATCGGGTTTAGTATATGGCATATTGAAAACAGGAGATCCGAAACTTGCAGTTGAATATGGGGCAGCGCACGGAGCACTGGCTATGACAACTCCAGGTGATACATCAATGGCCACCCTTGCGGAGGTGGAAAAACTCATGAAAGGAGGCTCTGCGAGAGTAGTCCGATAAAAATCATTTCTTACCAAAAAGAAAATATGCTTTCTTCTCCTCACCACGAATAAGCTTTTTGATATTTTTAAAATGGGTGACTATCAATAAGAGAGCTGTAAGAATTGAAAAGATCTGCAGGAAGGTAAAAGGACTTTTAAAAATAATAATTATCCAGAGGGGAAATGAAAGTCCGGCCAGCATAGAGCTGACAGAAACATATTTTGAGATCACCAGGGATATGAGAAATATCCCTGCAGCAGATAATGTTGCCGCAGGGTGGAGAGCCAGCAGCACACCAAAAATAGTTGCCACCCCCTTCCCTCCCCTGAAACCCGCATAAACAGGATAAATATGTCCGATTACGGCACAAATGCCAAGAATTATCCTGACATTTACAAACATATCGGAACCCGGCTCATATATATTGGAAAAATGGATAACCTGAACAGCCACCCATCCCTTTAAAATATCGATAAGTAAAACAGGTATTCCAACTTTAACCCCCAGTACCCTCATCACATTCGTAGCTCCTGCATTTCCTGAGCCATGATCGCGTATGTCAATCCGGTAAAACAGTTTACCTGTCCACACAGAAGTAGGAATGGCTCCAATAAGGTAGGCAAGTAACGATAATAGTATTATCACTATAGAGTCCGGCATTTTTTATGTTTGTAACACTGGCCCTGCAACCTCAGCCAGTTTCAGGGCAGCCTCCGAATCAGTGTATTTTTTGAAGTTATTGATGAATTTTTCAGCAAGTTTAAGAGCTGACTCTTTCCATGCATTTTTATCGCTCCAGATATTCTGAGGGTTTAAAATATGACTGTCAACTCCTTTAACATTTTTGGGAATGAGCAGATTAAAATAAGGAATGGATTCGTACTCTGCTTTATCCAGTGAGCCGTCCAGTATGGCATCGATAATTGCACGCGTTGCGGGGATATCAATTCTTCTTCCCACACCAACAGGGCCACCAATCCAGCCAGTATTGACCAGCCATGCAACAGCCCCGTGCTGTTTCATTTTATTTGTTAATTGTTCAGAATAAACGGTGGGATCGAGTAAAAGAAAAGCAGCACCAAAGCATGCTGAAAATGACGGTAAAGGCTCTGTAATACCCCTTTCCGTTCCGGCAACCTTTGCAGTGTATCCACTTATAAAATGATATTCGGTTTGTTCCGGAGTTAATTTGGATACAGGAGGCAACACACCAAATGCGTCGGCGGTGAGGAAAATTACATTGCTGGCATGCCCTGCCTTTGAAACAGGTTTTACAATATTGTCAATATGATAGATAGGATACGACACCCTTGTATTATCAGTTTTTGATCCATCCTTAAAATCTATTTCGCCCTTATCATTAACCACCACATTTTCAAGGAGGGCATCACGCCTGATGGCATGGTAAATATCCGGTTCTTTCTCAGGATCAAGATCTATGGTCTTGGCATAACATCCCCCTTCAAAATTAAAGATCCCCTCATCATCCCATCCATGTTCATCATCGCCTATCAGTGCACGGTTGGGATCAGCCGAAAGAGTAGTCTTGCCTGTTCCTGAAAGACCGAAGAAAATGGCCACATCACCCTTTTTACCTACATTGGCACTGCAATGCATCGAAGCAATACCCTTCAACGGCAGGTAATAATTCATTATTGAAAATATACCCTTTTTCATTTCGCCCCCATACCATGATCCTCCTATACAGGCCATCCTTTCTCCCAGGTTAAATACAGCAAAGACCTCACTGTGAAGGTTGTGTCTCTGCCAATCGGGATCTGTTATTTTAGAAGCATTCAGCACCACAAAATCAGGTTCAAAATCACCGAGTTCCTGTTCAGAAGGTCTGATAAACATGTTTTTAACAAAATGCGCCTGCCAGGCTACCTCCATGATAAACCTTATTTTAATCCTGGAATCAGGATTTGCACCCGCATAGCCGTCCTGTACATATAATTTTTTACCTGATAACTGTGTAGCAGACAACCGTTTTAATTCATTCCAAACCTCCTCAGATACAGGTTTATTATCAGAAGATGTACGTTGTTCATTTCTCCACCATATATTATGCTCAGAACTTTTTTCTTTAACAATGAACTTGTCTTTGGGTGACCTTCCTGTAAAAATTCCGGTATCAACTGCAACAGCACCCATTTTTGTAACTATACCCTTTTCAAAGCCCTCAAGGGAAGCGTCTGTTTCATGCCTGAACAGCTCATCATATGACAGGTTATAATAAATCTTCTGCACATCTGTAATTCCATATTTTGTCAAATCAGGTGATTTCATAAAGAAAAGTTTAGAATTAAAAATAATTTGGCAAAAATAATAAAATTTATAAGGTTAAATACATAAATATTGTATTAATTGAAAGAAAAATGCAGGATTTTGTTATAAAAATCATAATTATCCGGTTAATAGTCCGGTACAACAAAATAAAAAAAGAGGCTCTTTCAAAAGCCTCTTTCTTAATCAGTACATAACAAATTTAATTATTTTTAATGGCAGCATGTGCTGCGGCAAGGCGTGCAATAGGAACTCTGAATGGTGAGCATGAAACATAATTCATACCTGCCATATGACAGAATTCAACAGAACTGGGCTCACCGCCATGTTCGCCGCAGATACCTACTTTCAGATCAGGTTTTGAGCTTCTTCCTCTTTTAATACCGAGCTCAACCAGTTGACCAACTCCTTCTCTGTCAAGTATCTGGAATGGATCATTTTTAAGTATCCCTTTTTCAATATAAATGGGAAGGAAAGTACCGGCATCATCTCTGGAATAGCCAAAAGTCATCTGGGTAAGATCGTTGGTGCCAAATGAGAAGAAATCGGCATAATTTGCAATTTTATCTGCCACCAGTGTAGCTCTTGGAATTTCGATCATAGTACCCACAAGATATTCAATCCTGTCGCCTCTTTCAGTAAATACCTTCTCCGCCGTTGCTTTTACGATATCCTCCTGCAATTTATATTCAATTTCTGTACCGGTTAGAGGTATCATAATCTCAGGAACAGCGGTTATGCCTTTTGCTTTCAGGTTAAGAGCCGCCTCAATAATAGCTCTGGCCTGCATTTCAGTAATTTCAGGATAGGTGTTACCTAAGCGGCAGCCTCTGTGTCCGAGCATAGGATTAAATTCATGCAGACTATTAACCTTAGCTTTAACATCTTCCGGAGAGATTCCCATTTCCTTGGCCATGATCTTTTGATTAGCTTCCTCATGAGGAACAAATTCATGTAAGGGCGGATCAAGCAGACGCACAGTAACAGGCAGTCCGTTCATGGCTTCAAAAATTCCCTCAAAATCCTCCCTCTGAATGGGAAGCAGCTTATCCAATGCTTTTCTTCGTCCTGTTTCATCAGATGCAAGGATCATTTCGCGCATAGCTTTAATCCTGTCTCCTTCAAAGAACATATGTTCTGTACGGCATAGTCCTATACCCGTTGCACCGAAATTTCTTGCTATCTGACTGTCTTTTGGAGAGTCGGCATTGGTTCTGACTTTTATTTTAGCGTGTTTATCAGTCAGGGTCATTAATTCGCCAAAATCACCGCTAAGCTCGGGTTCAATAGTTTTTATCTGACCATCATACACCTCCCCTGTTGAGCCGTTGAGTGATATCCATGAACCTTCTTTCATAACAGTGCCATCAACAGTCATAGTCCTCGCTCTGTAATCAACCTTTATGCCCCCGGCTCCGGAAACACAACATTTACCCATTCCCCTGGCAACTACTGCAGCATGTGATGTCATACCACCTCTTGCAGTAAGAATACCCTGTGCCAGGTTCATCCCTTTAAGATCTTCGGGAGAAGTTTCAATACGAACAAGGATAACTCTCTCTCCCTTATTAACCCAATCTTCTACTTCATCGGCAAAGAAAACAATACGACCTGTTGCTGCACCGGGAGAAGCAGGAAGTCCTTTTGCCAGTACACGGGCCGCTTTAATCGCTGATTTTTCAAACACCGGATGTAACAATTCATCGAGTTTTGCAGGGTCACATCTCAGAATTGCCGTCTTCTCATCAAGCATGCCTTCCCTCAGCATATCCATGGCTATTTTTACCATAGCAGCACCTGTACGTTTACCGTTACGGGTCTGGAGCATCCATAGTTTATTCTCCTGAATGGTAAATTCAATATCCTGCATGTCTTTATAATGAGCCTCAAGATTTTTCTGGATGGAAAATAACTCATTATATGCTTCCGGTAAAGCTTCTTCGAGAGAAGGGTATTTATTTTTTCTTTCTTCTTCCGATACTCTCGCAAGAGCAGCCCATCTCAGGGATCCTTCTTTAGTGATCTGCTGTGGAGTTCTGATGCCTGCAACAACGTCTTCTCCCTGAGCGTCAATAAGATACTCTCCATTAAAAATATTTTCACCGGTACCTGCATCTCTGGTAAATGCTACACCTGTGCCGGAGCTTTGCCCCATATTTCCAAATACCATTGCCTGTACATTCACAGCTGTACCCCACTCAGCGGGAATATTGTTTATCTTACGGTAGTATGTGGCTCTTTCATTATTCCAGCTTTCGAATACCGCTACAACAGAACCCCATAACTGTTCCCACGGATCAGCAGGAAAATCTTTCCCTGTTTTTTCTTTAACAACATGTTTGAATCTCTTCACCAACTCCTTAAAATCATCAGCAGTCAGCTCAGAGTCATTCACAATATTTTTTTCCTCTTTCAGGTGATGTATGATCACTTCAAAAGGATCTTCGTCTTCCTTGGATTCAGGTTTCATACCCAGAACAACATCACCGTACATCTGAACAAAACGGCGGTAGGAGTCCCATGCAAACCTGGGGTTGCTGGTTTTTTTAATAAGACCCTGCACCGCATCATCATTCATACCCAGATTCAGGATCGTGTCCATCATACCGGGCATGGAAGCCCTTGCTCCTGACCTTACAGACATAAGACACGGATTCTCATTGCTCCCGAATTTTGTGCCCATTATGTCTTCAACATTCTTCACCGCATCCTCAACTTCTTTTCTGACCAATTCGACTACTTTCTCTTTTCCGAATTTATTATATTCAGCACAAACCTCTGTTGTGATAGTAAACCCGGGAGGTACCGGAATTCCAATAAGATTCATCTCGGCAAGATTAGCCCCTTTGCCGCCAAGCAGATTCTTCATATCCGCCCTGCCTTCGGCTTTCTTATTACCGAATGTGTAAACACGTTTAACTTGTGACATTTTCGTCTCCTTTCTTTCTTATATATTTATGAATTAATAAATTATGCTAACTGAGAATAAAAAATAAAAATACAAATGTAGGGAAAAAAAATTAAATTGGTTTCAAATGTAGCCAAAAGCGTGTTTTTTGAGGGTGGACGTGGTAGAGTGGTTACGTGGTTATGTGGTTGAGTGGGTGAGGGACGCACGGCTGTGCGTCCTTTGTAATTGAGTGGTTACATAGCCGCATAGCATGCTATGCAGACGGGGGCAATTACCCGTGAAGGGCGCGCGGGTGATAGGTGGCAATGGTCTCTTTAAGAAATTCCCTGTCGAGATGTGTATATATTTCAGTGGTGAGGATAGATTCATGTCCCAGCATCTCCTGGACTGCCCTGAGATCAGCCCCGCCCTCAATAAGGTGCGTAGCAAAGGAATGCCTGAAGGTATGAGGACTTACTTTCTTCTTTATAGCCGCTTTCTCCGCCAGTTCTTTTATCACCAGGAAAACCATCACCCTGGAAAGCTTTTTCCCTCTCCTGTTCAGAAATAGAATGTCACGGCTGGATTTATCCATAAAACTCAGCGCATTTCTGTCATGTAAATACCAGTTAACTGCTTCAGCAGCTTTTTTACCAATAGGAACAAGTCTTTCCTTATCCCCCTTCCCTATAACCTTAATGAATCCCTTATCCAGGAATAAGCAGGATAATTTGAGGTTTGTGAGTTCTGAAACCCTTAACCCGCAGCCATACAAAACTTCAAGTATGGCTTTGTTACGATGACCTTCAGGTGTGCTCAGATCAATCACTGAGATCAGCTTATCGATCTCCTCTATGGATAATACATCAGGAAGTTTTCTGCCCGTTTTGGGTGATTCAATGAGAATACACGGGTCTTCCCCTACCCTTTCTTCCAGTAAAAGAAACCTGTAGAAAGCCTTTATCCCTGAAATTACCCTTGCCTGAGTTCTTGCGCTCATTCCCAATTCATTGATCCATTTGATAAAATCCTTAATATGCAGGGGCTTAACTTCTGAAGGTTGTATATCAAGGTCTTTATGTTCAAGGTATTGAATAAACTTATTAATATCCGCCGAATAGGCTTCAACAGAATTTTCAGATAAGGATTTTTCCAGTCTCAGAAAATGCCTGAAGTCTTTTTTTTCGTCATTCCATCTCATACGTCCTGCCGGATAAAGGGGGAAAATAAAAATAAGTTAATATGTTCCGGTTAATAAGGATTAATTTAAAGTTAATTTATATACGTAAATAATACCAAAGAGTTGTGATTGACAAAAAATATGTTGAATTTTGGTCTCAACAAGCTCAGCTGATGGAGAGGCGCGGGATTAGAGAGTTTCAATAACATGAAAAAAGTACGTAAAGGCGCAGATTATATTTTCCCTGTAAGCCTTGTTGCAGCAAGCTTAACCGGCAAGTTAATACAGAAATCCGGGCTTCGGCAAGCGCAGCCGTCGGGCAGTAACTTAGCAAGGAGCACCCTTGAACCTGAAATTTGGAATCTGAAATCCGGAATCTGGAATCTGGAATCTGAAATCTGGAACCTGAAATCTGAAATCTGGAATCTGGAACCTGGAATCTGAAATCTGGAATCCTAAACCTTGAAATGAATGAACATCCTTATAGCAAACACCGGAAAAATCCCTGTTATCAATTATGGCGGGACTGAGAGAGTCATCTGGTATCTGGGAAAAGAACTGGTTAAAAAAGGGCATAAGGTTACCTACCTTGTTAAGAAAGGGTCGTCCTGTCATTTCGGAAATGTATTGTATCTGGATCCATCAAGGCCACTATCAGAACAAATACCAGAACACTGCGACATAGTTCATTTTAATTTCCCTGTTAAGGAAGAAATACGGAAACCATATATCATAACCCAACACGGAAACTGTAATGACCAGAGGGAGTTTGACATCAATACTGTCTTTATATCCCGCAACCATGCAGACAGGCATGGCTCCCGCTCGTTTGTTTATAATGGGTTGGACTGGGATGATTACGGAAGTGTAGTTACAGGTAATAAAAGGGGCTATTTTCACTTTCTGGGGAATGCAGCATGGAGGCTGAAGAATGTAAGGGGGGCAATCCATACCATACATCTGGCAAAGGATGAAAAACTTAAGGTAATCGGAGGATACAGATTAAACATCAGGATGGGATTCAGATTAACCCTGAATCCCAGAGTTACATTCCACGGGATGGTTAACGACAGGAAGAAGAACAACATACTGCAACATTCAAAAGGATTGATCTTTCCGGTAAGATGGCATGAACCGTTTGGTTTATCTCTTATTGAAAGCCTGTATTTTGGCTGTCCGGTTTTCGGTACGCCATATGGCTCGCTTCCTGAAATTGTAAATAAAGAAGTGGGGTTTTTATCCAACAGGTCAGAAGAACTTGCAAAAGAATTAAAAAATGCAGCTCAATACTCAGCGAAAACCTGTCACGAATATGCAGCCGATGTATTTAATTCGGGGAAGATGGCAGAAGCTTATCTGGAGAAATATAATAAGGTTCTAAACGGGGGAAGTTTGAATGCCGAAAAGCCAAAGCTGAGGGAGATACAGAGGGAGAAATTTCTGGAGTGGGGATGAGGAGGCGGGTGGGTAAGTGGTTACGTGGTTGCAAAATTTGCAAAAATGTACAGGTTCATTAACTTTACTATATTTGAATCCCGAACCTTTCGGTCAACAACATCATGCAAACCGTCACCAGTAAATATCTTCTCCACCTTTCCTTCAAAGGAACAAATTACTACGGATGGCAGATTCAGCCGAAATCTGTCTCCGTCCAGCAGGTGTTGAATTACGCATTGAAAACCCTGCTCCGCGAAGATGTTAACACCTGTGGCGCAGGCCGCACCGATAAGGGCGTTCATGCTTCCTTCTTTATCGCGCACTTTGATACATCTTCCACTATTCAGGAGAACGATCCTGACCTGGTTTTCAGACTTAACAGGTTGCTGCCGCAGGATATCCGGATACATGGCATTCAGAAAGTGCCGGATGATTTTCATGCAAGGTTCAGTGCAACAGAAAGAACATACCACTACGTGATCGCGAGGGAAAAAACCTGCTTCCTCAATGAATTCTCATCTTATGTTTATGGCACACTTGATGTTCAGGACATGATCCTTGCCTCAGGAATCCTTAAGGAATATGATGATTTCACCAGCTTTGCCAGGTTGCATGGAAATGCCAAAACAAATATCTGCCATATTATTGAATCAGAATGGAATGAGAAGAACGGATTCCTGGTATACCGGATAAGTGCCGACAGGTTTCTGCGTAATATGGTGAGAGCTATTGTGGGAACATTACTGGAAGTTGGAAGAGGGAAAATGACCATCCCCTGCTTCAGGGAGGTTATTGAAAGCAGGGACCGCTCCTCCGCGGGAAAATCAGCTGATGCAAAAGGTCTTTTTCTGACAGGTATCTCCTACCCTGAGGAATTTAATGTTCCTGCAGCTGTTAATGGATTTCCGGAATTTATTGTTTAATAATTCCAGTTCTCAATTCCAAAAAATAACAAAACCGAAAGTTCTTCTACATCATCTGATGAGATTTTTATTCCTTGTTTTTCCTATATTTTTATTTTAAAAATTATTTATCAAATCGGTCTGCATTCATTACTTTCACCCAAGCTTTCACAAAGTCATTCACAAATTTTTCTTTGTTATCGTTTTGTGCGTAAACTTCGGCATAAGCACGCAATATTGAATTAGAGCCAAAAACCAGATCAACTCGTGTTGCTGTCCATTTAATTTTCCCGGTTTTTCTTTCTCTAATATTGTATAGATTTTCAGAAACGGGTTCCCATACGAAACTCATGTCGGTAAGATTTACAAAAAAATCGTTGGTTAGAACACCTTCTTTATCCGTAAACACACCATGTTTTGTTCCTGCATGATTTGTTCCTAAAACTCGCATACCACCAATCAAAACTGTCATTTCGGGAGCGGTAAGACCCATCAACTGAGTTCTGTCAAGAAGCATTTCTTCGGGTTTTACGGCATATTCTTTTTTCTGCCAATTTCTGTAACCGTCATGAATTGGTTCAAGCACTTCGAAAGATTCAACGTCTGTCATTTCAGCAGTTGCATCACCTCGTCCGGCAACAAAAGGAACTTTAATTTTGAATCCTGCTTTTTCAATGGCTTTTTCAATTGCCGCACTACCACCTAAAACAATCAAATCCGCAATGCTTATTTTTTTGCTCAATCCTGACTGAATTTCAGTAAGTTTATTCAAAACTCTTTCAAGTCTTAGAGGTTCATTTCCTTCCCAATCTTTCTGAGGGGCAAGGCGTATTCTTGCGCCATTAGCACCACCTCTGTAATCGGAACATCTGAAAGTTCTTGCACTGTCCCAGGCTGTATTAATAAGCTCAGTTTGAGTTAAACCGCAATTGAGAAGTTTAATTTTTAAATCTTCAATTTCCGATTCTGAAAGCGTGTAATCAACTGCAGGTATTGGGTCTTGCCAAATTAAATCTTCTTTTGGAACATCAGTTCCAAGATAACGACTTTTAGGGCCTAAATCCCGATGCGTGAGTTTGAACCATGCTCTTGCAAAAACTTCAGCAAAATATTTTGGGTCTTTATAAAAACTCTCAGCTATTTTTCTGTATTCAGGGTCAATCTTCAACGCCATATCAGCATCGGTCATCATCGGATTTCTGCGAACCCCAGGCACATGAGCATCAAAAGGTTTGTCTTCCTCTTTAATATTTATTGGTTCCCATTGTTGTGCTCCGGCAGGACTCTTTCTGATTTCCCAGTCATAGGTGAAAAGTAAATAAAAATACGTGTTGTTCCATTTGTTTGGGTAAGTTGTCCATGCACCTTCCAAACCACTGCTTACAGTATGTTCGGCATTGCCTTTACCTTTTGGATTTTTCCAACCAAAACCTTGTTCTTCGATTGGTGCACTTTCAGGATTAGGACCAAGAACTGATGCATCGCCATTTCCAT
>CAYVTV010000100.1:0-3319 GCA_964454295.1 uncultured Bacteroidaceae bacterium
ATTGATGAGATGATGATCATTGATTAGTTAACCCTCAAAGCCAGGGGAGGAAAGCAAGGCATTACAAAAAACTGCTGTGGAAGAGCGGGTATTGGGTCGGTTGTGAGTTTTAAATCATTGCTACCCTGCTACCACTTACGTATTTTTTGATTGAAGATATTTTTAAAAGTTTCTCTTTTTTTTCTGTTTCCAGTTTAATATCCTTATTCCCACTTACCAATGATTCTAAAGGTATTCCTAAGTATCTGTTTAATAAGGTTATCATTTTTAGCGTTAATGTTCTTTTTCCGTTCAATACTTCGGATACTCTTGTTTTGCCACCAAATAATGGTGCAATATCAGCTTGCTTAAGATTCATTTGTTCCATTCTGAACTTAATTGCCTCGATTGGGTCAGGGGCTTCAATCTGGTAGTGTTCCTGTTCGTATTTTTCAACAAGCAACGATAAAAGTTCCATTTCTTCGCCTTCCGGGCTGTCTGGTTCAATAGCCTTTTCTGAACTGTTAATAAGGATGTAAATCCTTTCGCAAGCCTCGTTATATTCTTGCTCTGTCTTTAATATCTTAGTTTTCATAATTTACTGTTTTTGCATCTATTTTATCATATTCCATATGTGTACCGAACCACACAATAAAAACAATTTTAAGTTTGTATTCAATATCAACAATTAACCGGTAATCATTGCCTTTTATATTGAACACTACCCGTTTTGAACTTATTATACTTGCATTACCATATTTTATCTTCAGTTCGTTTGCATTATCCCAGGTTGAGTATTTTACTTCGAAAATCCAGGCTTTTAAAGGCCCGGCTGCCAGTTGGTATTTACTCAACCTGCAATAATCCCTAAGGGTTTTCTCTTTTATTATTCTCATACTTTGCAAAGTTAATAAAAGTTACCATATATGGTAACTTTTATTAATTTAATTATTTTCAGAAATTTTTTCTCTGATTATTATGGCAACAACAGTGTCGTAACTGTTTTTATTAAATATTTTTATAATTTCGGGTTTTCAGTCCTTTCTAAGTTCTGAAATATAATAGTTAAGTTCTCCCCGCAACCGGTAAAATATTATTTCTGTTATATTTCATGTCCTTGTTGTCCCGAGTACTTGGGATGTGGGTTTCATGCGTACAAATATTAATTATGTTATTAAAAATCAATATGTTATTGCTACCTGACCTGCTAAAGGGCATGGAACCCCCATTTTTGTTCATGTCCTTGTTGTGTACGCCAGTGTATGGGGGTTTCAATTGTTTATATACGATAAAAATTGCACCAGGTATAATTTAATAATCAATTAGTTGAATTTAAAAACATCACATTATGAAAAATCTTTTAACAATAACAGCACTCTTAAGTTTATGTATGAGTATTTTATCTGCTGAGACATACACTATCAAATCGCCAAACGAAAAACTATCAGTAACTGTTGAGATAAATGATGATATCACTTACAGCATTACATTTAATGGTGAAACAATTCTGGGACCTTCAGAAATTGATATGATTGTTGACGCGAAAAATCTCGGTAAAGACCCTAAGGTTCAGAAAGTAAGCAGAAATACGGTTTTAAATACAATTAACCCTGCAGTTCCCAGAAAATATAAAGATATTATCAATCACTATTATGAGTTAACCATTTATTTCAGGGGAAATTATTCATTACTGTTCAGGGTATATGATGAGGGTATGGCGTATCGCTGGGAAACAAAAATGAATAAATCTATTAAGGTTAGCGGTGAACTTACCTCATTTGTATTCAATGATGATCATAAGATATGGTTTCCTGAGGAAGAAAGCATGTTTTCCCACCAGGAACGGGAGTATAAATACCTTTCCCTATCCGGGATCGATGAAAACATGTTCTGCTCCACCGCTATTCTGGTTGATCTGGGGAAAGGGCGTAAAGCATTCATCTCGGAAGCGGAGCTGGTTGATTATCCGGGGATGTATCTTCAAAAGTACGGTGATACGGGGTTGCAGGGAAAGTTTCCGCATTATCCCCTGAAAACGGAACAATTAAATGACAGGGATATACCGGTTGTTGAGTATGCAGATTACCTGGCAGTAACTTCCGGAACAAGGTCCTTTCCCTGGAGAGTGGTTATGATTACCGAAAATGATGCTCAGCTTATAGAATCCGAGATAATATATAAATTATCTGATCCGCTTAAGCTTGATGATGTGTCATGGATAAAACCGGGTAAGGTGGCGTGGGACTGGTGGAATGCCAACAACATTTATGGGGTCGATTTCAGGGCAGGTATCAACACCGAAACATATAAATACTATATTGACTTTGCCTCGGAATACGGCATTCCTTATATCATTCTCGACGAGGGGTGGTATGATCTGGATAACATCATGTCGGTTGCTGAGGGTATGGATGTGGAAGAACTGATAAAATACGGGAAGGAAAAGCAGGTTGGGATCATTCTCTGGATGACATGGAAAGCTTTGGATGATCAACTGGAGAAAGCGCTTAATCAGTTTGAGAAATGGGGAGTTAAAGGTATTAAGGTTGATTTTATGCAGCGGGATGATCAGTGGATGGTGAATTATTATTATAAGATTGCCCGTGAAGCAGCCAAACGAAAACTGCTTGTAGATTTTCACGGATCGTACAAGCCAACCGGCATGCACAGGGCATTCCCGAACGTTATTTCCTATGAAGGGGTTAAGGGACTGGAAAACAACAAATGGTCAATGCTTCCTTCCCCCGAACATAACCTTATAATACCGTTTATTCGTATGGTAACGGGACCTATGGATTATACACCAGGTGCTATGATAAACGGCACCAGGGAAAATTTCAGGATTGTTTTTGATCAGCCTATGAGTATGGGGACAAGGTGTCATCAGTTAGCCCTGTATGTTGTATATGAAAGTCCTTTACAGATGCTGGCAGATAATCCTTCCAATTATTACAGGGAACCCGGATGCATGGAATTTCTGAAAGAGGTGCCGACGACCTGGGATTTCACCAAAGTACTTCATGCAAAAATTGCAGAATATGTTGCCATTGCGCGAAAACAAGGAGATCGCTGGTTTATGGGAGCGCTGACTAACTGGGATGCCCGTTCCCTTGAAATAAACTTTGATTTTCTGGAGCCGGGTGAATATGAAATTGAAATATGGAAGGATGGGATCAATGCCGACAGGTTTGGGTCGGATTTCAGGTACATTAAACAAACGGTTAATCCTGATACGGTAATGACTATTGATATGGCTCCGGGCGGGGGATGGGCTGCGGTTGTGAATAAAGTGGAAAGTTTATAAAGTTTAAAGTGGAAAGTTTATAAAGTTTTAAAGTGG
>CAYVTV010000100.1:3419-14093 GCA_964454295.1 uncultured Bacteroidaceae bacterium
AAGTGGAAAGTTTATAAAGTTTAAAGTGGAAAGTTTATAAAGTTTTAAAGTGGAAGGTTTATAAAGTTTAAAGTGGAAAGTTTATAAAGTTTTAAAGTGGAAGGTTTATAAAGTTTTAAAGTTGAAGGTTATGATAGAAATGAAGGAAGAACCTTATATTGTTTTTCACTATTTATTTTTTATAAAAAAAATATTCTATCTTTGTAACACGAAATTAAAAAACATAACACCATGTCATTAAAACGATTTGGCGTATCATTGGAAGCAGAGTTGTTAAAGGAACTGGACAAGCTGGTTGAAACCAATCGTTTCCCCAATCGTTCTCAGGCCATTCGTTTTCTCATAAAGAAAAACATTGTGGAGAAAAATTGGGTGGATGATCAGATGGTTGCAGGATCCATTGTGATAATATACGATCATAATATTAAAGAATTACACAAGAGAATAACCGGCCTTCAACATGAATATCATTGCCTGATATTGGCGGGTCAGCATATACATATTGACGACCATAATTGTATTGAAGTTGTTGCAGTGAAAGGCAAGGCAGGGCGTATTGTGAACCTGTCCAACAGGCTTAAAGCTTTGAAAGGGATTAAGCATGCGGAACTGGTAAAAAGCGGGATCGATTGATTTTTTTTGTGATGCGAGTAACACGATTATTATAATAATAACACATAATAAAAATTCAATTAACATGAAGAAATACTTTCTATGCGTTATTTCCGGGTTTTTGCTTATGACAAGTGTAAATGCACAGGGCATTGACGATACAATCAGGATTGATGAAGTAGTTGTAACCGGTTCCAGGGTTGAGATCAGCCGGAAAAATATGCCGGTGAATGTCAGTGTTCTGACAAAGAATGATATAAACGAAGTGGAAGAGTCGGCCGTTTTACCTGTATTAAGCCGGAAAATCCCCGGTTTGTTTGTTACGGAGCGCGGGGTTACCGGATTTGGTGTAGGCTCATCATCGGCAGGCCAGATTATGATGAGGGGGGTTGGTGGCAATCCGAATACGCAGGTGTTAATGCTGGTTGACGGTCAGCCTCAGTACATGGGGATATTCGGGCATCCTCTGCCCAATTCATATGTAGCATCCGATCTGGAAAGAGTTGAAGTCATCAAAGGACCTGCCGGCATTCTATATGGCTCCAACGCTATGGGCGGCGTGGTAAATTTTATTACTAAAAAGCAGACAAAGGAAGGATTTGCGGGGAGTGCAAGGGTTTCCTATGGATCTTATAATACTCAGAAATATATGGTAAACGGTGGGTTCAGGAAGAACGGTTTTTATGCTTTTGCTTCAGTGAACAGGGATGTTACCGACGGTCACCGGGACAGTTCGGAATTTGAGATTAATAATGTATTTATTAAAACAGGGTATAATTTTAATAAACACGTTGAAGTGATTGCCGATTATACTCTTGCAAAGTTTAACAGTGTTGACCCCGGAAGGGATTTTGATGCTTCAGATGCTTTCAGAGCTGAAATTCTTAGAGGAAAAACATCGTTAACAATAAAAAATAAGTTTAACAATGTAGATGGAGGCCTCTACCTCTATTATAATTTCGGGGAGCATGAGCTTTCTGACGGCTGGTTTTCCAATGATGAGAATTACGGAATGTCATTTTACCAGGGAATTACACTTCCGTGGAATACATTATTCACCGTTGGCGCTGATTTGAAAACATTCGGGGGAAGGGGGAATGCAGCATGGAGACCGGATGCAGCCAATATCTGGTACACAGTGAATGAAAAAAGTATTTTTGCTGTGGTCAGGCATAATTTCTTTGAGTCGTTCAACATAAGTTACGGAGTCAGGGCAGAGAACAACAGCTTGTATGGAAATGAACTTGTTCCCCAGGGTGGAATTTCATGGGATGCTACCCCGACGACAACATTGAAAGCATCTGTTTCCAAAGGATTTCGTAATCCCACCATCATGGAATTATATCTGTTTGCGCCCAATCCTTCCCTGGAACCGGAGAGAATGATGAATTACGAGTTAAACCTGTCCCGGTTATTCCTTCAGGGAAAACTAAAAACAGATCTGAGTATTTTTCTTATGGAAGGGAACAACATAATTCAAAGAAGACCCAATGACTCTCCTCCTCCAATGATGAAAAGCTATAATGTGGGTGAATTTGCCAATAAAGGTTTTGAGATGGAATTGAATTACCTGCATGATAATTCGCTTTCTTCTTCAATTAGTTATGCATATCTGGATACTAAAGATGCAATACTGGCCGCTCCGGCACACCAGGTTTATGCAGGCTTAAATTATAAATGGAATAAGCTGTTGTTTGCGTTGCAGGGACACTACATCGGGGGACTGTATATAGATTTAAATAACAATTTAACAGAGAATTATTTCCTTCTCAATTCAAGTCTGAAATACAAAGCACTAAGTTTTGCGGAGGTTTTTGTATCAGGGAAGAATCTGCTGAATCAGAAATACCAGATCAATTACGGGTATCCCATGCCGGGATTACATTTTATGACAGGGGTCAATTTTAATTTTTAACTACGTTTAAAGGAAAGACTGGAAATTAGAGGTATGGGCTTTTTAACTCTATGCGGCCCGTATATTGACCCTTAACACTCACAGTTTTATTTACCATTAATTCATATTCAAGAAGGACATATCCTTTTTGCTCATCAATGGTAACCGTCCCTGATGTAACATTATACAATTCTGTTTTAGCGTTGGAGATAATCCGGATGTAGGAAGATGCATTAAAAATTCCCGGTTTTCTTTCATTGGTATTTTCAAAAAGGTAAGTGCCCGAAGCCAGGTTTGATAATGAGGGTGAATTAAGATCAAAGTACACTATTACTGTATAATCCTTAATTTTTGGAGGGTTTAACCGGCTGTCATATGCTCCGTCAGTTAAATATCCGTCATAATCAGCGCTGAGTGTATCGTTGCTACTCCAAATCTCAACAAATGCATTCGGGGTTTCATACTTTTTTTCTTTGAGTTCCATCCCGTTGTAGCTTACTCTGTCTTTAAAAGGATTGTTTTCATCAGTAATGGGGGCGGGACTGTTCTCTTCGCAGGATTGGAAAACAAACAGTGTAATAACAAGAAGATGTAGTATTTGAGAGGGTTTTAGCATTTTTGTACAGTGTCTGGATTAGAGTAAAATTACCTGTAATCTCCGGAAGCTAATTTAGTAAAAAATGTTTGTATTGAGCAGGAAATATTTTTCATTTTTTTATATTAATGCAGGTGTATTTAAAAAACACTGTTATTTATATAACATTGTTATAAAAATAACAGAAATAATATTATCTTTGCATTGTTATCTGCAGGTTAAAATTTATTTTCTTCTGTTAGTTGGATAACAATTTTGCTAAGGCATTAAAAACCAATAAGATAATTAGATACTGTAAGTAAAAAATGAAAATAGGTGATATAATACGATTAACGGCTGGCGCATTGATATCTGGTACAGATCAGATTGAAAAAAGGGTGGAGTATGCGTTTGCATCGGATCTGATGAGTGATGTTCTCAGGGTAGAAAAGCCCAACCTGTTGTTAATTACAGGGCTTGTAAATATACAGGCTATTCGTACTGCTGAATTATCAGATATTTCGTATATTGTGTTTGCAAGAAATAAGAAAGTTACTGATGACATGAAAGAACTGGCAGAAGAAAACAATATGGTACTTATAGAGAGTCCTTATTCCTTGTTCAGGATATCAGGGGAATTATATAAAGCCGGAATACGGCCTGTTTTCTGAGATATGCATCTGAGTTATAAAATAACCGGTGGTGACTTCTCAAATGCAGGTCATGCATCCAGTGCAGTTAAAAAGGTATTGAAACAGCTGAATGTGGATGTTGCAGTATCAAGGCGTGTGGTGGTGAGTTTATATGAAGCTGAGGTTAACGTTGTTGCTCATGCCTGGCATGGTTTTATTGAAGTGGATATTGATGATAAGGGGATACAAATGGTTTTGACAGATGAGGGGCCGGGTATAGCTGATGTTGAACTGGCGATGAAGGAGGGATATTCCACTGCCAGTCACCAGGTCAGAGAGATGGGCTTTGGTGCGGGAATGGGGCTTTCAAATATTAAAAAGAACACTGATTTTTTAAAAATTGACAGTGAGGTTGGGAAGGGGACAAGAGTAGAGATGAAGATTTTATTTTAGGAATTTAAGCTTATGTTGCCGGATCAGAAAGAAATATTCTTTCATCATGCCCTGAAGATTCAGGAGGAGGTTTGTATTGGTTGTACTCACTGTATGAGTGTTTGTCCGACCCGGGCTATACGTGTGATTAAAGGAAAGGCCAGTCTGATAGCGAACAGGTGTATCGATTGCGGTGAATGTTACAGGGTTTGTCCTGTTTCAGCCATTACTGTTGAACAGGACGATTTTGAAAGCATTTTCAATTACAAGGCCAGAGTTGCTTTACTTCCCGGAGTATTAACAGGTCAGTTTCCCGGCAAAGTGTCAGCAGGGCAGGTTTATGCTGCACTGTACAAAACAGGGTTCACTCATGTTTACGAGGTGGAAAATACGGTTGGTTTTGTACTGGAGGGTTATGCGCGTGAGAAGGAATCCAATCCTGTTCTTCCGCTAATATCATCATTCTGTCCGGCAGTTATACGGTTGATACAGGTTCGGTATCCTTCCCTCGTGAAAAATATTATCCATGTTAAGCCGCCAATGGACATTTCTGCCATGTATTACAGGGAGAAGCTGAAGTCGGGGGGGTACAGTGAACAGGACACAGGTATATTTTACATCACTCCCTGTGCGGCAAAGATTGCCGCAGTGAAAAGTCCGGTTGGAGACGGGAAATCTCCGGTAACAGGTGTCATAAACATGAAATATCTTTTCAACCGTATTAACAGGGAACTCGCTGTTACGGGAGAAATGGAAGATGTTGAACTGAACCAGGAATTATTGAGCCGGGAAGGGATTTTATGGAGCCTTACCAATGGCGAGATTACAAACATGAAAGGAAGGGTGCTGGCTATCGATGGAATTCATCATGTGAGTGAATTTCTTGACAAACTTGAGAATGAAGAACTTGAACCTGTTGATTTTCTTGAACTCAGGGCTTGCGACCAGAGTTGTGCCGGGGGTATCCTTCTCAGCGGCAACAGGTTTCTTACCGTTGACAGAATGAAAAAAAGAGCTCTTTCATATCCTCCTATAGCCAACAAGTCGCTATATCTGAAAAATGCCCCCAAAGAGGACACATTGGAGGAGATACCCCCGCGATCGATAGACAAACTCGATGAGGACACAACTGTGGCCCTTGAAAAAATGGATAGGAAAACCCGTTTGCTAAGTTCTTTACCCGGGTTTGATTGTAAGGTCTGTGGTGCACCTGATTGCTCAACGCTGGCAGAAGATATCGTACAGGGAAATGCTGAAATCTCCCGCTGTATTTTTGTGCAGTTGAACAGGATGAACAATAATGAAATGAGTGTAGATGATTCGCTTAGTATCAATACAATGATATGGGGAAAGGAGTGGTTAACTGAAGGTGGTAATAATAATGATATAAAAAATGAAAATAAGTGATCTGATATCAGCATTAAATCTGAGCGTTTTTTCCGGAGAAGGGGGACTTAACAATGAAGTTAACGGAGGCTATGTTTCCGACCTTTTAAGTGATGTTATGGGAAACGCAGGGGAAGGGCAGGTTTGGATAACATTGCAGAGTCATAAAAATATACTGGCTATTGCATCCCTCAAAGATCTGCCGGGGATTATCCTGGTCAAAGGCATTAAACCTGATCGTGATACAATGGATAAGAGTAACGAGGAAAGTATTCCCATACTGGGAACAGGAGATGACACCTTTACCATAGCAGGAAAGTTGTATAATTTGTTGCATTCATGATGAAAGAATATCGTGCTGACCTTCATATCCATTCGGTTTTGTCACCCTGCGGTGATACTGATATGAGCCCTGCACGGATTGTTGATGAAGCCCGGAAAAAAGAACTCGACATTATAGGGATCACAGATCATAATTCCACACGGCAGGTAAAACTGGTATATGAGATCGGATTGGAAAACGATATTCTGGTAATTCCCGGTGCAGAGGTCACGAGCAGGGAAGAAATACATAACCTGGTGTTCTTTGAAAATTTTAATGATTTACAAAGCTTTCAGTCGTACCTTGATTTACATTTGCGGAAAGTGAAAAACAATCCCCGGCTGTTGGGTTATCAACTTGTGGTAGACAGGGAAGAAATGGTTGAGTATGAAGAAGAATGGTCGTTAGCCGCAGCTCTTGATGTTTCCATTGAAGAGCTTGCCGGCAAGGTTCATAGTTTAAACGGATTATTCATTCCGGCACATGTTGACCGTTTTGTTACCAGTATCTACAGTCAGCTTGGTGTTTTTCCAACCGGACTTGAAGCGGATGCGCTGGAAGTATCATGGAGGAGTAATCCGGTTGAATTTGCACAGCGTCATCCCGAAATAAACGATTACCCTTTGGTTACCAATTCAGATGCCCATTTCCCGGATGATATCGGAAGAGTATATAATGTTATCAGGATGAAAGAGAAATCGTTCTGCGAGATCAGAATGGCGTTGAAGGGAATTGACGGAAGACAGGTGATTCAGGGAAAGGGATCACGGGATCACGCTATCACGGGATCAGGTGGATGAGGAAAGGAGTAAAAGTGACAGGTGACGGGTGACAGGTGACCGGTTGAGTAGTTACGTGGTTAAGTTGGTTGGCAAGTGGTTGAATTTTTCAGGAGGAACAAATATCATTAAAATGAAAGAACTGGCCTTAAATATCCTTGACATTGTTCAGAACTCGATCAGGGCTGAAGCTACAGAGGTGGTGGTCAGGATAGCTGACAATGAAAAAACCAATCAGCTGGTTTTTGAAATTTCGGATAATGGGACAGGGATATCTGAAGAGCTGTTGGCAAACGTAACAGATCCTTTTGTCACCAGTCGCACGACGCGCAGGGTGGGAATGGGACTTTCCCTGTTAAAACAGCATTCAGAGATGGCTGGGGGAAAGATGGCGATTTTTTCGCGGCCGGGTGAAGGGACAAGGGTTAAGGCTGAGTTTAAAAGGGATCATCCTGATCTTCAACCTTTGGGTGATCTGCCCGGAGTAATGATGTTACTGTTGGGTGCAAACCCGCAGATTGACTTTATTTTTGAATTTAAAACAGACAAAGGAAATTATACATTTTCTTCTGCTGAAGTAAAGGAAGTGTTAGATATACAAGATTTCAGGGATTTTTATTTGATGGAGCAGGTGAGGGCGTTGATTAGTGAGAATATAGTGGATATGGGAGTGGGAATGTAATTTATTCCGGAAAAATAAGCTGTTTATTTTCAACCACGAAGGACACGAAGTGCATCATAAATTGGAACGAAAGGGGATTCGCTAATATAAAAGATAACAGTGCGAAAGCAAGACACCGGGTATTATAAAATCTGAGTAAATTGAATTTCGTGAAGCAAAATAGATTAATTCTAAATTATTGAAAATTATATATATGGAGGTTTAATTTTGTAATTTCGGGCTTTCAAAAAATAAAACAAAATTTTTAAAATAAATAACATGACAAAAATCAAATCACTTGCGGATCTTAAGAAGATGCGTGAGCAGATGAAAGGGGGGCTGAATCTTCGGGAGAAGGGTGACAGTCCTGAAAATCTTGTTCAGGTCAGAGTTGCCATGGCCACCTGTGGAATAGCTTCCGGGGCAAAAGAGATTATGGAGTTTTTCATTGAGCATCTTGAGCGACGTAACATTGAAGCAGTGGTTACCCAGACCGGTTGTATGGGTTACTGTTATGCTGAACCTACTGTTGAAATCACGCTTCCGGGTGAAGAACCTGTGGTATTCGGATTTGTGGATGAAAGGAAAGCTGACGAGATCATTGAAAAATATATTAAAACAGGTGAGCTGGTTGACGGTATCATACCTGTTAATTATGAAACCCTCACGGACTATCGTTCAAAATAACATACTATATTCCCATGAGGGTTCCATACGAAAATCATTATAAACTATAACATAAATCAATATATTTCGAATGAAAGTATTGAGTCAAAAGAATAGGGAGGAACTGAAAAATGTCAAAATACAGCATGCATCTTCTTGTTTGTGGTGGTACCGGTTGCAGGGCTTCTGCCAGTGATGCTATTGTTGAAAATCTGAAGGCTGAATTACAGCAACAGGGGCTTGATGAAACCGTACAGGTAATTATGACGGGTTGTTTTGGCTTTTGTGAGAAGGGGCCAATAGTAAAGGTCATGCCCGATAATACTTTTTATGTGGAAGTAAAGCCTGAAGACGCCAAAATAATTGTTGAGGAACATGTTATAAAGGGAAGGAAAGTGGAAAAGCTGCTTTATAAGGATCCTGACAAAAAGGAAAGGGTGTCAGATTCGAAGCACATGGGATTTTATAAGAAGCAGATCAGGATTGCACTGCGTAATTGCGGCATGATCAATCCGGAGAGTATAGATGAGTATATTGCAAGGGATGGATACCAGGCACTCGGAAAAGCGCTTGGTGAGATGACACCTGACGGTGTCATTGACGAAATCAAGTCCTCCGGCTTACGCGGAAGGGGTGGTGCAGGTTTTCCTGCAGGCTTGAAGTGGGAAATTACGAAGAAAAGCGTAAGTGATCAGAAGTATGTGGTTTGCAATGCGGATGAAGGTGACCCCGGAGCTTTCATGGACCGTTCCATTCTGGAAGGTGATCCGCACAGTGTGCTGGAAGCAATGGCTATTTGCGGGTATTGTATTGGTGCTGACAAGGGGCTGATCTATATACGTGCAGAATATCCTCTGGCTATAAGTCGTTTGCAAATCGCAATCAGACAGGCAAGGGAATATGGATTACTGGGGGATGACATACTGGGAACCGGATTTAATTTTGACATTGGATTAAAATATGGTGCAGGTGCATTTGTCTGTGGCGAAGAGACGGCTCTTATTCATTCTATGGAAGGTCACAGGGGAGAACCTACCCTGAAGCCTCCTTTCCCATCGGTGGAGGGATACCTTGGGAAGCCCACCAATGTGAATAATGTGGAGACATTTGCAAATGTTCCTGTGATCCTTTTAAAAGGTTCAGAGTGGTTCAGCAGTATCGGTACTGAAAAGTCGAAAGGAACGAAAGTGTTTGCACTGGCAGGCAAGATCAATAATGTGGGCTTGATAGAAGTGCCTATGGGGATCACTCTGCGTGAAGTGATATTTGAAATTGGCGGGGGTATTAAGGGGGGTAGAAAGTTTAAGGCTGTTCAGACCGGAGGCCCGTCGGGCGGATGTCTGACCGAAAAACACCTTGATATTCCCATTACCTACGAAAACCTTATTGAGGCGGGGTCCATGATGGGATCGGGTGGTATGATCGTACTGGACGAAGATGATTGTATGGTAGCAATTGCCAAATATTACCTTGATTTTACTGTGGAAGAGTCGTGCGGCAAATGTTCACCATGTCGTATTGGAAATAAGCGGTTGTATGAACTGCTGGAGAGGATCTGCCAGGGTCATGGCGAGCCTGAGGATCTGGAAAGATTACGCAATCTCGGGCTGGTGATAAAGGATACTTCATTATGCGGCCTGGGGCAGTCATCACCTAATCCTGTATTGTCAACCCTGGAATATTTCCCTGAAGAATATCATGCGCATGTGGTGGATAAAAAATGTCCTGCCGGTGTTTGCCGTGATTTAATGATGTATTTCATTGTTGAGGAGAATTGCGTGGGATGTACTGCTTGTGCAAGAGCCTGTCCGGTTGGTGCCATTACCGGCGAAAGGAAACAGGTTCATCATATTAATCCGGAGATATGTATTAAATGTGGTGCATGTATGGAAAAATGCAAATTTGATGCTGTTATTATTAAATAATTAAAAGTCAAAAATACACAATGGATCTTATAAAATTAACCATAGACGGAAGACAGGTGGAAGTTCCGAGGGGGACGACCATCTTTAAAGCTGCGAAATCGATAGGTATTGACATACCTATACTTTGTTACATGGATCTGCATGATCTTAATATTGAGAATAAACCCGGCGGTTGCCGTATATGCGTGGTGGAGGTTGAGGGGAGAAGGAATCTTGCTCCGTCATGTTCTACGGAGGTAGCTGAGGGGATGAATGTGAAGACACATAGCATCAGGGTGATGAATGCGCGAAGAACAGTGATGGAGTTGATATTGTCGGATCACCCGAAAGATTGTCTTACCTGCCCCAAGTCGGGAAGATGTGATTTGCAGGACATGGCTATAAAGCTGGGTATAAGGGATATTCCCGGACAGGAATATGCGGCCATGTCGACTTACCGCAAAGACACTTCTCCCTCCATCATCAGGGATATGGACAAGTGCATTATGTGCAGGCGTTGCGAGACCATGTGCAATGATTTTCAGACGGTGGGGGCGCTGAGTGCTGTAAATCGTGGATTCATGTCTGTAATTGCCCCTGCATTTGAGATGAACCTTGAGCATTCACCCTGTACCTATTGTGGTCAGTGTGTGGCAGTGTGCCCGACAGGCGCATTAACGGAGGTAGATCACACCCGTAAGGTAATAGCCGCATTAAATGATCCTTCAAAGACTGTTGTGGTACAAACAGCTCCTGCTGTACGTGCGGCACTGGGTGAAGAATTTGGCATGGAGCCTGGTACGCTGGTTACC
>CAYVTV010000101.1:0-13885 GCA_964454295.1 uncultured Bacteroidaceae bacterium
GCATTTTTTGAATACCAGAATGCATGTTGGTATGGATGTGCCGTAAAAAATATTGGCGGGAAGTCCGATAACCGCATCGAGATAGTTCTTCTCTTCAATCAGGTATTTTCTGATATGACCTTCAGCAGCACCCCTGAACAACACTCCATGTGGCATTACGACAGCCATAACACCATTTTCTGCCAGCTGGTATATCATGTGTTGGATAAATGCAAAGTCTGCCTTGGATGATGGTGCAAGTTTACCGTATTCGCTGAACCTGTCATCACTCATAAACAAGGGACTGGCACTCCACTGTGCTGAAAATGGGGGATTTGCCACGACTGCTTCTGCATCAAGTTTGTCATGTTGCGGATGTTCCAGCGTATCTTCCAGTTTAATATCGAATCTGGTATGATGCACCCCGTGCAAAATCATGTTCATCCGGCAGAGGTTGTAGGTGGTACGGTTACGTTCCTGTCCGTAAAATTTCAGCACATCACATGCTTTGCCCAACCGAAGGATTAATGAACCCGAACCACATGTCGGGTCATATGCCGATTTAATACGTGTTTTACCCAGTGTTACAATTCGTGCAAGAATTTTCGATGCCTGTTGCGGGGTGTAAAATTCCCCCGCTTTTTTGCCCGCACCACTGGCAAACTGCCCGATTAAATACTCGTAAGCATCACCCAGCACATCAATCTGAGATTGTTCCAGTTGAAAATCAATTTTATCGAGATGTGAGAGCACCTTTGCAATCACTTCATTTCTTTGCTCCGCAGTCTTGCCGAGTTTGGTGCTGTTTAAATCCATATCCTCGAACAGATGGTCGAAATCCTCTTCACTGGAAGTCCCCATTGTACTGTTCTGTATGTTGATAAGGATTTTCTGGATGTCTTCGATGATGAAATTACTCCCGCTTTTGCCGTTACCGTTACCCCGCTTTGCAACCTGCTTAAACAGTTCCGATGGTTTCAGAAAATAACCCAGTTTTTCCAGTGATTCTTCCCTGACAGCTTCAAGATATTCCTGCCCTTTTTTCGTTTCTTCAGGTATATCGAGATAATTCATCTTATCTTCCTTCAGGATTTCATTGGCATACAACTCCATTTTCTCCGACAAATATTTATAAAAAATGAAGCCGAGAATATAATCACGGAATTCATCGGCATCCATTTTCCCCCGTAAAGTGTTGGCTATGTTCCAGAGTTGCTGGTTAAGTTGGCGTTTTTGGTCTTCTGACATACTTAGTATTCTCCCGATTAAAATAAAGAACTAAAATACATAATTAATCCGTATTAAAATCGATATTAGCGGGGGAGTTTAATAATGGATCATACAAAACTTAAAAAGTGCTGACGGGCCATTTATTGCAAATATGTATGGGTTTTACTAATTTTAAGGTGTCGCAATGCCAGCCTGAACAGGGAGACTGGTACGCTAAGAATATGCCGGTTGTATTTAATATTTACTGAGGTAAAAATTATAAGAATAACCGGTGGATTTATTTCTTTTGAAACAAGACCACCACATAATAACAAAATGAAAAAAGAAGACCTCGGATATAATAAACAACTGGAAAAATTCAAAACCGAAAATAACCTCTCTGATCTCGAAACAGGCAGAGTTATTGCCGAGCATAAGGAAAGGTATATTGTAAAAACGATAAAAGGCGATTTTGAGGCCGAGATCACCGGAAATATGCGTTTCACCGCAAAAAGCCGTGAAGATTTTCCCGCAGTGGGCGATTGGGTTGCGCTGGCAATCTATGAACCCGATCTTGCCATAATCCATAAGATCTTCCCCAGATCCTCCATTATCAAAAGACAAGCGGTGGGTCATTCCGGAGAGGTTCAGATCATTGCAGCCAATATAGACTATGCTTTGCTCATCCAGGCCGTTGACAGGGATTTTAACATCAACAGGCTTGAAAGATACCTGACCATTTGTCACTCTTCCCGGGTTATCCCCTTAATTATATTAACAAAAACGGATCTTATAAATGAGGAAGAGATAGCCGGAATTTGTAACAGCATAAAGGTGCGGATAAAAGATATTCCGGTTATCGCCATCAGTAACGAGACCCAACACGGCTATGATGAACTGAAAAAGATCATGGTAAAAGGGAAAACCTACTGTATGCTGGGTTCTTCCGGAGTCGGAAAATCCACATTACTGAATAATCTCTCCGGTAAACATGTTATGAATACAGATACAATCAGTAACAGCACAAACAAGGGAAGGCATATCACAAGCCACAGGGAATTAATAATTCTCGAAAATGGTGCCCTGCTGATCGATAACCCCGGTATGAGAGAAGTGGGGATTGCCGACACAACAAACGGATTGGAAACCACCTTTGAAAAAATTATCAGTCTTTCCCATAATTGCAGATTCAAGGATTGCACCCATACCTCTGAGGCAGGCTGCGCTGTACTTGAAGCCCTCGAGAAAGGGGAACTGGATTCAGGCACCTATGATAATTACCTGAAGATGGAAAGAGAAAAAGCACATTTCCAATCCACCATAGCTGAAAGAAGAAAAAAAGAGAAAATATTAGGGAAAATACTTAAGGACTATCATAAGCTGGATGTTAAGAAAAGAAGGAATTAAGAACTATAGTTTCACACCTGTTTGTTCCGGTTAAAATCAAAGTTAATTAATCCTGTCGGGGGCTGTCTCATAAGTTAAAATATGCTCAACCACAAAGGGCACTAAGGATAACACAAAGGACACAAAGTATTGCATATCAAAGATATATACTTCGTGTCCTTTGTGCGTACTTAGAGTCCTTCGTGGTTAAAAACATTTATGAGACAACCACGGCTGCGGGGCTGATAATAATCAAAAAAGTAAGACTTAAAATAATTTACACTTTTTTTACTATTAAAGTATAATTTATATATATTTGCATCGATTTAAAAGTTTTAATGCCGCAAACTATTTTCAGATACATGAATGGGAAAAAAAGTGCCTATATAATCAAAGCCTTACAAATTTTCAAACAGGAGGGATTACGCCTTTCGCTTGAGGATCTGGCCGAAAAAATGGCTATCTCCAAAAAAACGCTCTACAACCATTTTTGTTCAAAAGAAGAATTGCATTCAGCATGCATGCAGCATATGTTTACCGACCTGAATCAGAAAATGACCGTTCTTGTTGATGATTCAAAAAATGCCATTGAATGCATGCGGGAAGGATTCAAAGAGCTTAAATCTGTATTTTTCCGGCTTTCACCGCTTTTTATCAATGATCTGAGAAAATTATACCCCGATATGGTCTACTCAACCCATGCAAATGATCTTGATTTTTTTTATACAAAGATCATCTCAAACCTTGAAAAAGGTATCAAAGCGGGAATATATGATCCCGGTATGAATATCCATTTTATAAGTCAGTATTTTAGCTACTCCGTCTTTGGCTTTTTTTTCCATTCTTTACTTTCCAACAGGGAATTAATGGTGACAAATTATTTCGAAACAGTCCTGGAATATCACCTGAAAGGAATTGTATCAGAGAAAGGAAGAAAACTTTTAAAAAAATCACTACTATCAGACTAAATAATATGGATTCTTCGCTTACTACTGATAAAAAACATCCCGTTATGAGAAGTTTAACAACTATCATCCTCATCATCCTGGTGTCATTCATTACGTGTAATGTTTCAGCTCAGGATGTTTACAGCCTGCAGAATTGTATAAATTATGCACTGGAACATAATAATAATATTCGAAAATCGAAGCTGGATCTTCAGAAGAGCATGGAGGCCCGGCGTGAGATCGCAGGAAGTTTACTGCCACAACTTAGTGCATCGGGAAGCATGAATTATAATATCAGGAAGCCCAAATTTGTGATGCCAAATTTCATTAATGACATGCTGCCTCCTGCTGCTCAGGACCCGGACGCTGTAAAATACCTGACTATAGAAATGGGAACCAGTTACACAGCGGGTCTGGGAGCTGCACTTAACCAGCAGATCCTGAATTTCGCGCTTTTTAATACATTTGAGATAGCCAGAACTGCGGAGAATATGGCCAGCCTGGGCGTAGAACAGCAGGAGGAGGAAATCATTGCTCAAACAGCCGGTTTGTACTATTCGCTTCAATCCTCTATATATGCAGCAGAGCAGTTCGGACAGAGTCTTGATCTTATAGATAAAATGCTCATCACCATGGAAGCAAACTATCTGAACGGCCTGGTGAAAAAGGTTGATCTTGACAGACTGAAGGTTAACAGGGTAAACCTCGCCACCCGGCATAGTGCTATTATAAACGCCATAGATATCCAAAAAAAACTGCTTAAACTTCAGATGGGAATGGATACAGATCAGCATATGGAAATTGAACCGGTTAACCTGCTGATGTTTGAACAAAAAGCTGAGTTGGAAATACCTGGCAATTTTGATCAGAGACGTTTGATCCCCTTTCAACTGATACAGCAACAGCAAAAAATAGGACAACTGCAGGTCAGGTCAGTTAAGAGTGAACTGTTACCTTCCCTGGTTCTGGGAGTCAACTATCAGTACAACCTTCTTACCGATGATCTTTTCAATAGTGAAAGCCAGTATACCTATCCGTCTTCCGTGGTCGGATTAAACCTCCGCCTGCCCATCTTTGCCGGCATGTCGCAGAATGCCAGGTTAAAAAGTGCACGGATTGAACTGATGAAACTTAAAGAAGACGAAAAATTACTGGAACAATCCCTGAATACGGCCTATATGAATGCTCTGTTGCAACTTGACGACAGCAGGCGCACTATTGATGCCCAACGTCAAAATATGAAACTGGCCGGAGAAGTCTTCAGAATAACACAGGAAAACTATATGCAGGGATTAGATTCCCTTTCGGATGTCCTGAATGCCAACTCTTCACTTATCCAGTCACAGATAAGTTACGCTGAGGCGCTGAACAGCTATATGAGGGCATACATAGAAATCAGGAAGGCTAATGGGACAATAAGGGAGCTTGTAAAATGAATTTGTAATGATTTAAATCAACGTGAGTTCGATATAAATTTCACCTAAAATAGTTATTATGAGGGTTGTTCTATCTTTTTTGTACGCTATCATGATTTTAACTGTTATTAGTTATGCATCTCATTGCCCGGGCTGACAGCCCGGATTAATTCAGCCCAACGGCAACGCCTTGGGTTAACCAGTCTTTCTAGACCCTTTTCCCCGTCGCTGGTCGGCCGACGGCACACCTGCGACGGGAAAATTTGATTGAGCAATTCTAACCCCAAGGCGTTGCCGTTGGGCTGAATTAAATAGCCCTTTCAGGGCAAAAACGACATGCTAATTCATATAAGTTGTTTCATTTGAATTATATAGAAACAATAAAAAATTTTTGTTATCTCGAACTTACATTAAATTAAATTATCAAAATAATGAAAAGAGTCGTAAATATAATAGTGGTTATCGTCATCATAACCCTGATAGTCCTTGTTCTCAGGATGAACAAAAAAAATAACCGGGAGAAAACAAGTCTGGCTACAGTGGAACAGGCAGCCGTACCTGTTCAGGTTGATGTGGTGAAAGAAGAATACTTTACTACCGCCTTTATCTCGAACGGCACACTGGAACCTGTAAGGGAACTGGCATATGTTTCCGACGTGACAGGCAGGATCATTAATATCCTCACTGATAAAGGAGCCTGGGTATCAAAAGGGCAAACGCTTATTCAGGTTGATGATGAGATGCTGAAGGCTGATTTTCAGGCATCTCAGGCCGCATACAATGCACTTCTTACAGATCACGAAAGATTTAAAAATGCTAACGAGCAGGGTGGAGTTACAAACCAGCAGCTGGACAATATCCATGCTCAGCTGATAGCCGCCGAAAGCCGCTATCTCACAAGTAAACGACGTCTGGCTGATGCGGCCATTAAATCACCTATAGCAGGATACATCAATGAGCGTTATGTAGAGGTTGGAACATACCTCAATCCCGGCATGAAGCTTTTCGATATTATTGACGATTCACAGCTTAAACTCCGCTGTAACATTACAGAATCGCAGGTACTGAAGGTTAGGAAGGGACAGGATGTAACAGTAACAGGCAGTGCATTCCCTGGCGTCTCATTTAACGGCCGGATATCTTTTATCGGTGCTATGGCTGACCGCGGTCTCAGCTATCCCATTGAAATAACCATCGGGGATAAAAAGGGATTAAAGGCAGGAATGTATGTAACGGCCCATTTTATGGCAGACACTAAGAACAGGGGAATATTGATCCCCCGCAGCGCAGTGAGCGGAAGCGTAAAATCAGCAAGTGTATTCCTGGTACAAAATGGTATTGCCCGGCATCGTGATGTGCTGGTGGGGGAAATCGTTGAACAACAAATTGAGATCACAGAGGGTCTCCAGCCGGGCGACAGCATAATTGTTGCCGGGCTGATCAATGTTTCAGATGGAGTTAAAGTAGCACCTAAAAATTAACCGGGAATATGAAAATATCCGAGATATCAATAAAACGGCCTATATATGTTATAGTCCTTTTTTCCGTGCTCACGATCCTGGGATACCTGGGATTCAGAAGCCTGAGCGCCGAACTCATGCCAAAATTCACTCCTCCGATGATCAACGTGCAGGTAGTCTACCCCGGAGCCTCTCCCCTGGAGGTGGAAAACTCCCTCACAAGGAAGCTGGAAGACGCTGTTTCAAGCATGGAAGGTATAGATCAGATCCACTCCTACTCATTCGAGGGTATGTCAATGATGTTCATTCTCTTCACATACGGTACCGATATCGACAAGTCCATCACCGGCGCACAGAACCTGATATCATCAAAAATGTCAGATCTGCCGCGGGATATCATGTCACCCATAATCAACAAGGTAACCGTCGACGATAAACCCATTATTTCCATTTCAGCCGTTTCGGATCTTGAAGCTACTGCTTTTTATGATCTGATGGATAAAAAAATACTTCCGGAGATCAACAGTATTAAAGGAGTGGCCAGGGTGAGTATGCTGGGAGGCCTGGCACGCGAAATCCAGGTAAACCTTGATATGGAAAAAATGAGTGCTTACGGAATTACTCCTGTTCAGATACTGGGGATCATCCGGTCTTCCAACCTTGATTTTCCCACAGGGAGTTTAAAAAGCATGGAAACATCAACCATTGTGCGCCTTTCAGGTAAGCTGGAGTCTATTGAGGATATAAGAGATCTGGTGATAAGCACCCTGCCCACCGGCACTCAGATCCGGCTTAAAGATGTTGCGGAGGTGTCAGATGCAGTTAAAGATCCCGTCAGACTGGCAAGAGTAAACGGAAATGAGGCGGTACTGGTACACCTGCTTAAACAGGGTGATGCCAATGCAATTGAAGTAAGCGATAAAGTCAGGGAACGCATTATAAAACTGGAAGATGAGTTCGCGCCTGAAGGACTGGATATGGAAATAGTGCAGGATTCAACCGACTTCACCCGTGAGTCTATACGTTCCGTTCTCAAAGACCTGTTGTTGATCATTCTGCTGGTTACACTGGTTATACTCTTCTTTTTACACAGCATCCGGAATGCCCTGATTGTAATGACCGTTGTTCCGGTTTCGCTAATTGCCACTTTTATTGGAATGCAGATTCTGGATTTCACCCTCAACCTTATGTCGCTCCTGGGACTATCCCTTGTAATCGGGGTACTGGTTGATGATGCTATTGTAGTCATTGAAAATGTGTACCGTCATATTGAAATGGGAAAAAACCGCGTTCGTGCTTCGTATGACGCTATCAAAGAGATCGGGTTTGTTGTGATATCAACCACCGTAGTGCTGGTGGTGGTATTCCTTCCTGTAGCTCTCACCAATACACTGGTATCTGATATTCTGCGGCAATTCTCCATTGTAATAGTTATCGCAACAATTATCAGCACACTCGCTGCACTGACCCTTACCCCTATGCTTACATCCCGGTTTGGAAGGGTACAACGATTATCAGACCAGCGTGTCTTCGGAATGATACTCTCAGGTTTTGAAAATGTAATTGAAAAATTCAGCAGCCGTATATCAGAATTGCTTGCCTGGGCTCTTAATCACAAACGATGGGTGGGGCTTACAGTTATCGCCATTACCATAGCTGTTTTTTCACTGTTTCCGATGGGATATATAGGCTTTGAATTCATTCCCAATGTTGACCGTGGTGAATTTATGGTGCAACTGGAGATGGCTAAGGATATTTCCATGGAGGAATCCAATGCTCTTGTAAGGAAAGCCGAAGACTGGATGAGGTCTCAGCCTGTTGTCGATAAAGTGATCACAACAGTCGGTGTAACCAGTGATAATACACAAAGCACACAAGGAACAAATTACCTTGCCGAAATGAATGTTAAACTTGTTCCCCGTGATAAAAGAAATATCGAAACCAACTGGTATATAAACGAAATCAAGCAACCGCTGACAGAATACCTTATGGATGCCAGAGTAAAGATCTTCAATGTCGCACTGACAGGTGAAGCTTCCAGGGCCGCAGTGGAATATGTTATCAGTGGAAATAACCCGGATACACTTATGGCTTTTGCTGAGAACGCTATTGCTTTTATGCGTTCTATTCCCGGAACTACCCAACAGGAGCTTTCAGTGGAAAGCGGCACACCGGAAGTCTCTGTTATCATCGACCGCGATAAAATGTCAGCGCTGGGACTGACAATGGACAATGCAGGTCTTACCATGCAGATGGCCTTCCAGGGAAATAACAGCCTGAAATACACAGAGAACAATTATGAATACGATATCAATATAAGGGCCGACAGGTATTATCGTCAACATATAGAAGATGTTGAAGGAATGAACTTCATCAACATTCGTGGTGAACCGGTAAAACTTGGTCAGTTTGCAGAAATAAAATTAAGTACAGGGCCAAATAAACTGGAAAGATATAACCGTAACAGTTCCATTACCATTCGCACACAGGTACTGGGGGCCACCTCCGGGACGGTAGCATCACAATTTCTGGAAGGTCTGGGAAAAATGGGAATACCTCAGGGTATAAGGATAGAAGCCACAGGCGATATGAAATCCATGGCCGACTCAATGAATGTAATGACGGCAGCGCTGCTTCTGTCGATAATCCTTATTTACCTTACTATGGTTGTTCTTTACAATAACTGGACTGATCCTCTTGTAGTGATGTTCTCCATACCCCTGTCAATACTGGGGGCTATCCTTGCTCTGGCCCTGACCAACACAGCCCTGAGTATTTACGGAATGCTCGGACTCGTAATGCTCACAGGCCTCGTGGCTAAAAATGCCATCCTGCTTGTTGATTTCGCCAACGACGCACTGATACATGGAGCCTCAGTAAACGAAGCGCTTACAAATGCAGTGAAAATACGTACCCGGCCTATTCTTATGACAGCCCTGTCCACCATTTTCGGAATGCTGCCCGTTGCCCTGGCAACAGGGCCAGGCGCCGAACTGCGAAATGGAATGGCATGGGTAATTATCGGAGGCATGGCGCTATCAACTCTCCTTACCCTTATTGTTGTACCGGTAGTCTTCCGTATATTCCATGCACGGAAAACCAAAAAGATCAAACCGGATATTGAAATGCTGATGTTTGAACAGTAGTGGTGGGAGGGATCACGGGATCACGGGATCAGGGGATCAGGTGGGAGAGAGCGGGTAAGTGTTCCCTTATTCACAGTATTGAGAAAATAAACAAGGGTATCTTTCCCCCGACAGGGAGTGATACCCTTGTTTATTATCTCTCACCTCTAATTTCTTACTTCTCATCGTGATAGCGTGATCCCGTGATAGCGTGATCCCGTGATCCCGTGATCCCGTGATAGCGTGATCCCTCTCCCCGTCACTCGTCACTCGTCACTCGTCACTCGTCACTTTTATAAACTATCTCTTCCCCGCATTACTGCCAGCCTTCGAGACTTTAGCGGCTTTCTGCTGAGGAGCAGCATTCCTTGCCCCCTTGTTTTGCGTCGCTGCTTTAGCCTGAGTCTTCTGTGCTTCCTGCTTCTTCATTTCCTTCTTCTCCTTAGCCTGTTCCTTCCTCTCCTTAGCCTGTGTTCTTTTCACTTCACCCTTAGCCTGAGCCTGTTCACTGATCTCCTGACCCTGATTCTTATATTGTGTCCGGGTCTGTGCCGGATCCTGTACCTGAACCTGGTTCTGTTCCTGTGTCTGAACCTGGGTTTGTGTCTGTGTCTGGTCTTTTGTCTGAACCTGTGTTCTGTTCTGAGCGGCGAGGCCTGCACTTATCATAAGCGCAACGGCAATCATAAAAAATTCTTTTTTCATGTTTTCCTGTTTTAAATTATTTACTGAATTAAAAATACGTTGGTGAACATGAAAAAATCATGAATTTTCAGGAAAAAGAAAATAAAAATCAGTCCCTCTATGTACATTCGAATCTACCCTGATGTCAATACCATGAAAATCCGCAATGGATTTGGTAATAGCAAGTCCTATGCCGGTCCCTCCTTCATCTGAAGTATATCGTTTATTAAACCGCATAAATATTGTTTTTAACTGCTCTTCCGTCATTCCCCTGCCCGTGTCGGAAATATGCACACTGTACCTGTGTTCATGGTACAGGCTTTTGATCACTACTTTCCCCTTTGACTCCGAATTTTTTACTGCATTGTTCACCACATTATAGAACATGGAAAAAATAAGCGACCGGTTGGCATTACCCAGGACAAATTCATCCCCAGGCAGGAATTCTGATGCGATTTCATTTTCGCGGGCTACCGGAGTGATCTCATCAATTATTTCACTTAATACCTCATTTACAGGCACCTGTTCATTTTTCATATATTGTTTGCTCTCTAAGCGTGCGATCAATAACAATGAGTTCACAAGGGTTTTTAGGCGATGCAAGGTTTTCAAAGATTCTTCTATCCTGGAAGCAGTTTCTTCATCCTGTTTTGTTTGCAGCAGAATATTTTCAAGCTTACTTCTTAAAATGGAGATAGGAGTCATTAATTCATGAGAAATATTTACCGTAATATCCTTTTCTTTCTGTAACAGGTCTTCCATTTTTTTCATCAGCAAAATAAGGGTTTCGTCAAGCTGCTGAAAATCGGAGGTAGTCGTTTCTACCGGCTTTTTATCAAATAGTACGGGGGAAGATGTGTTTCTTAATTTGTTTATAATCCGATCCAGAGGATAGAGAATATATCGTGTAAAATATTGATCGGCAATCAGGGTTATCAGTATAATAAATGCAAGGAAAACCCATATAATGTTTTTAATATTTTTTTCTGTCTGTATTATACTCGAAAGGCTTTTACCTATTTCAAGCAGATAGGTTAAGCCATCCACTTCAAAGGAATAATTCAGCACACGGTATTCAATTTCTTCATCTTCAATGATACGGCGTGTAATCTCAATAAAGTTCCAGTGTTCTTCAAGATCTGCCCTTTCAAGGCTTATAAATTCCTCCTTCAGAATGTTGTAACTTCCAAAAGCTTCATTATCCAGGTTAAGGTTTATAAAAGGATCGATACCAATCTGTGTTATCAGGTCAATCACTTTCTCTCTTTTATCAATGAGTTCATTATCTGTCTGGATGATATTAATTCTTTCCACCAGATATGGCATAAGGATAATAAAGACGGAAGTAAAGATCAGCCTGGAAAGCAGATTAAAGATCGCCAGTTTTGATTTTAGTCTGAGCATAAGTTCCCGTTGTTCCGCTTATTGGTCAGGATTTACCATATAACCTGTTCCCCTGACAGTCTCCAGCCAGGGAGTTGGGGCATGTTCATTCAGTTTTCTGCGTACATTTTTTATATGCACGTCAATGAAGTTGCTGTCATACTGATCATCAAGCATATTCCCCCAGATATGCTCGTAAAGCTGATGACGGGTAAGGACCTTATTCATGTTAAGGACAAGATACAACAATAATTCATATTCTTTTTTTGTCAGTTCTACCGTCTTACTGTTTACAGAGATTTTCCTTGTGGACATTTCAATGCTAAAATCACCTATCGGGATCACAGGGTTTCCAACGGCAAATTTTCTTCTTGCCACGGCCTGTATGCGTGAATACAGTTCAACTAATGCAAAGGGTTTTGCGAGGTAATCATCTGCTCCCAGGTCAAGACCTTTTACTTTATCCTCAACCGACCCACGTGCAGTTATTATAATGAATGAAGCCTCTGAACCCGCCTCACGGGCTTCCTGTATGAGGTCTGTTCCGTTATAATCCGGAAGACCAAGATCCAGGAGCACAAAATCGTACATATTTACAGCAATTTTCTCTGAAGCATCTGTTCCGGTGAAAGCGAGATCACAAATAAGACCTTCTGATTTCAGGTAGGCAGCCATCTCGTGCGCCAGGGATTTCTCGTCTTCAACAATTAACACGTTCATGATAGTGCCTAAAAAAATTTCACGTAACAGCTTAAAAGGAAAACAAAACCGGCAGGACTTTGGAAATCACCTTCAGAGTATAACGGTATTATGTACCCCGGCTCTGCTTCCAGGGTGATATGGCCGGTATTAAAGCCCACAGGTAATCCCATGCTTGCTTCCAGCAGCCCGAAACTTGTCGAATAGGTTGTTGTGGGAGAAGAAGTATTATTTCCTCCGGGTTTACCTTTATTGAAGGGAGGAGATATACCTGTAGATGTGCCATCCGCTGTTGTAATTTTGGTTAATGTACCAAAAAGCAAGTCTGCATAAGGGTCAAAGGAGATATACATTTTATTGTTGAAGAAAGCGGAAGTCTGGAAATATCTTGAGTTCCTGAAATCAAAATAAGCAGTGCTTCCTTCAGAAAAGATCCCGCCGGCAGAAAATTGTGAGTAAATAAGTTTCCAGTCAATTCCCAGAGTAACATCCCCGTATAAAAAGCTGCTGAACAGCGTGTCCGAAAGAGCCTGAGCCACCTGATAACGTGAAATTCCCATGGATATGTCAAACCATGAGTTGAAAACGTGAGTATAATAAAGTGACACATTGTAGAAGGCAGGTAAGTTGTTAAATGCAGAAAGCTTGTAGGCAGAAATGGTTGCGAAGAGTTCGTCCTTAAATCCCCAGGTAAGTGAACCGTAATAGTAGGGCATATCATTGGAGATGGTTGAACCCATATATATCATGTTACTGCCATATCCTGCACCGGAATAAAGAGAATGGGAAGAAGCCGGCCGTGATACGGAAGATGAATCAATGATGCCCGATAAAGTCACAGTGTCTTCCTGTGCTGTCAACACTCTGTGTCCCGAAACTAAAAATCCGGTTATTATCAACGAATTTATGATAGTATTTCTCAACATACCTGTATATGATAATTTTAAATTATCTCTTACCCGGTCCGCCCGCACCTCTTGGTTTTCCTGCCCCTTTGGGAGTGCGTGATCCTGAAGGCCTGACGACGGTTGGAGGCCTGGCACCCCGGGACTTAGACATATCAAGACTGGAGCCTTTTACCTTCTTTACTTCATCATCTCCCTTACCATTTTCCTTTGTCTTTTCCTTACCCTGGGCATCCGTACTCCTGTCAGTTTCTCCGGTTACAACTTCTCCGGCATTTTTCTCTTCAGTCACATTTCCTTTTTCTACCTGTTCACCTTCAACCACTGGCTTTTTACCGGATGGCTTTTCCTGGGCATAAACCACTCTTAAACTGCTGATTAATATTAAAAAAATCAGTATAACTACCTTATTTATCCGTGTTAAAAACATAACTGCCTGATCTTAACTAATTACAAAAGTATTTAAATGAAAATGAAGAAATGATGAAAAATTATGAACCCATTGTGAGCCAACTGAGCCAACTATGAGCCAACTCTCAGTTTGTAAATTGCACTCGATCCTTTTGTTCCTATATTTTTTAGTAGTCCTTTGTCTTCTAATTCTTTAATGTCTCTGGTTGCCGTAGCTTTTGAAACATTCGCAACCTCCTGATATGTGGAATTGTTCATTTCTCCATATTTCTTGGTGTACAG
>CAYVTV010000102.1:0-13835 GCA_964454295.1 uncultured Bacteroidaceae bacterium
TGATATGGTTGCATCAAGTCTTGTTGTGGAAGGAGATGAAGAAGATCTGGCTCTGACATTAAATGGTAAAAAGAAAAAACTCAGGAGAAAGGATTTTCTGGAAGCCATAAATAGGTTTGATATTGATGCTAAGGCAATTGAAAACATGTTTGACAAATTCAAGAATGCCGAACTGCAATGGCATGAATTTATAAACATAAGTTTTCTGCCTGATGATATGAAGAGTTCATTTCACGACCTTATAAAAGAGCGAGTCTCGAGGGTATATCATTCCTGAATGATTATAATAATGATCATCCATATGATAGTTTAAACGATATGAGCCCAATAGAATTTATGAGAGTAAAAAATCAAACGAAAATGTCTAATCTTATTCTGTAGGAAAAAGGGGGTACTTACACAGCCAGTGAAAAACTTCCAGGACTCGAAAAAGGGGTACAATTCAGGGGTACAAAAAAACAAGAACCCCTTATTCACAATAGAATAAGGGGTATATTTTGTAGCCCCACCAGGAATCGAACCTGGATTTACGGTTTAGGAAACCGCCGTTCTATCCATTGAACTATGAGGCCGTTTTAAGGGATCACGCTATCACGGGATCACGGGATCAAGTGAGGGCATGATAGATAGATTAAAACATTTCTCTTAAAATATATTCTATTCAGGTATTCCTTTGCTAACCTTGATCCCGTGATCCCGTGATCCCTCTCTTTTCCCCCGCAAATATAATCCTTTTCTTCTTTAACGCAAAGAACCTATATTCTGAAAGAAGGTGGAAATTAAAATCCCCGGCTTCGATAAGCTCAGCCACCGGATTATGAATTAGCGATGAGTAATTTGAAATCTGAAATTTGAAATCTGAAATTAGCTTTGCCCCTACACACATCCTCACACACATAACCACTCAACCCCCCGTCACCCGTCACTCGTCCCCTTCGTCCCCTTCGTCCCCTTCGTCCCCCCTTCTTAAAAAAATCCTTTTTTATTGAGTTATTTATTAATAATAAACTGTAACTTGCTTTTTGTTTTTTTTACTGACTTAATACTTTATAACATGAAACTCGAAATTAAACTTCAGGAGAAGTACTCACGACTGGAGCTTCTCCTCAGAACCATTTTTGGTTTTTTCTACATTATGCTTCCGCATGGATTCCTGCTGTTTTTTGTGGGTATATGGGGAGCTATCCTGCGGTTTGTCGCATTCTGGATCGTGCTCTTTACCGGAAAATATCCACAGAGTATGTTTGAATTTCAGACAGGACTGCTCCGATGGGGTATCAGACTTAATGCAAGGATAATGAATGTATCTGACGGTTATCCGGCTTTTGGCATTAAGGCTTCTGATAATTATACCAGCCTGGATGTCCCTTATCCCGAAAAAATAAGCAGAGGCCTGGTCCTTATACGATTGTTCTTCGGCTTCTTTTATGTATATATCCCTCACTTCTTTATCCTTTTCTTTCGCGCAATCTTTGTCGGAATTCTTGTCTTTCTTTCATGGTGGATAGTACTTTTTACCGGTAAATACCCTGCTTCTTTCCATAACTGGGTTGTGGGTCAGATAAGATGGACCACAAGAATCAACCTGTATATGCAGTTTATGACTGATAAATACCCTCCGTTTACAGGAGATGAAGTCTAATTGTGAATTAAATAACAACTAAAGATCAGTCCTGAATGGAATTTTATCCAATGCCCCAGCCGCATGAATTAAGTGAGCGGGAAAAAGAAGATGCAACGGGATCATATCTGATGATGTTCGCCACCACTGCAATCGGACTTCCTTTACCGGTGGTAAATATGATCGCTGCAATAGTGTATTATTTTGTGAACCGTGATAAAGGTCGCTTTGTAAAATTTCATACGCTGCAGTCACTTTACTCTCAACTGCCCGTTTCACTTATTAACAGTTACGGTATTATTTGGGCTATCGTCAACCTGGTTAAAGGAAACCCGTTTACAAATGTTTTCTGGGGATATGCAATAACTGCAGGGATCATTAATCTTGTTTACTTTATCTTCAGCATCATAGGTGCAGTGCGGGCACATAAGGGAAGAATGTATTATTTTGTTTTCTTTGGAAAGCTTTCATATTATCAGGCTTTCAGGAAAGAAGACAGTGATGAAACAGGTTTTGTAAATAAACCTCCCACCTTATAAGATGAGAAAGATCATCACAGAATTTCTTTTATTGATTGGGATTGGCGGCCTCGTCTGGGCCGCCATTTCCCTTTTAATTAATTTGCCTTCCCACCCTGTTATTCTGAATCCCGAAAAGGAAAAAATACTGGGCGATAAGTACACTGAGGTGATCCTGACATTCAACGGCTTCGAAGAACTTGACGAACCTCTAATTGATTCTGTTTTTCAGGTGGTATCAGAAAGATTGTCATCCCTGGCAGGCTATGAAGAGCGTACATTTAATATCATTACAGTGAAGAATGAAATGGTAAATGCATTCGCCCTGCCGGGAGGGAATATATTGATAACAACCGGACTCATTGATTTTTGCGAAACTTCTGCTGAACTTTTTGCGATCCTGGCACATGAGGCCGGACATATTGTGAAACGGCACATCATAACACGGCTTATTAAGGAACTCGGACTTGAACTTCTTACTTCAGGTAACTCATACATAACCACCGAAATTGCAAAAACTCTTTTATCCGCCGGATATAACCGTAAACAGGAAGAGGAAGCTGACCTGTACGCCTGTGAAATACTTGAAAAGGATAATGTGGAACCGCGAATACTGGCATCATTTTTCAGACGACTGAAAGAAAACCCTGAGAACAGTCTTTTTAGTGATTTTGAAATTATATCTTCGCACCCGAATCTCGAAAAACGTATTAAATATGTCCTGGCCTATGAATGCGAAAGCGGTTTTTCTTCTCAGATTGACTGGTTTTCACTGGAATTGCTAAAAGAAAAAATCCCTAAGAAATGAACTACCTGGATATAATTATTATCATCCCTCTGCTGTGGGCAGTTTACCGGGGTTTCACGAAAGGACTGATCATTGCTGTCGCCGGCCTCGCTGCACTGATACTGGGAATTTACGGGGCTATTTATTTTTCCGGTTTCGCCATGTCTTTCCTTATGAAATATATTGACAAAGACCCGGAAACACTGAGAATTATTTCATTCGCACTTACGTTTATTGTAATTGTTTTACTTGTTCATCTTGTGGCAAGACTTCTTGATTCATTAATACGTGCGATTGCACTGGGGTTTGTCAACCGGCTGGCCGGGGTTGTTTTCAACGGATTAAAGATGGCTTTTATCCTGAGTATAATAATCGGTATCCTGAATTTCTTTGATCCTCATTCCGAAATGATATCACGGAAAGATAAGGATGAATCATTTCTATATCCTCCTGTTGCAGCCATTGCCCCTCTCATTTTCCCGTATTTCAGGTTTGAACGGTTTCATCTTCCTGCTCCTGAGAAAAAAACGGACATTATCATTAAAGAAACATAGAACTATTCCAACTTTTGGGCATTTCTAAAAACTCCAAATTCAAGGCTTGCGAAATTTGTAAAGCCGGAGTTCCGGCAATTTTTGTCGGAATGAGGACTTTACAAATTTCGCGTAACGCAGAAGTTGGGGTTTTTAGAGGTGCCCTTTATTGTATCTCATCTGAGATATTCACGTACAACTCCCTGAATGCTTTTTTTCACACTTTCCCAGGTTTGATTCTTAAAACTTACAGGAGTTTCACTCTCTTCAGCATCCACGAAATATGTGATAGCATGTGGAATACTAATGGCAAGCATTTGACCGGGGTATTTCTGTTTATGCCAGTCCATAATTTGCTGTAATGAATAATGTTGTAATAATTCGTGTAAATCCCAAAAATCTTTTTTCTTTCCACGGCCTAAAATAGCCTGGATTTTCATGGCTGCAACATCCGCAACGCTGTACATTCTAATATTTTCAATTGTGTCAATGCCGGCAATAGGTGGGTGGGGAAAGTAAATAATATCTACTTTAATCTTGTCAATAAAACAAAAAATTCCAAACTGGGTTTGCTGCTGCTTGTAAACAAACCGCTGCTTGAATCTATCTTCAAGAGACTTAACAATCACAAAATGGTCAAACTTTTCATGGAAGAATAAATCCAGATCCTCTGAACTGCGGTGTCCATAGCGAAGCGATAAAGAAGTTCCTCCCACCAGCGAAAATGCCTGCATCGATGGCAGTTCCATCAGCTCTTTTAGTATGGAAAGAGTCCCGGGTTCAACTGTCTCAAAGTATAACATCTGAATTCTTCAACAGGTTTATTAATAACTGCACTTGCAAAATAAATCGTGTGCAAGGGTAAATATTTGGCTTTCAGTAAGGCTTCCGTTACTTTCTCATCCCCGTAATACCTCCGGCATTGACGGATGTCTTCCACGTCACCCCGTTCGAAAACTCTCTCAATCACGAAACTGGCTTTGGCATCGTAGTCGAGTTGTTCAAAGTTAACGTCCCAGAATATGCATTTTTGAAATACCGGTTTATTTTTTGAGTTCATACAGCTAAGATATGAAATTTGAAATATAAAATTACGAGTGTTCAAAACATATTTTTTGCCATGTCGTTAAAGGGCTGTCTCAATAACTAAAAATCTTTATAATTACCTATATTTGAAAAAATTTTCTTTACATGAATTATGTTGAAGAACTGAAATGGAGGGGTATGCTCCATGACGTTATGCCCGGAACGGAAGAACAGCTGAACAAAGAAATGACTCCTGGCTACCTTGGGATTGATCCTACAGCCGACTCACTGCATATAGGACATCTGGTGGGAATAATGCTGCTTAAACATTTTCAGCTCGCAGGTCATAAACCCATTGCATTAATAGGGGGGGCTACAGGTATGATTGGGGATCCTTCCGGAAAATCACAGGAAAGGAATCTTCTTACCGAGGAAACATTGCGCCATAACCAGGAATGCATTAAAAAACAACTTTCAGGCTTTCTTGATTTCGACTCTGATATTCCCAATGTAGCGGTTATGGTAAATAATTACGACTGGATGAAAGGTTACAGTTACCTGGATTTTATAAGAGATGTAGGGAAGCATATTACGGTGAACTACATGATGGCTAAAGATTCTGTGAAAAAAAGACTGGGTGAGGATTCAAAGTCAGGTATGTCTTATACGGAATTTTCCTATCAGCTGGTGCAGGGATATGATTTTCTTCACCTCTACCGGACCATGGATTGCAGGTTGCAGGTGGGAGGCTCCGACCAGTGGGGGAATATCGTTACGGGTACTGAACTGATACGCAGAATTGAAGGTGGAGAGGCATATGCGCTTACCTGTCCGCTCATTACCAAAGCTGACGGTGGTAAATTCGGTAAAACGGAGGAAGGTAACGTATGGCTTGATCCCGGAAGAACTTCTCCCTATAAATTTTATCAGTTCTGGCTGAATGTCTCAGACGTGGATGCAGAGAAATACATTAAGATATTTACTTTATTGAAAAGAGGACAGATTGAAGAACTGGTAAAAGAACAACAGAATGCACCCCATCTGAGGATATTACAGAAAACCCTGGCCAGGGAAATTACCGTGATGGTGCATGGTGAAGATAATTTCAAAGCAACGATTGAAGCTTCAGATATTTTATTCGGCAAGGGAACAACCAATACTCTGAAAAACATGAAAGAGGATTTATTCCTTTCAGTTTTCGAAGGTGTTCCTGTCTTCGAAGTAGAAAATTCCGATGCCAATTTAAATATTTTAGAATTTCTTACCGACTATTCCGGGGTCTTCAGTTCAAGGGGCGAATTACGAAGGCTGATTGAAGGCGGGGGATTGAGTATTAATAAGGAGAAGGTGGAAAACGAACAAAGGATCATAACTCCGGCTGATTTTCTTAACGGGAAATATATGTTGATCCAGAGAGGGAAGAAAAATTATAGTATCGTTAAATTAACCTGAGTTCGATATTATAAAAAGGAGCCTGGTAGCATCTAAAGTGTGATTAATGGATTAGAAATAACCATGATCAATAGTTCGTTAAAGTTAAAAGAAACGCAAAGGAGCAAAGTGTTGATTATCAACAGAAAGAACAATGTTAAAATAAATATACAGAACGCGTATTATCAACATGTTATAAAAACATAACGAACTATTGCATGATATTACTCTACATAAAATTTTATAAACATGGCAAAAGACAAAAAGCGAAAATTCAGGTATAACTTTGCATCTGCCGATCTGGTTATTTTTTTATGGCAGAAACGTAAACCGCTTGCTATCATTGCCTCCGCGGCATTTTTCGTTTCATTGATAGTCTCTCTGTCCATTACTCCCTTATTTAAAGCTTCAGTCATTATGTTTCCCACAACAGGGGCTTCGGTGTCAAAGAGCATATTGTCGGAAGGGTATAGCGGAAGGTACAACATTTACGAAATCGGCGAGGAAAGTCATGCCGAAAATCTGCTTCAGGTACTTTACTCGGATGAAATAAGGGATAGAATTATTGAGAAATATGACCTGATGGGTCATCATAATATTAAACCTTCTTCAAAATTTCCGAAAACAAAAATAAACTCCATATATAATTCTAATATCCGGTTTAAAAGAACACCATACATGTCAGTGATGGTTGAGGTCATGGACAAAGATCCGCAGATGGCTGCAGATATTGCCAATGATATTGCTTCCCTGGCTGATTCCGTTTTCCACCGGATGATCAGGGAAAGGACGTTTGAGGCATTTAAACTTGTTGAAAAAGAATATCTCATTCTGGTTGAAAATATGAATGAATTGCAGGATAGTCTTACAAAGATAAGGAAATTAGGGATCAATCATTATGAAACTCAGGCTGAAAGATATTATGAAGCCTACGCAAAAGCCATTAATGAAAATAATACACGGGCAGCAGCAATCCTTTCCGATAAAATAAGAGTACTATCAGAATACGGGGGACAATACGTTGCACTCAGGGACCAATTGGTCCATGAAACATCAAGATTAAGCAGAATAAAACAAAAATATGCTGAAGCAAGAGTGGAAATGGAACAAAGCTTACCTTATTCATTCATTGTTAACAGTGCAGTAAAACCGGAAAAAAAATCATATCCGAAAAAATCCATAATTGTGATCGCCAGTGTACTATCAGCATTGCTCCTGGGGGCTATTTCACTTCTGCTGATTGAAAACATGCAAAAAAAGTTAGTCTGAAAATAATGTTGAACACTCTTGTTCATAAAAAATATTTTTGGGGTTATGTTATTTCATTTGTTTTTATAGTCCTGAATGGGATTGCCATAACATATGAAATATACTATCTTCCGGCTTTGCCGGTTTTATTGATACCTATCCTTATTGCAATTACTGCCCTTGATAAGTTTCTGCTGTTAACAGTTTTTTTTGTGCCACTTTCCATCCCTTTATCCTATATAGTTGGTAAGATTGGTGTGGACATTTCCCTTCCCGCAGAGGCTTTTCTTATCATAATACTGATATTAACGGGGTTGAAATTTGTGCAGGGGCAAATGATGGACAGAAGAATAGTATTTCACCCGGTATCACTGGCTGTATATTTTTACCTGGGATGGACATTCATAACCTGTATAACCAGCTCAATGCCATTGGTTTCCTTTAAATTTCTTATTGCCAGGATCTGGTTTATTGCAGCTTTTTATTTTCTTGCGGCACAGATATTTCAGGACAGAAAGTATATTTGGAAGTATCTGTATGCATATTTAATTCCGCTGATTGCCGTCATTGTTTATGTCATTGTCCATCACTCAACCTATGGCCTTACTAATCAGCAGGTTGCCTACTTTGTTGTGAAACCGTTTTATAACGATCATACATCCTACGGGGCGGTTATTGCCATATTAATTCCGGTGGTTGCAGGCCTGTTTTTCACTAAATTTCGCCTTCTTTCAAATATTCAGCGTGTTCTGTTCATCATGCTGATTTTGTATTTGTTCATCGCCGTTGTTTTTTCCTATTCGCGGGCTGCATGGGTTAGTCTTATTGCGGTGTTTGTTATAGGGGTGATCATTAAACTCAGAATACCATGGCAGTTTCTGCTTGCCGGATTTCTCCTGGTTTTATTCCTCGTGTTTTCTTACAGAACGGAAATTACAATGCATCTTGCAAGGAATACCCAGGTTTCCTCCGGAAATTTTAATGAACATTTAAAGTCTATATCGAATATAAGAAATGATGATTCCAACCTGGAAAGGCTTAACAGGTGGGGATGTGCATGGAGAATGTTCAGGGAAAAACCTGTCTTTGGATGGGGCCCGGGAACCTACATGTTTAATTATGCTCCGTTTCAGATCTCAGCCGAAAAGACAAATATAAGCACTAATTGGGGAACCCTCGGGGATGCTCACAGTGAATACCTGGGGCCTTTGTCTGAATCCGGATTACCAGGGGTTATCAGCTTTATAGTGATCATTGTTCTTACCTGGATCACCGGTATGCGGGTATATTTACATTCAGAAAAAGGAAAAATGCGCATACTATCCCTGTCAGTTTTACTGGGATTAACCACTTTTTACATTCATGGATTATTAAATAATTTTCTGAACACCGACAAGATTTCTGCCCTATTCTGGGGATTTACCGCTATTCTGGTGGCACTGGATGTTTACCACACCGGGAAGAAGAGAAGCCTGGATCAATTGCCGGAAAACTGAACACCCAGAATTGTAATATCATCAAAGATGGCTGCGCTTCCTTCAATTATCCTGTTATGTGTGATCATTTCTTTGATGTTTTCTTCGATAGTGTTATTATTGGATATTTCTTCTTCAATATATTTATAACCGTAATCAACATCGTCTCCTTCAATAAGTTCAACCAATCCGTCGGTATAACAAAGCAATTTTGAAGGATTATCAATGGTAATTGTATTTGTATTTATAAAAGGCAGATCATCAAGCATTCCGATGCCAACACAACCACTGCTCAGTAGAGATAGTTTATTCTCGTTTATCTGGAAGAAAAGGGGAGGATTATGACCGGCATTGATATATTCCAGTTTCTTTTGGTTATAATTATATTTGGCAATAAATATGGTTATGAATTTTTCACCATTAGCGCTTTCCAATACTCTTTCATTTAATTTTTGCATAAGCAGATCAAGCGGAATATCTTTCGTAAACAACGCACGCAGGTTTGCCTGAAAATTTGACATCAATATAGCTGCAGATATTCCCTTTCCCGATACATCAGCGATACAAAAACCGACTTCTTCGTGTGAAAGCCGGATGACATCGTAATAATCTCCTCCTACTTCAAAATGAGGATGATAAAATGATTTGAAGGATATATACTCGTTAGATGGAAGTTTGTTATTATTGGGGATCAGCATCGTCTGCATCCGGGAAGCCAGTTCAAGTTCTCTTTTCATGGCTACCTGTTTCAGGTTTTCAATATGAAGTCTCTGGTTTTCAATCGCTACCATTATGATGTTTGACAATGTCTGAATAAATTTCAGGTGCTTGATAACCGGACTAACACCTTCACTTTCTTCGTCTATATCGCCAATAAGTACGTAAGCTATCGGGAGGTCTTTATGAAAAACAGGTATGATGATATCTACTTCATCGGAAATTCTATCGGGGACAGCACTGATAAAAGAGATCTCGCGTATGGTTACAAAATGCTTTTCCGGATCAAGATCACTTAACCTTTTTTGAAAACCTGAATTCAGAAGGCATTCCCATTTTTCACCTAATTTGTAGATTAACACCTTGCCAATTTCAAGATCATCTTTCAGCAGTTTTTCATATTTACTGAGTAACTCAGATGTAGGCAGATTCTCATTGATTGCCAGCGTTACATCAAGTAATGAATTAAGTTTAAAATTGGATATTTCTTTCCGTTTGGATGAGTTCTTTTTATCACCCATAGCTGATTTGGTTAAATAAAGATCTATAAAGATATAAAAATCAGTCTGAGTAAAAAATTATTCTTTAACGCGTTCAGCATATGAACGGTCGCGGGTATCTACTTTTATCCTGTCACCCTGATTTACAAAAATGGGAACCATGATATTAGCACCGGTTTCAAGTTGAGCAGGCTTTAAAGCTGTGGATGAAGAGGTATCTCCTCTGACTCCCGGTTCAGAATAGGTTACTTCCAGAACCACAAATGGGGGAAGATCACAGGTAAGCGCAGTTTCTGTGTCAGCATGAAATACTATTTCAACATTCTGTCCCTCTTTTAAAAGATCGGTATTTTCCAGCAGATGTTCACCCAATGTTACTTGCTCATAATTTTCAAGATGCATGAAATGATATCCCATATCATCAGCATATAAAAACTGATAGGGCCTTCTTTCAATACGTACCGTATTGATCTTCACCCCTGCGTTAAATGTGTTTTCAATGACCTTGCCTGTAGTGAGACTTTTCATTTTGGTTCTGACAAATGCTCCTCCCTTTCCGGGTTTTACATGCTGAAATTGTACAATGGTGAAAAGATCTCCGTTATATTCCATACATAAGCCGTTTCTGAAATCTGCCGTAGTTGCCATAAAATTTTTCGTTTGTGTAAAAATAATAGTTCGTTATGTTTTTATAACATGTTGATAATGAGAGTTTTGTTAATTCATTACAACATTGTGCTTTCTATTGATAATCAACACTTTGCGCCTTTGCGCCTTTGCGTTTTTTTTTAATTTAACGAACTGTTGTAAAAAATAAATCGCAAAATAAATAAATATATACATACTATGCAATGCAAATTAATATTTAAGACCTGAATATTCAATAAGATCACACTTCATTGACCCGACTTTGAGATCAAATCTTACCCTTACGGGAACTCTGTTGGGGTCATTGGATAACCATATGGTCATATCATCCTCATTGTTGAATATCCTTCCAGGCTCAACAAAAGGAACAAGTTTAATGCAATTAAAAGTCCCCATCCTTGTTTTTATATCTTCAATTCCCCTGTATCGCATGTCGAACGGGAATATTTCGTCATCAAAGAATGTTACGATCTTTATTATATCCCCTTCGTTCAGATCACGGAAATCAATATTGCGAATATAAAAGAATACGGATACCATATCCCTGGCTTCAGGAGGTATAGGAAACTCTTCTCCTTTCAGGGTGGTAACTTTCCCGTTACCGTGATCAAAAGTATCAACATGATATTTCTTGTATCTGCCTTCACTGATATCCCTGACTGACTTATAGGGCAGAAGTGTTTGAGGATTGAAATAACTCTGGTACTCATCCCTGACCTTGTATAATTTATCTGCAAGTCCTACAGTCCTGGCAAGCATTTTCCCGTGATAAGCATTGAAATTGGCATATTCAGTAAAATTTAATTCAGCCTCAACAATTCCGGCATCAATTATCCCATAATATATGATAAACTTTAATTTCTCACCGGGAATAAAACTATTCCGGCAGGGCTGAGAAAATGTATCTCCGCAGAAAGTGACAATAATTGATATGAGTAATGCTCCTATCATAGAGTTATTTGTTCTGCAGGATGTTCTTTTTAGGTATTCCTGCAACAAAGTCTTTAAGATAAAATGGTTCAAAATAAGCTGTATTTTCAAAATGCCTCTGGTTAAAAGCGTTTATTGAAAGCGCAGTCATAAACCTTGCCGATATCTTTGTAAAATCAACAAAAAGAGCATTTTTATGCCTGATAAGTGATTTACATTTTAAGGCTCCTCCACCAAAAAACACAATCTTTTTTTCGGCCATGATGGTATCATAGGTGTCTTCCCTGATAATTTCAGCCGTGATGGTCTTATATATTGCCATATCAGAAGAGAATAAAGAGGTATAAACTTCCATTCTTCTTGCGTCAATCATGGGGCAGAGCAAGGTATCCTTTTTTTCCGCATATTCCGGGTAACTTTTAAGAAAACCGTAAGCAAGGCTTTCCAGTGTATTTATTCCTATAACAGGAATGTTTAAGGCATAGGCAAGACCTTTGGCAGTGGAGACTCCTATTCTCAGGCCAGTATATGATCCCGGACCTTTGCTGACTGCAATGGCACTCAGTGCCTGCGGTGTGATGCCTCCTTCCCGGAGCACATCATCAATGAAAGGAGATAAGAGGCTTGCATGTGTTTTACCGGTCTGGTTTTCTTTAAAGGAAATCAGTTCATTATTGCCGGATAATGCAACTGAGCAGGCATTACCTGAGGTTTCTATGTTTAAAATGTAATACATTGTTATATTTGTTTGGGCAAAGATGCAGATGCAGGTTTTCGTCAGTAAAATCCCTGTCACCTTTTCAGGGCAAAGACAAAGCTTTACCCGCACGTAACCATATAATCATACACTCCCACCTGTCACCTTTCATCCTCCGAAACGGAGTGAAGGAGGACGTAACCTGTCACTTCGTCAGGGCGAAGATGTAGCTTTACTCCTGCCTTTTTTCCCGGTGAATAAATCTTTCATTTCCACAATTTCAATATTTGTATCATTTTCAAGATTCTTGGAGATAGCCGAATATGGAGCAGAAATAACATCTTCATCCATTTCAACTCCGGATACTATTTCAATATAATTATCATCCTGGATACCTGGTTTTACTTCCCTCAGCTTTGCTTTTCCCTCGCTGGCAATGAAAACCACTATCAGTTCTTCCTTTTTGGTGTCACTTGTTTGCAGGGGTTGATTTTCTGAAGTAAATGAGATGTCTTCTGCCCTGGCAGAGGTATCAGCGCGGGTAGTAACCGCTTGTATCGGGACAGAAAGCACATTATATTTTCTTGAAGTCTGAATATTGGCGGTTGCTGACATCCCTGGTCTGAAGGGGTAAGGATTCTGTTCGGTAATAATATCCTCATATGATTCTTTCAACACTTGAATTTTTACATTAAAATTGGTAACCTGATCAGTGGTGATTCCGGTAATATTGGCAGACACAGGTATTTCAGTAACAACACCCCTGAATTTCCTGGCAAGATAAGCATCTACCTCAATAAGAGCTGTGTCATTCCGGTGAACTCTTACAATATCATTCTCATTTACTTCTACCTCGATTTCCATTTTATCCATATCGGCAATCCTCAGGAGAGGTGTTCCGCTCATTAGTTCGGTTCCTGCAACCCTCTCACCGGGTTCAACTTCAAGCTTGGAGACAGTACCTGAAATTGGCGCATAAATGGTGGTTTTACGAAGATTTTCTTCTGCCTCACGCAGGGAGGCTTCAGCACTCTGAACGGAATAATCAGCTGCTTCTTTTTCAGCTTTTGCTGAAATATATGCCGTTTTTGCCTGCTCATATTCGGCTTCAGAGATGGCCTTCTGTTCCCAGAGTTTTGATTTCCGGTTAAATTCCAGCGTTGCCTGCGCAAGCTGAGCCTCGGCTTGTTTAAGTCTCGCACGGGTATTGTTTAATGTGGCTTCTACCCGGTTTTTAATTGACAGGTAATTATCCTGCTTTATCTTTAACAAAAGATCTCCTTTTTTTACCTGGTCACCTTCCCTGATATATAGCTCAACAATCTCTCCGGAAACATCGGGCGTGAGCTTTACTTCTGTCTGTGGCTGAACTCTGCCGTTAGCCGTGATGATTTCAATAATATCCCGGGCCTGAGCCCTTTCAACAACTACCTTTATTTTAAAATCGTCTCCAAACCAGCCTTTCTTTTTGCCTGCCACAAGGACAATTACCGCAAGAGCAGCAAGTATTAATAAATATTTAAGCAGCTTTTTTGATTTCACTTGTATATAATTTATTTAAAAGTTTGAATATTAATTTGTTATAATTTGATAACTTAAGTTTTCCGTTTCATTTGCCGTGAATCCCGCAGGGCTCGACGAAGTCAAACCCCCCATTTATATTGCTCCCTTTGGTCGCGAGCTCGTAAACTCGGTTCATGTCCT
>CAYVTV010000103.1:0-13827 GCA_964454295.1 uncultured Bacteroidaceae bacterium
TATGGCAGTTGGGCCTTCAGCCCAGTAATCTCCGGTAATGGGCCCTGAGACTTTCAGAGGATAAGGTCCGGCAACAGTTGCAGACGAAGTAACGCGGATGTTTTTCTCAGGTGGAATTGGATTTTCATTTTTCAGGAACATATAATATTTTTCCTGCCATTTAAGGATGGTTGCATCAATTACACTGAAATCGGGATTGAAGAAAAACTTTGTTTCGCTGAATGTCTCAAAATCTTTTGTTGTGCAATAATACATTCTGTGATTAAGTCTCCTCCCATTGGTCTCAACATATGAATGCCTCCCGGGAATAGTGGTAGCACAGAATATCAGATATTCCGAGTTTGCTTCATCGTAGAAAATCTCCGGTGCCCAGCTATTCCTTGCCTCGGGCTCATGCATCATAACAGGGATAGCTTTCTGCTCCGACCAGTTGATAAGGTCTGGTGAGGAAGCATATCCAATTATCCGGTCCCACGTTCCCGTAGTCCAAACCAAATGAAAAAGACCATCAGGGCCTTTTATTATGCAGGGATCCCTCACTAGTTTGGATGGTCCGAGTTCCGGTGAAAGAAAGGATTTATGATTGCCGACAGATTCCCAGATCATTCCGTCAGAACTGTATGCAAAATGCAAACCGTGCTGACCATTATCTGTAAAATAAGAGAAAATATATACCTCATCTTTTTCTTTTTGATTACACGAGATAAGAAAAAGAGTAAAGAAGAAGAATATTAAAGATTTCAGGTTCATATGTTATTTATTTATTAATTACAATAATAGCGTAAACAAATCAGAAGTAAAATTTAATTTTCCCCACTGTATTGACCGTTGACAGAATCGTGTTCTTTTCGTATTTCCAACCTGCTGCGCCGGTAATTTTTTTTGGTTTTTTGGTGCTATAAACCTCTACCTGTGCTTCACCGTATAGTTTTTTAATTTCAACCGCAAGTGTTTTATTGCTACGGGAGAGGGGAAAAACCTTTATCTCTTCTGCTTTTCTGATACGATGTACATATGGTTCATTTATGCTCACCAGGGGAACAATAATTATCTCCATTTTACCGGAAAGCCTGTTCCTTATTGTCCCTATCTCCAGATAACTGCCATGATCAGCAACCGTAGCATTCCTCACCTGCCATTCAAGGTTTGAATGTCTTACTAAAAAACCAAGTTTTTTGCTTCCACCTGCAAGTATTTTGAAAATATCACGATTTTTTACTTTATCGGAAACAGGAATCTTTAAAATTTCATCTCCGGATAAAGTAACATTACGTATATATTCTTTTCCATTTATAACCAGTCCGGGAGCTTGTGTTTTATCAGCAGTATCTGCCAGCGCAAATTCAATGGAAGAAATTTCCACATCACCCTTTTCCATACCCGAAAAGCAGGCTTCAATAGCAATATTAACCAGTTTATCACTATCATTATCTGAATAAACAGTATCAAAATTTTCAAGGGAAGGCACTTTAAGAACAGCTTCATGTATCTGCCTGCCGGCAATAAGGTCTATATCTCTTGTTTGAACGATGTGAAGAAGTCTTCCTTCAGAATTATAAATTAACAATCTCAGCCACATTGCCTGTTTTCCCTCTGCTTTTTGCGGAAATGATGACAATACAATTTTCAGGCTATATTCAGTGTCCGGAGGACAACGGTAATAGGTATATCTGTCGTAATTATCACCAGGTAATGTAAGAGTTGTCCACCAGTCTGTATTGGCTTTTAACCTCACTCCCGGGTCAGCATATTCAAATACTGAATTTCCATGATTAACCTTGCCGGCAATCAGGATTTTATCCAGCCCGTGCCATGCGTGTCTTTCAGCATACTTTGTAAAGAAAGGATCATCATTGATAATATTATTTTCAGTACCTTTTATAAATATTTCCCTTTTTTGTTCTCTTCCGCAATGGTGATTATAAACCGGTATAACCTGTCCGTTTACAGCGTTGCCTGAACCAAAACTGTACGAACATGGGGTATTGGGATCGAATGAAGTAGGGATCAATAGTTCTCCATACAGGTCATCTGAGAGCCGGTCCAGAAATATTTTTTTTTCAGCAGAATAGCACCAAACCTTCAATCCCTCTCTCCCGATTTCAAAATATATACCTCCGAGTCCATGTTCACCCCTGCTCGGATCAAATCCTCCTATTCTTCCGTTAGATACGAAAAGCATGTTCTGTTTCAAAGCAATTTCATAATTATGATTATGTCCATGCATCCATGCGATCACGTTCGGATTTCGCCTGAAAATTTCCAGCATTTTTTCACTATCAACAAGCCCTCTGTATCCGGCTTCGTTTCCTGAAGTAGTTCCGATAATATTGTTATGTGACAATAAGATTACAGTTTTATCCTTATTTATTTCCAGGTCAAGAGAAAGCCATTCAAATTCTTCTTCGGTGATATATGTGGCACGAATTAATTCAGGAAAGGAGATAAAGTGTATTCCCATCAGATCAAAACTGTAATAAGGTCTGAATGAGGCACTACCCATAACAGCCCCCCTGATTTCAGGATCATAGTCTTCATTTGACCGGATTTCATGGTTTCCGATCACATAATAAAAAGGAACCTGCCCGCATCCGCCCTGAATAATATCACACCAGTTTTCCCTCGCCAGATAAGGATTTTCATTATCGTGATGATCATTATGATGAGCATCCCCTGTGTCAAAGAATACATTTAAATCCGGGAATCTGGACATGATTCTTTTCATCATTTCCTGCTGATAAGAAGGTTCAGGTTGTATTTGATGCATCCATCCAAAATGTGCGTCAGATACGATAAAACCTTTGAGATGTTCCCTGTTATTTGTCTTACTGAACAGATTTGATGAATCTGAAGAATGTATTATTTCAGGAATAAATGCCGTTGCAACCGCAGTTGTGGAAACATCTTTAATAAATTTTCTTCTTTTCATGATTATCTTTGTTGTAATCCTTCTACAATACTTATAACTTACTCTGACTGTATTAGTATTAGGTATACAGAATAATTTCAGTTTCCTGTGTGACCGGAATAACAACCCTGTTTTTCTCATACGACCATCCCGTTACTCCTGTGATCTTTTTCGGCCTCCTGGTGGAATATATAATTACCTCCCCTTGTCCGGCACATTTTAATACTTCAATACGAAGATATCGATTATTCCTGTTCAAAGGGTATATTCTGGACTTCTCAATGTTACTGAGACGATGAACAAACATTTTTTCTTCCCGTTGTACCGGAACAATAATAATTTCTTTCCGGAATGTCCAGGTATTTCTCAATCCGTTGATCTCAAGATAATTTCCCAGGTCAGAAACCGTAGCATTCCTGACCTGCCAGTCAATATTATTTTGGCGTAGTAACCATACTGTTCTTTGATGACAGGATGTGTCAGATTGAATGACCATTCGTCCGTCAGCTTCATGAATAACATTAATATCCGTGTCGTTTAAATCTGCAGGAAGATTACCGTGAATTGACCCGACGGATGAAGGTTTGTTATCCTGATGTGCAAGATTTTTATCACCCGGATGAAGCATAATATCAAACTTCCGTATGATCACATCATTGTGCATCCTCTTAAATATGGCCTTAACAGTGATCTGTATTAAATTGTCACTTTCCGGGTCATTATATATATTCCTGTGTTCGGAGAATTGGGGTATAGTAAGGCTGCAGTTATACGTTTTTTCACCCTGTTCGAGTATCCATACAGGACCGTTCAATGTTGCCAGTTTATTCCCCTCCCTGTCATGACAGGTATATTCAATACCCAATTGTTGTCCTCCCCCTTTAGCCTCCAGGTTTAATACTGCCTTGTATGTAAATCCCGGCACACAACGGTAATAGCAAAATCTTTCAAACCTCCGGTCGGGGATGCTTACTATAACAGGATAATTATCGTTCTCCTGTGCCAACAATCTTATACCCGGATTTTCCCATCGCCATAATTTGTTTTCCTTCTCAAAATAATTGGGGGTACCTATTGAAGTACCCATCAGCAACCATTGATATCGGGATTTTCCGGCGTCCCTGAATTCAAACAGAGAAAACGTGGGATCTTCATTAAATGCAGTTTCATTTAGGTTTTTTACAACTATTTCGTTATTTTTTTCTAAAGAGGCATGATGCAGGAAGGCTGGTATTCTCTGGCCATGGATCATTCCTCCGTAACCAAAACTATACGCCGGCCTGGTCTGGGAATTAAAAGATGTAGCTATCTGTATTTCCGAAGAAAGATGAGGATAACCCAGCTCATCCAGAAATTTTTCTTTAGTTGCACTATACGCCTTTACGATAAATTTATCCTTACGTACCTCGAAGTATATTCCACCGAGATGCCCCTGACCTGCTTCTCCCCAGGTTAAAGAGGGTACAAATCCTCCTATTCTCCCGTTGGAAACATAGATCATTTCATTACTCCGCACTATTTCATAAGTATGATTATGCCCATGCATCCATGCTATTATGCCCGGATATTTCCTGAATAAATGCTGCATTTCCCCGCTGTTCACGACACCTCTGTATCCGGGTTCTCCCATGGGTGTTGTGGTTTCTTTAATGTTATTATGTGAAAGAATTATCACCGTCTGGTTTTTATTCACTTCCAGGTCAAGTTTCAGCCATTCTATTGTTTCATTACTGATATAGGTTGGTTGTATAAGCTCGGGAAGGGAGATAAAATGAATACCTTTCAGATCGAAACTATAATAAGGTCTGCAGGTAACACTTCCCATCTCATTACACAACCATTCCTGGTCATATTGTTCCAGTGTTCCTATGATTTCATGATTTCCTGCAACATAATAAAATGGAACCGTCCCAGATCCACCGGGAATAATGTCAGTCCATTGTCCTCTTGCTTTATCCCCGTTCTCCCCCTTAAGCGCACCATGATGGGCATCTCCTGTGTCAATAAAAACATCCAGGTCAGGGAAGCGGGAAATTATTCTTTCCATCATCAGAGACTGGACTTCAGGAGCAGGCTGTTCGTGGTGAACCCATCCAAAATGTGCATCAGACACGATAAACCCTTTTAATGCAGTTGAATTTACCTTCTTATCGTTTTCCGGTAAATTCATACATTGCAACATACTCCCGCAAATTACCGTACCCGGTATGATTCCAGAAACGTTTCTAATAAAATTTCTTCTCTTCATGACACCCCTTTTTGAACAGTCTTACCCCTTACATATTATTGTCACATTAAGCATAGACGCGAAGTTGTGCGTCTCTACACAACCACCTGATCACTCAATCACTCTTTTTCACACTTAACAATACGTGATACCCATCCTCCACCAGAAACCATATGGATATCCACAGAGCTGTTACGGTTTACTTTCTTCATTTTTCTTTGATAATCAATAGCACGGTTATGTGCATTTTTTCCATCTTCCAGATATTCCATATAATAATCCCCCTCATCAAGAAAATCCAGAAGTATCTTAAAATTTGCGGCTTCCCAGTTTGTTATGGCCCCGACATACCATACCTCATTATATCTCCTTGCCATGATGGTGTATTCACCCAACTTTGCGTTCAATATGACGGTCGAATCCCATTGTACCGGTATTCCGGCAAGAAATTCAAAACATTCTTTTTCCCTGTAATAATCGGCAGGTGCATCAGGGATCATTTGCAAAGGGCTTTCAAAGATGACCATTAAGGCAATAGAGTGTGCACGGGTTCCCTGACCCATAGGAAAATCATCCACCGGGCAGAAGTATTTTTTTGATGCGTTATTAAATGTCCCGGGTATGTAATCCATTGGGCCGGCAACCATACGGATGTAGGGAAGAATATTGTGATGAACGGGGGAATCGAATTCAGACCATCCGTTATATTCGTATGCCAGTAATCCCTCCCTGGTAAGTACATTGGGGTACATCCGGCGAAGACCCGCAGGCTTATATGCCCCATGAAAGTCTATTATCATTTTTCTTCGGGCAGACTCTTCAGAAGCTTTATGATAAAAATTAACCATTTCCTGATCATCCCTGTTCATAAAATCTACTTTGATTCCTTTTATATTCCATTTCTCCAGCATATCAAATACTTCCATCATTTGCTTATTGAAAGTGTCCCAGTAAAGCCATACTAAAAGCATTACATTTTTTTGACCGGCATACCTGACAATAGCTTCCATGTCAAGCTCCCGGTTAATATCCGGAATATTATCATTATTAGTCCAGCCATAATCAAAAAGAAAATATTCAATCCCGGATTCTGATGCAAAGTCAATAAAATATTTTGCTGTTTCAGTATTAATACCAGGATGAAATTCCACACCGAAAATATTCCTCCTCGCCCACCAGTCTAATATTGCCTTTCCCGGTTTAATCCAATCTGTATCTGTGAGCCTGCAATTTCCAGCAAGAATATAAACAAGCTGGTTCACTAGCAATTGTGCGTCATTCTCTGCAATAGCGAAGATCCTCCAGGGAAAACTTCTATTCCCGTTTGTAATGGCAATAAATTTATTATCATCGTCGCAATTTTCACTCTTCCCTGGTAGAAAACCGGGGGAAGAAGGATGTGGGGCAAAATCAGAAGAAAGTGTAGAACCTTCGTCTTTTTTCAGCCACCAGCCGGGATAATCTGTAATATCCGATTCCAGAAGAACGATCTTTATACCATCATTTTTATGAACATATAAAGGAAGAGAAAACTTTTTATCCTTTGGCATATCACATACAGCTTTATGATGATATGGCCCTTCATACGGCGAACGAAAAGCTGCCGATTGTTGATACCATGCTGAATCTTCATCTGCGAAATGCAGCTTCATGGTCTCCTTCTTTACTTTTACCTGCCCGTTAAATCGGGTTCTTAACCGATAAGCCACTCCGTTATCATACGCCCTTATGATCATCTCAAAACCTCTGCCGAGATCCATTTCGAGTTCATTATAACAATCAGGGATTACATTAAATTTTTCCTTTATCACCGGTATAATTTCATCAGAAACTGAACGCCTGCTATATTTTACTATCTCAGGCTTCCATCCCACTTGTATATTACCGGAACAAATAAGAGATATCCCGTTAACCATAAATGTCTCCCGGGAATTATGATATACCGTAAAATTAATACCCGCCGAATCGTGCACTGTTACTTTTATTTTTTTATCCGGGGAAAATAACTCAACCTCCATGGACAGGGAATATATAGGCAGTAATAATGATAATAAAATAATATATAATCTCTTAAATGAAATTTTTAATGGATTCATTCTCTCACTTTTAGACACTATTTAGAAATCAAATAAATGATATTACAAAGGAAACCTCATTTGGTTTTTATGATTCTTTCAAAAAATGGATATACCAGCCTCTCTAAAAACAGAGTGCATAAAAGTATTATTCTGATATCTGGATAGTTTCGAAATGATTTTTTTCATCTTCCAGAACCTGTTTCAGACTATCCGCAATATGCCGGTAATCTGGATTCTCTATCTGATTTACCATTTCACCCGGGTCAATTTCAAGATCATATAACTCCCAAAACTGATCTTCTTCCTCCTGGAAACAGATCAATTTATATTTCTCAGTACGGATACCCCAATGTTCCGGTACATCAAACATTTTATAGTAGTGATAAAAAAATGATTCCCTCCAATTTCTCTTTTTCCTGTTTTCAATTAAAGGTTTCAATGACATTCCCTGGAATTCCGGAGGAATTTCAGCGTGAGCATAATCAAGAAAGGTAGGGGCAAAATCCAGTATTGATACCATTTCATCAATTTCTTTCCCCCGATAGTTTTTATCAGGGAAACTCATAATTAGCGGAATCCGGATAGATTCCTCATACATCCATTGTTTATTAAACAGACCATGCTCTCCAAGAAAATAGCCATTATCAGAGGAGTAGATCACGATGGTATTTTTAGCCAGCCCTGATGTTTCCAGATAATCCAGTAAAAGGCCTATATTTTCATCAAGGCTTGCAACCAGACGGTTGTATCCCTTAATAATATGCTGATATGCGTATTCCTTATAAGCCAGCGTACCGGGTTCAATTTCCTCCGGTACAGGTTCGGCAAAATGTGCAGGTTTTATATATTGCAATTTTGACCAACCGCAAGGGTTATTGGCAAGCCAGGGATTTTTTCCGGTGAAATCGTCATGAAAAGTTTCCGGCACCGGGATTATATCTTCTGCTAAAATAGAATTATATTTTTCAGGATGTCTGTACGGCCCGTGTGGTGCTTTATGATGTACCAATAAACAAAATGGTTTATCCTGTTTTCTGTTTTCCAGCCAGTTAATAGCCATACCGGTTAGAATATCTGTAAAATAACCTTCAGTAGCTTTACCTCCCCTGCCTTCAACCCACTCGTTTTCACTGCTCTTTAAGCGGGGATTATAATAGGTCCCGTATTCGGAAATATTATAATAATCAAAACCAGTTGGTTCGGATCCCAGGTGCCATTTCCCCATTACGGCTGTTTCATATCCGGCTTGTTGAAGTATCGTTTGGAAGTTTACCTGACTTCCGTCAAAATAATCACCGAAAACTTTTACCCCGTTTATTGCATTATATGTGCCGGTAAGCAAGGACGCCCTGCTGGGAGTTGACACGGAGTTTGTAACAAAACAATTCCTGAAGAGAACACCTTTTTCTGCAATCCGGTCGATATTAGGAGTTTCAGTTAAACCCGGCCTGTAGGCACTAATATTAGACGGGGCATGGTCATCACTAAAAATAAACAGGATGTTGGGAAGCTCTTTATCGGGCTTACACCCTGCAACCAGGGCCAAAGCCAATATGGCAAACATATTTTCTTTTTTGTTTATCATAAAGGGTATAATTTAATTATAAGATTCTTAGTACAGAATAAAAACAAGCTTGTTATGAAAGATAAAACTTACCTTTTATCATATGCAAAAAAATTGTTATTAATAGTACCGGATAATATTTGCAGTATTTTGTTATAGCTATCAAGGTTGAAATCCTCGCTAAGCTGGAGCATGTATGGTTTATTACTGAAAGCAACATGTGTCTCCCTGAGAAAGTCAGCGACTTTATTCTCGTCTGCTGTACACAGAGAGGCAGGAAAATTAGGGCAGATAACCTTACCCGGCCAGAATTCAAGTGCTTCTTTTATATCTACATCACCCCCCATGATTTTAAGTGAAAAAGACTCGATAACGTCGATCGGGGCGTTTTGTATCCACTCCCTGAGAAGCTTTGCTTTACCATCAATGTGCACTGCATATATTTTACCGGCTTGTCTGCATCTCTCTCCATTTTTCATGTAAAACGGAAGGCAATATTTTAAAAAATTTTCAGGAGGAGTCATGTCCGATGTAATATTATCAGGTTGCCAGATCACATCCACGCCTGAATGTAACACCGCCTCAAATTGTTCATCCATACGATAATCAATTACTTCCATTAGTTCAACCGGTGGTCCCGGATCTGTATATAAATCCACCAGAAATTGTTCAGGATCAGCCAGCTCAATCAATATTTTCTGATAAGGGGATCTGTCCACTCTTCCCAGTACTACACCATCTTCTCCCAGGTCACTGATCCTTTGATAAATTTCCTTTTCATGATTGGAAAAGACAGTGTTTTCAATTACATATTGCATGATTTTATAATCTTCCCTGGAACGTATATATGGTTTTACAACCCAATCGCTGCCAAAAGAAGGATCTTTGACAATCTGCTGTGAAATTTTTCCTACAGGAGTTACGATGGATCTTTCCTCGAATTTTTTATGATCTGTCCATGAATATGTAATATCAAATGTACAGTTCTTTATTTCAGACAAATATCCGGGTTGGACATGCCAAGGAGGGGCAAGTAGAGACACAGGCGGAAAGAAATCGAGAATTCCCATACCTGCTTCTCTTGCTATACGTTCACTGGCTCCCGTCCGGTGGTATCTGTTATAAATTCCCAACGGAACCCTGTCGGGCAGCCGGTTACGGTAAACCGCCATGATCCTTTCCTTTGCAGTCATTTCTAAAGTATCTTATTATTGGCAATAAACCGGTTTATCTCATCCAGACCAGGTATTGATTCAATTACACCCAGCCTTGTAGTGGAGAGGGATGCAGCTACAACGGCATATGATATAGCATCGTTCATAGATTGGCCATTTTGAAGAGAATAAAAAAATGCCCCGCTAAAAATATCTCCTGCTCCGGTGGTATCAATAGCTTCAACAGCAGGGGCAGGAAAATAATTATGGGAATCCGGTGTGACCCATACAGCGCCCAGCCTGCCAAGAGTAACGATAACATTTTTCACTCCTCTTTCAATAAACCACTTCCCTGCTTTCACAGCACTTTCCACATTGTCAACCTTTATACCTGAAAGAGTAAATGCTTCTGTTTCATTAGGTTTAATTATATCTATACAGGGGAAAATATCGTCCGGTAATTTCATTGCAGGTGCCGGGTCTAAGAATGTGGTAATATGTAAACGGTTTACTTTTCGAATTCCATAACTCACCACCCTGTAGTCGTTTTCTAACTGAAATCCGACTATCATGGATTCTTTCAGTACTTCTTCAGCGAGATCAATATCTTCTTCCGATAATTTAAAGTTAGCACCGGGAGCTACTGATATCAGGTTATTTCCTTTATTATCGATAAGGATAATACTTATGCCTGAATGGGTAGTTACATCCATCCTTATCATTTCCGTGGAGATATTGTAATTGTTGTACATTCTTAAGGCATCAAGTCCGTATTTATCAGCACCTAACCTTCCAATAAACCGGGTATCGGCACCCAGTTTCGCAGCTGCAACAGCCTGATTTGAACCTTTACCCCCGCCTCCTTCAGCAAACTGGTCGGCAATAATTGTCTCTCCAACTTTCGGAAATCCTTCCGCTTTCAGAAATAATCCCACGTTGTAACTTCCAATAATAGTAATTGTTTTACCTTTCATTACTTGAAATTTATTTAGTTTATTTTTGTTTTCTTAAAACTTCAAAACGATTTACACTTTTTAACAGATTCACCCTATAATCCGTTTTTGTTTAATTCCTTATCTTGATGCAATTACCAGAATAAGTCCCAATATATAGAATATAAACATAATACTAAGTAGTATTCCTGTGCCTTTTGGTGCTTCTCTGAATTCCTTCCAGATAAAGATACCCCATAAAGCAGCTACCATTGTCCCTCCCTGTGCCCCGAGACCATACGATATTGCATAACCTGCGGGCCCCGCCGACAGGATACTCAGGATCATTCCCACTCCCCATATAATACCTCCCAACATACCAATCATATGTAGTCCGGGAGTGCCTTTACGAAAATAATCCACTGCGGGTATGGGATTCCCGGTAAATGGTTTTGCCATTAAGATACTGTTAAATATAAAATTAGACAGTACCAGACCTGTTGAGAAAAAGACGATGGCGGTATATGGACTCAGTTTTCCAACTTCGGGATTTGTGAAGTCGGTCGACATGGAAGCAGCCACAAAACGGTAAAAAAATCCCATAGTGATCCCTGCCAGTACAGAGAGAATAAATCCTTTTGTCGGGGTTTTCTGTCCTCTGGCAGGTAAACGTTTGTATGCCAAAGCATCGGCGACCAGTGCCAGAATAACACAAGCAATACCCATAAACAGAAGATAAGGATTCCCGACAGGAGTTGCAATGTAATTCGTAATGGTAGCAATTATCAATGCCAATCCTATAGCAAGGGGAAAGGCAACTGCCAACCCTGCTATATCAACAGCACCAACAAGCAGGATATTGGAAAGATTAAAGATAATACCTCCCAGGATTGCCCAGAAGATTGCCTGCCCATAGGCCTGTGAAACATCTGTCAGAAAACTTCTTCCATCGGGACCAAAACTACCGAAAGTAAAAGCTGCAATTAACGAGATCAGTAATACCCCTAAACCATAATCCCAGTAATACAATTGAAAAGGCCAGGTTCTGGCGGTCATTTTCTGGGTATTGGCCCATGAACCCCAGCATATCATAGTAATAAAACACATTATTACTGCAATAGTGTAATTCTCAGTGATAAACATAGTATTAAACTTTAAGGTTATACAGGAAGTTTCAATAAAAGCTCTTTCATTGCCAATGTCATGGCATTCTGGTAATTTTGAAGATCAGCAACCTGAAAGATGAAGCGGTTTTTCGATTGTTTTTCCAGTTTCCAGGTAGTGAATCCTTTATCATCACAACTCACCTCTACCGGAAGAAAATTGTATACTCCTTTTTCAGGGGAATCTGCATTTATAATTTTACCGTCTGATGTTACTTTTTTTCCGGCTGAATGCAGGAAACCTGCGGTACACCACATTGCCCTGTTATTTTTTCCATATTTTAACAATAATTCATCTTCCGGCTTGCTGTTCAGATAGGTTAACCATTGATGACTCTTTTTCCTGTCGAGCATAAAAAGGAAAAAGTTTTTTAATTTATCCGGGAGATATGGTAAAATATCTCCCTGCCTGAAGCGGTAATAGGTTCCGAATTGATTTGTCTCCCCGATGCCTGCCACCTCTACACAAGGCATCCAGTAAACGGGGCATTCCACATCAAAGATAGCTGCATACGCTGAGGGATCCAATGTTACATTATACTCCTGCTGATTATCTTTCCCCGGATAACCTGAACCTGCATTTAAATAAATACATTTACATTTTTCTTTAAACAGTTTTGGTTCCTTTTTCGAAGCAAGGGCTATATTAGTAGCTGTTCCCACCACATTAATAATTACCGGTTCTTTTGTTTTTCTCAGAGTTTCCAGCAACCACATAATTCCATGGTGATCTCTTTTACCTGCATAGGTTTGTATATCATTCCTGACCTTCATTAAAAAGGGTGACCCCACCACAGCAGGGACAACTTTACCGGTATAATAATTCATCTGTGCTACTCCTAAAACATCAGGGTCACCCAGGTTTTCACGTATGGGATAATCGATCAGTATTCCCTGTAAATCAATAAGGTCTGAATAGGCAAGTGCATAAATGCAGGCCAGGTCCCAATGATCGTCAGGATCACAATGTACATGATAAAGGTCCGACGCATGAATTACAGGAGAGATTTTTCTTCCTGAAGCCTTATCCTGACCAGCTTCTCCCGAACAGGCCGAAGAAGGGATTAAACCTGCAAACATTGCGGAACCAGTTAATTTCAGAAAATTCCTTCTATGAATATTTATCATAATATCAGATTATTTATTGTCTCTGTTTAATGTTATCCCAAGAGTTACTATTTCATGCGGTTTAACAGTCACATGAATCGTATTATTTTCATATTCAGGTTGTCTTTCTTCTTCAACAGGTTTTTCGATCAGATCCAGTTTTCGTACCTTAACAACGTTGGCAGGCAGGGTTAATATAGCCGTTGTTTTATCTCCAAAGGTTTCGACCAGTCTTATAATCAGCTCATCTGTTTTCTCAGCTTTTTTTATACCAGATAAAAAGACCCCCCGGCCTTTCAAAGATATAAAGCTGTCTTCTTCGGCCCTGAAAGCCTTATCTTGTCCCAGTGATAACGAGGGTGGTTCAGACGCATATACAGGTATATTGTAGACATCTCCTTCCTGCCAGACATCATTTCTCCAGTCTCCTGAATGAGGATACAGTGCATACTGAATATGGAATTTTCCCAGATTTGGGTATTGATCGGGAAAACCGGGACTACGCAATAAGGTTAATCTCAGTTCGCCATCTTTAAATGAATGGCCATGCTTAGTTCTGTTTAACAAAGCGATCCCTGCAATATCATTGCTTATATCCACCCAGCGCTGAGCCGGGACTTCCTGTCCGTCCGGAATATTATCACTATGATCCTCATTTTCATTATACCACAGGGGCGTTTTCAATGGTTTTTTT
>CAYVTV010000104.1:0-13539 GCA_964454295.1 uncultured Bacteroidaceae bacterium
CTGATTTTATCACCCGAACAAAAGTTTCAGGATCAGACGAGAATATGGTCTTTTTTGAGTATCAGAAATATATTTCCAGACAACGCGAAAAAACGGAGGTGTTACAGGAAAAAATTAAAAATTCTGTCAGTGAACAGGACTCTGTCAATAGCAGGAGAGAATTAGAAAATATTAATAAGGAAGTACAGAAATATGTGGGAAGCCTGGTAGAAAAAAATCAAAACCTTTTTGCAGGAAAATTTCTGCTCGCCATGAAAGAGGTTACTCCACCTCCCCCGCAGCCCGGCATTGACAGTACAGATATTGATCCCTTATATCAGGTAAAATATATCAAAGACCATTATTGGGATTATTTTGACCTTTCTGATGTGCGGATGTTGCGTACGCCATTTTATGAGGATAAGTTAAAGAATTACCTTGATAACTGGGTTTATCCAGTACCGGATTCCATTTTTAAAGAGGTTGATTACTTAATAGAGCAATCCAGGGTGGACACACTTCTGTTCAAGTACATGCTTATAACATTGTTTAATCATTATGCAAGGAGTAAATATGTTGGCATGGATGCCGTTTATCTCTATATAGGTGAGAGATATTATATTCCTGAAGCATGGTGGGCAGATAAGAAGTTTTTGACGGAACTGGAAGAAAGAATCAGGAAACAGAGTCCTCTTTTAATAGGAAAAGTTGCACCTGATCTCCAACTTGTCAGGGTGGATGCCGATCATTTCAGGATTGCGGAAAAAGATACTGCTATAAAGAATGATCCCTATGTAGGTGAATTCTTTACTTTGCACTCCATACCCGCAAAATACCTTGTATTGTATTTCTGGGAACCTGAATGCGGACACTGTAAAACGGTGATCCCTAAGTTATATGAAATCTATGAAAAACATAAAGGGAACGGATTACAGGTTATAGCTGTAAATATTCTTGGCTACCCAAAAAAGTCTATGTGGGTGGATTTTGTAAACCGGCATCATTTATATGACTGGATAAATGCATGGAATCCCTATAATATTGAGCCCTCATACAGGGAAGTATATAATGTGGAATCTTCAAATATTTTATATATGCTGGATGAAGACAAGAAGATAATTATTAAACATGTGGGACCTGAGCAGGTTGAAGAAATAATTGAAAAAGGGAGATAACTTATTATTTAACAAACTAATCTGAGACAAAGATGAAAGCGGAAATAAGTGCAAAACTTAGCTTTGAAGATGGGACTTTTGCTTACGGGAAGTCATTTGGCTATGAAGGATCTGTTGCCGGCGAGGTTGTATTTAACACAGCAATGACCGGTTATCCGGAGAGTCTTACGGATCCATCCTATAAGGGCCAGATCCTGGTCCTGACTTATCCTATCGTAGGTAATTATGGTGTGCCGGACAAACAAATCGAAAATCAGCTGTATAAATTTTTCGAATCAAATCTTCTTCACATAAGCGGACTCGTTATTTCAGATTATTCCGGGGAATATTCTCACTGGAATGCCGAAAAAAGTTTAGGCGACTGGTTGAAGGAACATAAAATCCCGGGTATATATGATGTGGATACAAGAAAATTGACAAAGTTACTTAGGGAAAAAGGAACTATGCTGGGTAAAATAATTATCAATGAGAAGGATGTTGAATTCTATGATCCTAATGAGGTGAATCTTGTGGAAATGGTAAGTATAAAGAAAAAGGAGATCTATGGTTCCGGAAGTTTCAAAATATTACTCCTTGATTGTGGTGTGAAGTACAATATCATCAGATGTTTGCTTGCGATGGATACTACCATTATACGGGTTCCGTGGGATTATAACTTCCAGGATGAGGATTACGATGGATTGTTTATCTCCAATGGTCCGGGAGATCCGAAAAAATGCTCTGCTGCAATCAGAAACCTGGCACTTGCCTTTAAAGAAGACAAGCCTGTTTTCGGTATTTGCCTGGGTAATCAGTTAATGGCGCTGGCTTCCGGGGCCGATACCTATAAATTGAAATACGGGCACAGAAGCCACAATCAGCCTGTATTACAATACGGAACCGACAGGGCATTCATAACCTCACAGAACCATGGATATGCCATTAATAATAATACACTGGTTAAGGATTGGTCGCCATTATTTATCAATTTAAATGACAACACTAATGAGGGGATGATCCATAAGACCAAACCATTCTTTTCTACTCAGTTTCACCCGGAAGCATCCGGTGGTCCAACTGATACAGCCTTCCTGTTTAATCATTTTATAAATCTCATAAGAAAACACAAGGGAGAAGAAATTGCCGTATAAAAAACCGGAGAGATTTAATTATTTGATATTCAGCAACATGATTTGTCGTTTAGTGAACAATTTATTCAGATAATTTTAAAATACCTAACTTTATTTTAGTCTAAAATGTGTTAAAATCAAAAAAAAGTCGCTCAGAATCACGATTTTAACATAAAATAATTATTTTTGAGAAGTTTTTAAAAGCCATGAAGAAGCTTATTTTAGTATTAGTGGCGGTTATTGCTTTTGGAAATAGTTATACCGGAGCCCAGAATATATCCAGAAAAGTGATCTCTTTTAGCGGTGAGTATAATGAAGCACAGGGGTATTATCTTTCATGGACGTCAGGAGAAACGGTTTCGCAAACTATTTATGCTGACGGATATTATCTGACCCAGGGATTTCAGCAACCTTCACTTTTAAACATTACTACCCCTCTACAGCCTGTTCCCACTTCTGACAGTATAAGTGTGTACCCTAACCCGGTATCTGATAATCTTACCATTTTATTTTCGGTTAAGGAAGTGATGGATTACCGGATTGAAATAATTTCGCTTGATGGAAGAAAATTATGGATTAAAGAGATAAGGTTTACTGAGGTATCATTTCATGAAGAAACAGTTGATTTTAATCCTTTTTTTAAGGGCTTGTACCTGATTAATATTTTTTCACCTGACAGACAGGTGAATAAAACATTTAAGATAGAAAAAATAAAGCATTAGTGAGATGAGGATACAACTTGTTATTATTTGCTTTTTTGCCTTATTTTTTACAGGAGTGATTCTTACGGGGCAATATGTGCCGGGAGGGATAAATTACCAGGCTGTTGCCAGGGATCATCAGGGGAATGAATTAAAGAACAAGGATATTAGCGTCAGGATTTCCATTATTTCTGAAGATCCTTCCGGACAGATTGAATATTCTGAAATATTTTCTGTTACAACGGATAGATTCGGATTATTTAATCTGGTAATAGGACAGGGTTCATTTTATACCGGCAGCAAAATAAATTTTTCCGAAATTGAATGGGGCCTCACACCGCATTTTATTAAGGTGGAGGTTGATTTTGGTTCAGGGTTCCTTAGTATGGGTACGATGCAATTCCTCGCAGTTCCTTATGCACTGCATGCCGGAACTGCTTCAAATTCGCTCACCACCCTTGATTATCAGCAGTTGTCTTATGATCAGCAATTAAAAAAGCTTAGCCTGGAGCAGGGAGGAACAGTGGATCTCAGCAGCCTTGTTCCTGTCCTGGATTATAGAAACGGAGTTTTAAGCCTTACGAACAGTAATTCAGTTACTATAGATATCAGGGATGCTGATGCGGATCCTGCAAATGAACTCCAGGAACTTACATATACCAATTACGAGTTATCCATCAGTCAGCGGAATAAAATAAATCTTGAAAATCTGCTTCAGGATTTGCAAATTGGTCAGGATCATAAATTAAAGATCACAAAGAACACGAATGCCAGTGAAATTAATCTGCTACCCTATCTTGATAATACAGACAATCAGATCCTGCGTATTGAAGGTGACAGTCTGGCGATTTCCGGAGGGAATAAAGTAAAGGTGGATTTGAGTGATACCAACGAAATACAGGATCTGAATTTTAACGGGAATGTATTAAAGATCACCGGTAAGCCTGATGCAACCCTGGTTGATTTCTCAGGATACCTTGATAATACGGATAATCAGACGTTATTTGTTACAGGTGATAGCCTTGGTATTACCGGGGGGAACAGGGTAAAGGCAGATATGAGTGATACCAATGAAATACAGGATTTGCATCTGGCTGAGCATATATTGAAGATCACAGGTAATTCCTCAGCTGCTTCGATAGATTTGTCGGGATACATGGACAATACAGACGAACAGCAGTTATCCCTGGAGGGGTTTGATCTTAGCGTGACTAACGGAGGTACGGTTAATATTAGACCGGAGGTGATTGCTTTCAGGGCAATGAGAAATGGAGGCGGTATATCACTTGCATCGGGAGACACAACTTTACTAAGATTTTTAACTAAAACTCTTGATACAGGGAGTATTTTTGATACAGAAACAGGAAGATTTACTGTTCCACAAGAAGGGAATGGCTTATATAGAATTGATATTCAATATAAATTTTCTGATGGGCATCAATTAAAATTATACAAGAATAGCACTCTTATTGAGACAATTTTAGAAAATATGGGTTCCCTTAACGGTATTCTTTCTTATAACACTATTCTATACCTTCAGGATGGAGATATTCTTCGTTTATATCTAAAAAATAATTCTGTAATTCCTATATTTTGTTCCCCTGCCATATTCTCAGCCTACCGGATTCATTAGAGATCACTCCTTCATTTTATACACCCTCACCCAGTCAATTTCCATAGCTGATGGCAATCCTTCGTCGTTTGCCTTTTCCTTCAGGCTGGCATTAAACATCAGGAACATTGGAGTTTCGGGTAAACCCTGGGTTTGAACTTTGAATACCAGGTCATTAATCTTCCATGTCATTTTACCGGGAAGCCACTCCAGAGTAAAGATGAAGTAATCTTTTGTAAACCTTGAACCGGATGTTTTAGAGATCGATTTACTATGTCCTTTTTCAGAACCGTTTTTCCAGAAGTTACCGGAAGAAAGGCGGTTTTTGTCAAATTTGAATACATCAACATGAGGCAGTCGCTGGTCGGTAAGCAATGAAAATGACTGGGTTACGCCTGTTCCGGCAATTTTTACCTTAGCTTCAATTAAACCGTATTTCTGGTTAAAGAGATCAGCCGTACTGATCATATCGGAGGTGAAGTCAAAATCCTTTTCATAAAAGCCCCTCGTGGCATCCCAAACCAGGGCTTTTGCAGGTTCCCGTTTTGTCACTATCCTGATTTTTTTATCAAAGAACTCGATATTCCTTCCCTCTGTAAAAGCATGGCGGTCATCCGCCAGTACATAATTTTTGTGTAATTGTTTTTCGCCGTAATAATACTTGTTGATCCATTTTTTCGTATCGAGTTTTGCTCCCTCAAAAGTATCTTCAAAACTAAGTTCCCACTTTTCCACATATTTGAAGGGGTATCTTTTCTTAGTCTTGTAAAACCATACTATTTTATCGGATTTATTCAGGAGCTGATATTCCTGAACCTTTTTGAATTCATCGGAAGCCTCGTATTTCTCTTTAGGGGATAATGCCATGTAATTTTTAACTTTCAGGAATTCTTCCGAGTTCATTATTTTTTCGAGTTCATTATATTTTTTCAACTCATCAGAATCTTTCACTCTCATGTATTCCCTGTAATCCGCCGATTTTTCGAATTTAAGGAAGTTTCTGATAACAGTGGATTTTGAGGCAGTTTTATATTCATTTTCTTTAATTCCAGCTTCAGAATTTTTAAATTCCTTTGAGCTCATGGAAGCTTTTTCCTTGATAAATCCGTCAGATCTGAGATATTCACCCAGTTCATGATATCTTTTGAGCTCAGGGGATTTTTCTGTTATCTCAAACTCTCTTAGTTTGTCAGAGTTCAGAACTTTAAAATATGTAACAATGGGTTTTGACTTTTTCAGTCTCAGAAACTCCTGCTCTTTATGAAATTCTTCCGTTTGTTTAAATTTCCTGGCTTTGATCTCTTTGATCTTAAGGTTAAATTCCGGAGAATTTACCTCTTTTTGAAGATTTTCGTAATATCTGAGTTCATCAGAATTTTCGAAGGTTGTAAACGCTTCGTAATCATTTCTTAATTGGTTCCACTTTTGTTCCAGCTTTGCTGTTTCAGGGAACATACCGAGAAGAAATTTTATGCCGGCCATATAGCTTATTTTGATGTGCTAAGTTATAAATTGCAATTGAATAATTAATCAAAAAACTGACAGTAGTTAAGAAAAAATATTCAGATAAAGATATAAAAAATGAGAATAGTAAACAATTTATGAATTTTTATCATGGTATTATGTATCGTATCACCGAAAAAATTACCGATATTTATATGTTTAAACAGAATTGGTTAATTTTTCCTTCAGATATTTGTTTAACTGTTTTGAAAACTTAAATTAAAAATGAAAACATTTTTCCCGCTTTTGCTTTTATCCCTGCTGAGTATAGTCAACCTTCACACTGGTTGCGGGCAGAAGGGATTTGATGATCCTACCAGGGCCCTCTACATTTTAGATATTTCAAAATATGTTGAGTTTCCGCCTTCCTTCCTTCAGCAGGAGTATTTTACCATTGCTGTTCTGGATAAAGAAGATGATTTATACTGGGAACTGGAGAATCTTGCGAAGACAAGAAAGTTTATACAAGGGAAACCTGCACGGATATTTCTTTACAGGGATATTCAACACATTGAAAAATCAAATGTATTGTATGTTAACAGCTTAAACGGTTATAATATCAGTAATGTGCTGAGTAAGGTTAAAGGTAACGGTACGCTGGTGATCAGTGAAGGATATAAATTCAGGGAGTCCATGTTAAATTTTGTGGCAATAAACGGAACTACACGGTTCGAAGTTAATGAAGCTCTCCTGAAAGAAGAAGGGTTGAAAGTGAATGAGCTTTTTCTTGCGCAGGCGGTTAAAACCCGTGAAGATTGGGAAGAATTGTTTAAGGTTACTGAGGTTGAACTGGTTGAGGAAAAGGAAATTACTGCACAGCAGCGCATAGTGATTGCGGAACAGGATGAGCAGATAGCGAGACAGGCTGAAATGATCAGGTTACAGGAAGCCAGGCTTGATAGTCTTAACAGGGAGATCAAGTCAAAACTGGCTGTGATCAAAGAAAAGGAAATAGTACTGGTCACTCAGGAGAGGGAAATAAAAAATCAGAAGAATCTTATAAATGAGCAGGTTGCTGAAGTGGAAAAGCAGAAGGCAATACTGGCAAAACAGATGGAAGATATCCGGCAACAGGAGAACACAATTAAGGAACAGACTTCAAGAATTGAGGAACAAGGGAGTGTCATTATAGATCAATTGCGACAAATTGAAAAACAGCGCCTTATAACTTATTTTGTTCTGGTAGCTTTGGTACTTGTAAGCGGGCTGGGATATTTTATGTATATAAATTACCGGAACAAGAAAAGGGCGAATATTATCCTCGAAGAGAAAAACAGGTTAATTACAAAGCAAAAAGATGAAATTGAATTACAAAGAGATGAGATCAAAAAACAAAGAGATATTGCCGAAATGCAACGCGACCAGATAGCTTATCAGAAAAAACATATTACGGACAGTATTGAATACGCGAAGAGAATACAGAGGGCTATACTACCGTCACTTGAACTTTTCAGTGATAAAATTGACCATTTTGTATTATATAAACCGAGGGATATTGTGAGCGGTGACTTTTACTGGGTTGATCAGATAGGCAATAAACAGATTATAATTACAGCAGACTGTACGGGGCATGGAGTGCCCGGAGCTTTTATGAGCATGCTGGGGGTTAGCCTTCTGAACGAAATTATTCATAATAAGAAGATCACCCAACCGGATCAGATCCTTAACAACCTGAGAGAAAATATTGTCAGTTCACTTAAACAACTCGAGATAAAAAGTGATGTAAAAGACGGCATGGACATGACAGCCTGTGTTATTGATTATGAGAAAGATATGCTGGAATTTTCAGGAGCAAATAATCCCCTGATAATGATAAGGGACGGAGAACTCACTCATATTAGAGGGGATAAAATGCCTGTAGCCATACATGACAATATGGAACCGTTTACCATACAACGTATTGAGCTTAAAAAAGGAGATGCTATCTATACATTTTCTGATGGTTACCCTGATCAGTTTGGCGGGCCAAATGAGAAAAAATTCCTTATCAAAAATTTCAAGGATGTATTATTGCAGATTCATAAGTTAAGCATGTACGAACAGGGAGTAAAACTGGATGAAGTTTTCGAGGAATGGAAAAAGGAAGTGGAACAGGTTGATGATGTGACGGTTGTGGGGGTAAGGTATTAGGAGGATGTGGATGAGTGACTACGTGGTTGAGTGGTTACGTAGAGAGACGCACTTTAGTGGTCTTTTTTGTGCAGGAGGCAAAGCAATACATTTACCCATTATTGAGATCGCGTCAATAAAAATTGGGGAGCATTAATTACATTCATAAAATGAGAGATTGCCGCCTATCTCAAAGGTCCCCATGTTTTCTTTTTCTTCAAGTTTGTCTCCACAATAGATTATTCCTGGACCTTCATTTCTTTCTCCATCAATTATTGTAATTAATTTACACGTTTTGCAGTCTTCCAGTAACCCTTCACAGGAAAAGTTCACAACCATCATTATAAAAAAGAAAAGGGAATATCGTATAATTCTTTTCATAAAATTGAGGCTTTAGTAAAAAACAAATTTAATAAATAGAATTATCAGATTCCAGATTAATTGTATTTATTTTTATCAGGTGTGTTCATAACTATTGTTTTTAAGCTGGCTGAAACACTTATCACATCAAATAATCCTATGATATGAGCAGAAAAGATGTTGAGGAATTATTCGAATACTATTATTGAATTAAATCTGTAAGTGCCCAACTTCAGTTAATAATTTTGAAACAAAATATTTATTTACTTCTTTTACATTTTTATTTAAACCTTAGAAAAGACAAATGCGCGGGGTTCTCAGGAGATTAAAGAATAAGCCTTTATATCTTATTTTAACTGGATTTTTAATTGCTGTGGTTTTAATTTTTTCGGGTGCAAGGATAAATAAACATACTTCAACGAATGAGTTCTGTGCTTCCTGTCACAACGTACACCCGCATGCGGTACAGAGCTGGAAACTTTCCACCCATTATGACAATCAGCGGGGAATAGTGGTAAATTGCGTTGATTGTCATCTTCCTCCTGAGGGATTGGTGAGATACTCTGAGAAAGTTAAAACCGGAGTAAGGGATGTTTACGGAACTATCTTCAAGGATGTAAGCAAGATAAACTGGGAAGAAAAATCCAGACCGGAGTATGCTGTGCGGCACACCTTTGAGTCGGCCTGTATTGCTTGTCATCAGAATTTATTTCCCTTGAAATTGTCTGAGAAAGGAGAAGATGCACATTTATATTATTTAAATAATAAAAAGGATGTAAGGTGCATTAATTGTCATATTGCTGTCGGGCATTATTCTGCCACTGCCATACATGCTCATAATATTGAATTTGGACAAGTTCCTTCCGCCCCTGAAACGATTTATACAGAACCGGCAGTGATTGAAGGGTTCAGTGATTTTGTTGAGTATATTCCCGGAACAGGCGTAAAATTTGAGATGGTAGCTATTGAGGGAGGAAGGTTTTATATGGGGAGTCCGGATAATGAACCGCGCAGAAATTCCGATGAAGGACCCCGGAGAGAGGTTGAATTAAGCTCATTTTTTATTGGCAGGGCAGAGGTTAGCTGGGATGAATATCTTGCTTTCTTTACAAAAACAGCAAGCCAGGGGAGGATGACTGAAGCCGAATTGATGGAGATTGACGGAATAAGCGGGCCAACACCACCCTGGGGAGCTCCCGACCAGGGATGGGGTAAAGGATCACTGCCTGCCATAACAATGACTCACTATGCGGCAACAGTTTATTGCCAGTGGCTTTCAGAAAAGACAGGGAAAAAGTACAGGTTACCTACTGAGGCTGAATGGGAATATGCTGCCAGAGGGGGGACAGAAGGATCTTACTTTTTTGAAGGGACAGCAGCAGATTTTTCCGGTGGCAGATTCCTGAATAAATTATTTAAACCGGATACGAGTAATATCAATTCTCACGTTATCTATAATGCAAACAGCAGAGGGAAAACAAATATCCCAGGTGCTGTAAGGCCTAATCCTTTCGGTCTTTTAAATACACTGGGAAATGTAAGTGAGTTTTGCAGTGACTGGTATTCACCGGATGCCTACCCTGCTTATGCGCCGGGGATAGTGGTGAATCCTGCCGGTCCGGTAAACGGGATTGAGCGTGTTATCAGGGGAGGGTCATTCAGAAGTGATCCGGGGGAATTAAGATGTGCTGCCAGGGGGTATACCAGGACTCAGGACTGGCTCAAAACAGATCCTCAGATCCCCAAAAGCAGGTGGTGGTATTCAGACGCCATACATGTAGGTTTCAGGGTTGTATGTGAATATGAATGACAGGAGATTATATTATCATGTCGTTTAGTGTATCCCTGGATCCTTCCGCTTGGGCGGGACAGGTTTTAAAGGGGGGACTTTGCTACGTCTTAAAAACTTAGCTTGAGGGATTGTCTCATAAGTCAATATATGTTCAACCACAATGGACACAAAGGATAATACAAAAGACACAAAGAGTTACAAATCAGAGATATATACTTTGTGTCCTTCGTGCGTACTTAGAGTCCTTTGTGGTTAGGAACACTTATGAGACAGCCCCGGGGGTGGGTGCGATAAGGATATTTTTCGTTGATTTTAAATAAGCTAAACAAGTGCGAAACTTTAATAAATAATTAGTACTATGACAAAAAAGAATAAATCACTCAGTCGCAGGGATTTTTTTGGTAATGCAGCTGCTCTCGGCGCTCTTGGCGCTGTTGGGATGGGGTACCTTTTAAATTCATGCAGTTCCAAAGGTAATCTTATGCCTCCCGGTATCCCGCCCTTACTGGACAGGGCACCCGATGGGCCCGTGATCAAGGCCGGACTTGTAGGATGCGGGGGAAGGGGAACCGGTGCAGCCCTGAACTTTTTAAAAGCAGGACCAAATCTGCAACTTACCGCTATCGCTGATGTTTTTCAGGATAAGATCGATGGATGCAGAAAGAAGCTTAAAGAGGAGATTGGAGCAGAGGTCCCGGATAATAAATGTTTCCTTGGATTTGACGCTTACAATAAGGTAATTGATTCGGATGTGGATGTTGTATTGCTGGTTACCCCTCCCTATTTCAGACCTGAACATTTTAGGGCATGTGTGGAAGCAAGAAAGCACGTATTTATAGAAAAACCTGTAGCAGTAGATCCGGTGGGTGCAAGATCTATAATAACATCTGCCATGAAGGCTGAAGCTATAGGTCTGACAGTTGTTGCCGGAACACAAAGGAGACATCAGCGGGATTATGTGGAGACCTATAAGCAGGTTTATAACGGGTCAATAGGTAAAATAACATCAGCCAACTGTTACTGGAATGGTGGTAAACTATGGCACAGGGACCGTCAGCCCGGGTGGAGTGATATGGAGTTCATGTTACGCGACTGGGTTAACTGGTGCTGGTTATCGGGTGATCATATCGTAGAACAGCATGTTCATAATATTGATGTGATTAACTGGTTTACGGGATTATGGCCTGTAAAGGCTGTGGGTTTTGGTTCCAGACAAAGGCGTGTTACCGGAGATCAGTATGATAATTTCAGTGTTGATTTTGTCTATGAGGGCGGGATTCACCTGCATAGCATGTGCAGGCAGATAACAGGATGTGCAAACAATATTTCAGAATTTGTGAGGGGAGAGAAAGGGTACTCTAACTGCAAAAACACAATTTACTCCCCTGACGGAAGTATTAAATGGGAATATAAATACCCGACTGTTGAGGATGGTAAAGAGAATGAAAAAGGTATAACAGATCCGTATCATCAGGAACATATTGACATGGTAACGGCTATCCGTACCAATAGTCCTTTGAATGAGGCAGAAGCAATTGCCAAATCCACCATTGCCGGAATAATGGGCAGGGTGTCTGCGTATACAGGGAAGGAAGTTTCCTGGGAAGAAATGATGGCTTCTGATCTGCAATTGGGGCCAAAAGAGCTTAAAATGGGATCAGTAGATATGAAATTTGAAGTTCCGGTACCTGGAACTGCTCCGGCTTAATTAGTGTCTGTCCATAATGTCCGATATCTGCGTTATGCTCGTTCGAAAATTGCTCATTTACGATCAGTAAACTCCGCATTTTCGAACTTCGCATGCCTTGATCTCGAACATTCTGAACCAGACACTCGACTTTATTGACAGACTCAAATTAGTGTCTGTCCATAATGTCCGTTAAAAGCATTTATGAGACAGCCCCTTCGCAACCGGAGCAAAGCGGAGTTCACGACCAAAGGATATAAAATTATCAGGCTATTTCTTTATTGAGCTCTCTTCTGAGGATTTCCCAGGTTGATTCATCCATTTTAGCACCGAGTACTTCAATAACCTTAGCGGAGAGTATTGATCCGGCTTTTCCGCAGGCAGACAGACCGGCATTTTGCGACAATCCATAGATGAAGCCGGAGGCATAAAGGTCTCCGGCTCCTGTAGTATCAATAGGGTTAGATTTTACCGCATCTATATTAACTTTTTCGTTCCCGCGCATTACAACAGAACCCTCAGCTCCCTTTTTAACGACAGCGATATCACAAATATCGGCCAGGATTTCAACCGCCTCATCAGGAGGAAGACCTGTAAGTGCTTTAACCTCCTCTTCATTGGCAAATACTATGTCAACATACTTCCCAAGAAGCTCACTCAGAAATTCAGCATTGTCTTTTACAATATTATAACTGGCCAGGTCGAGGCAAACAGCAAGACCGGAAGTTTTGGCAAGACGAAGGGCTTTATCAATTAATTCCCTGTTTTGTACAAGGTACCCTTCCACATAAAAAAGATCATAACCGTTAAAAATATCTGAAGTAAGGTCATCCGAAGTAAGTTCCACAGAAGCCCCGAGGTAGGTGGCAAAAGTTCTTTCAGAATCCGGGCTGACAAGAGCTACTGCCCGGCCTGTATCTGTAATGGAATTATACAGGATGGTCTTAATTTTATTTACCTGCATATCTTTTCGGAAAAATTTTCCCAGTTCATCATTTCCTATTTTCCCTATAAAGGCAGTATTTAACCCCAGATGTGCCAGTCCGTGAATAGTATTGGCGGCAGATCCTCCTGAAGCTTTCTTTTTTGGCAGTCCTGCAGTCTCTGCATGAATATAGTTCGACAGTTCCCTGTCGACCAGGGTCATACTGCCCTTTGGCAGTCCAAACCTGTGCAGCACAGAATCATCATTCAACTGGGTGAGAATATCCACCAGGGCATTTCCTGTTCCGATGACATTCATAAAACTATTATTTTGTTTATTTACAGGACTGAAGATGTAACAAAGGACGTTTGCGAAAGCCTCTTAATTTTAAAGTTCTGCTAAAATACAATAATTTTGCTGAAATGTATTGTTTAATTAAGTAAAAGCTATTAGTTTTGCGAGGCAAAATAAAACCGGCATTACAGGTTGGTTTTATATTGGTAAAGTCAGTAGTTTGTATTTATTATTCCTCAGTAGCTCAGTTGGTTAGAGCGGCGGACTGTTAATCCGTAGGTCGTAGGTTCAAG
>CAYVTV010000105.1:0-13537 GCA_964454295.1 uncultured Bacteroidaceae bacterium
GCCGGACAGCGTCGAAGAAGGCAATTACTCAATTACTCAATTACTCAATTACTCAAATACTCAATTACTCAATTACCCCCTTCGTCCCCTTCGTCCCCTTCTTCATCCACCCACCCCCTCCTTTCCAACCGGGCAATAATCCATACATCGTCCGCAGGAGAAGCAGTTGGTTTTATTCGCTTCATAATCCGGTTTCTTTCTGAATATCATCTGGTTCATTAACATTACTCCCAGGACTAATCCTATAAAGCCGCCCATGATCCGGCTGCCTGTAAAAAAAGTTGACCTTATCATTTTTGCATCAGCCACCAGTTCATCCATGGATTGGCCTGATTGAAGGAATGCCTGTACATCAAGGTTATCGGGGTCTGATTTTACTTCAGGTTTTGAGATCATCAGTTCAGCAAGATAAACTTTTGGATTTGCCTTTGAGAGGTATATATGTGCTTTTGTTCCTATAAAACCTCCTGTAAAGATCCACACCGGTATCAGTAAAGCAGAGATTATTAATCGCCTCTTATTTGCGGGGGTTGACAGTGCCGGTCTTTCTTTTTCATCTGTGGGAATATCTATTGCCTCAAAAGGGCATGAGTGGGCACATAGTTTACATTGGATACATTCTGCGGGGGTGATGGAAAGGTGTTTCCATGAAAAACGTGACATCCAGCCGAGAAGTACTCCGTAAGGGCAGAATATTCTGCAGTAAGGTCTTGCAAAAAACATTCCTGCCATCAGGAAAATAATTCCAAGCATTATCATTAAAAAAGTGCCGTTCATGCGAAAAAATGAAACAAAAGGATCATAGCGGCATATGATAAAATCGGTACCCGTAGCAGCAAATAAAATGGCGAGTGAAAGATATATATAAGGAATGACCCCCAGGGTTTTGTTGATCCATCGTGGAGCGGATACAGGTTTCACGATCAGGAGATCCTGCAGTGCTCCCAGGGGACATGCGCCGGCGCAGAATACACGGCCGAAAAACAGGGCAAAGATCAGGGGCAGCAGGAAGAACAGGAGTACTGTAAGTGAGATGGAATAGTTTTTGTCAAAGAATGCGAGAGTAACATTCTGAATGGCACCTATGGGACAAATGCAACCTTCACGGTAGAAACCAAAATAAAAAAGTGAGAAAACAGAAAGCCACAATATTCCTTTTCTTGAACGCCTTTTAAGAACCAACCAGGCAGCAAGGGACAGGACAAGCAGGAGAACAAACGCATCGGCATATTCCATTGCAGCAGCACGGGGCTCAGGGGTTGTGGGTGACGGTTGTTCATAGCCACTCTCAAATTCAGGTTTTGGGAATCGTTGCTGACTATATCCTGAAAAGGAAAGTAACAGAAAAAATATCAGAAGTAAAATGTTTGTCCACCTTCTCATCATACCGGTATTAAATTCCTGTGTTTGCCTGAAAGTCACCTTTAATTATATAAGGATTATTTGAAGGGACTCTGATTATTGCGTCCGAAGGACAAACCCTGGCAATAGCACATTCATTGCAATTGTCACACAGATCATGACGTATCTGTAAGTGTAATGAACCATTGCCGAACTGACTGCATCCTTTAACACATTTGGCACAGCCAATACACAGTTCTTCATCAATCACATATTCAAAATAGGGTTCTTCGATAAATTTTCTTGTTATTGCGGCTGTCGGGCACAACTGGTATTCAGCTCCGGTATCCAGTTGTTTTGCATTGGGTTTGAAATATCCGCCGCAGAGATCGCAATAGCCACAAAGGTCATAGGCATGCACACATTTAACTGCTGAAGGATTTTTCACACATTCTGTGGCACACCTTCCGCATTGTGTGCATTTGAACGGATCAATCTGCCATACCCATTTTTCAGATGTGGACCGTGTGTAGGCTAATGCTCCAAGGGAGCCTATGCCTATGCCCAGTGTTATTCGCATTCCGCGATTGAAAAACTCGCGTCTGCTATGATATCTTTTATTTTCCATAGCCTTTATTTTCAGACTTTTCAGGAAGATCACAGGTTGAAAAACTTCCGCATTTTTCACAGGGGTTATCTTTCCCGCACTTACCGGGGTTATTAATTTTTCCTTTTGTTCCAAGATAAGCGACGCCGCCGGCAAACGCTCCCAGGAGGAGCATCCGCGCAGTATTCTTTATAAATATTTCCCTGTTCATTAATCCTGTTTATTATTTAATAATTCGTTATGTTTTTTACATATTGCTAATGAGCATTTTGTTTCTTGATTTACATCTCACCGCCCGGGCTGAAAGCCCGGATTAATTCAGCCCAACGGCAGCGCCTTGGGGTTAGAATCACGCAATCATCATTTCCCGTCGCAGGTCTGCCGTCGGCAGACCTGCGACGGGAAAACGGGAATAGTAATCCTGGTTAACCCAAGGCGCTGCCGTTGGGCTGAATTAAATAGCCCTTTTCAGGGCAAAAACAGCATTCCTCATAAAGGACTGTACACCCTGATCACATTAGTATTAAAATCCAGCGCATATATCATACCATTATTACCAACAGCGAGGTCGGGAGCATACACAGCATCTTTAAATTGTTCCGGCGGAGCAACGTAACACTGAAAGTCGCCGTATGGCTTATGAATCTTGATGCGTACAATTCCTTTCTCACTGGTGACGAATGAGCCATCCGGCAATATGGCGATATGAACAGGATTACAGCAACCGGAAAATCCTTCTTCCGTAAAAGACGGTTTTTCCCAGAATCTTAATAACTTACCTTCATTTGAATAAAGTTCAAGCGCATGCTTTCCGGGGTTAACAACCCATAATTCTCCATCAATACTTACTTTCAGGTCAAAACAGCCACCCGGTACGATAAAACCATGAACCTGCCCTGCTTCAGATTTCCCTTCAAACATGCCAAGGTATTCACCGGAGGTAGTATATCTGAGTATTCTGCGGTTAGCCGCGTCGGCAAGAAATAAATTATTTCCGTAAGCTGCAATGGCTGTAATGAGATTATTTTCATCTTTCATTTTCCATGAACTCACCTGCATTCCATTTCCGTTAAAGTGTGCAATATGGTTGGAAAAAACTATAAATACCCTGTCTGAATCAACAGTAAAGGCTCTGGGGGTTGTCGGGAATTCCCTATGAAAAATTTCAATACCATCAGGTGAAATCACCTGCAGAAAGTCGCTTCCAATTAAATAAATATTCCCTTTATCGAAGTCAATACCATGAAATGCAGCAGAGTCGAGCCGGATATTTAAAACCTCATCATATCCTATCAGGGACGCATCAGATACTTTCTTATATTCGTCAACCCTGTATTCCCATGGATTGCCTGTACGTCTGTCCGGACGTTTCATGACAAAATCCCATGAAATAATGAATATTACACTTATAATCAGGAGCAGAAGTATTATTTTTATCGCAGTATTATTCATTATTATAAAACAAGTGAATCCATCATTAAGTGTGTTCCGGAAAATTTTTACCCGCGAACTAAATAAATTCTCACGAATATACTATAATGAGATTATAATTATTAACATTTATTTCAATAACACGAATGCCTTAAAACGTAGTTTTCTTAATAAACTCATTCTTCAATGCACTTTAAAATTACTCAGAATTTGTTGAATGATCAATATAATAAAAAAGCACTTCCTGTTTTTTAAGTGTTTTTTAACAATTGCTTAACTAAAGTTTCGCACATGCTCAGCATGTCATGCAGTGAAAAGAATAATTTTCGCTGATTTTAACTAAGCTGAACAAGTGCGAAACTTTTATTGCTTAATAATCACAGAATGTTAAATTTGCCGGATAAAACCGAAAACTACTTACTAATTGAAACGTAAATTTCTAACCAACCTAATTCTTCTGCTTTTTCTTAACTTACTTGTAAAGCCCTTCTGGGTTTTCGGTATTGACAGGAAAGTACAGAATATTGTAGGCGCAGGGGAATATGGTTTTTATTTTTCGCTTTTCAGTTTTTCTATTTTATTAAATATTCTCCTGGACGCCGGCATATCGAATCTGAACAACAGGAGTGTTGCAAGAGATCCTGCCATTCAGCCTGCATACTTTACAAGGATTGTACCCCTTAAGTTTATTCTTGCTGTTGTTTATGCCTTGATTACCATAATAGCGGGAGTATTTATCGGATATTCAGCGGCTCAGTTTAAAATGCTTTTTGTTTTGGTTTTCAATCAGTTCCTATTGTCCTTTATTTTATATCTCCGTTCAAACATATCGGGTCTGCATTTATTCACTACCGACAGTTTGCTTTCTGTGCTCGACCGGTTACTCCTGATTATTATCTGTTCGGCACTTATTTGGGGGGAGCACATAAATAAGCCTTTTGAGATCATGTGGTTTGTTTATGCCCAGACACTTGCGTATTTAATAACAACCCTGGTTGCTTTTATTATTCTGGTCAGGTATTCCGGCATTCTCAGTTTCAGGTTCAACCTGAAGTTCAGTCTCAAATTGATCCGGCAGAGTTATCCTTTCGCCATTCTTATTTTATTAATGTCGTTTTACAGCAGAATTGATCTTGTCATGCTGGAAAGATTGCTGGATGACGGAAAAATTCAGGCAGGTATTTATGCACAGTCATTCAGGATACTTGATGCTGCAGCTATGTTTGCTTTTTTGTTTGCCGGACTGCTGCTTCCCATCTTTTCCAGGATGATAAAACTGAATGAACCGGTGAATGAAATGGTGAGGTTATCATTTACCATTCTGATAATTCCTGCTATATGCCTGACACTTCTGTCGATGCAATATTCCACCGAAATAATTGATCTGCTTTATAATGAGCACATTACTATTTCCGCAACGATTTTTCCTTTATTGATGTGTACTTTTATTTTTGTCTGTGTTACGTATATTTTCGGGACACTGTTAACTGCGGGTGGAAGTCTGAAGGAGATGAACATCCTTGCATTAATCACAGTTATCCTTAATATTATTCTGAACCTGATTTTGATACAAAAATTTAAAGCTTTAGGAGCTGCAATTGCCAGTATTATTTCCCAGGGTTTTTTCGCTGTTTCCCAGGTTTTGCTGACACAGAGAATCTTCGGGATGGAGATAAATTATTTTTTTATTACCAGATTAATCATCTTTGCTTTGTGCCTGCATCTGTCGCTGCGATTGATAAATTTTTCCGGAACCGGTTGGATACCAGGATTTTTTGCAGGTATTTTTATTGCAGTTATATTAGCCTGGATTTTAAGGATATTAACCCCGGGTGATATTAGGAAGATTTTAATATCGGAAGCAGAAATAATATTATAAAAATAGAAAATGCATAAAATGGATGGTAACTTTTCAAACCAGCAGCACCCAATAAAAATATATACTGATGGAGCAGCCCGCGGCAATCCGGGGCCGGGGGGAATGGGGGTAGTGATGCTTTATGGAAGCCATAGAAAAGAGATCAGTGAAGGGTATGCTCATACTACCAATAACCGTATGGAATTACTGGCTGTGATACGGGGGCTGGAAGCAATAAAGTGGAATAATGCCAGTGTTGTGATCTTCACCGATTCAAAATATGTGGCAGATGCGGTGAATCTTAAATGGGTATTTGGTTGGGAAAAAAAAGAGTTTAAAAAGAAAAAAAATCCGGATCTGTGGCGCAGATTTCTGGAACTTTACAGGAAATATAACGTACAAATAGAGTGGATAAGAGGTCATTCCAATATTCCTGATAATGAAAGATGTGATGAACTGGCAGTAGAAGCTTCAAAAAGATCATCACTTCAGGAGGATTTAGGATATAATGAGAATAATTTTTTAATTTGTTGATCAGAAATGAGTGAATATTGAAATTTATTTTTTACATTGTCTTTCTTTTAATACAATATGGAAAAAGAAGAAATATTACTCGAATATAAGGGTCATCTGACTTTTAGCACTATCGGAAGACTTTTAACCATGCTAAAGCATATCATGGTTAAGTACAATATGAAGACAAGTATTTATAAGCGAATATTAAGCACCATGATTGAAGCGCTGGAAAATGTTTATAAAAACAGTGACCAGTATCATGATAATGCTTATATAAGAAAAAATTATGTTCCTTCATTTCAGTTGTGTAAAAATCAGTCCAGATACAGGATAACCGTCACTAATCCGGTTAAAGTTCAATTTGTTCCCGTTCTCAGGAAAAAACTGGAGACAATTAATAATAAAAATCCTGAAGATCTTAGGCTGTTATACAGAAAAACTATAACTGACGGGCATTTCACGGAAAAAGGAGGGGCAGGTCTTGGACTTATTGAAATGGCAAAGATATCAGGAAAACCTTTACAATATTCCTTCAATCCTATTGATGATAATTTCTCATTGTATACACTGATCGTTGAATTTGAATAACTATCCGCTTAATACCAAGTGACAGGTGACGAGTGACGAGTGACGAGTTTAATTCCAGATTCCAGACTTCAAATTACAAATTACTATTTGCAAAAGTTTGTGTAATCTGGAATCTTGAATCTTGAATCTTGAATCTGGAATTATATCATTCGTCACTTTTCCCTTTTTAAAAATAAGCTAATCCAATATTCGGATGTTAAAAAATTTTCTACTTGTAGCCATTAGAAATATTTCCAGGAACAAATCTTTTACTTTCATTAACCTGGCGGGGCTGAGTATTGGAATTGCCAGTGCGGTTTTCATTTTGTTATTCATCATCAGCGAGTTGAGCTATGACAGGATGTATGAGCATTCCGACAGGGTTTACCGTTTATACCAGGAGGGGAAAATGTCGAATTCTGAATTCAGGGTAGCATTGACAAGTCCCCCGGCAGGCCCTGCACTTGCTGAGGAAATACCCGAAATAACGGATTATGTCCGCATTGTAAGACGAGGGCAGATCCTTATCACAGTGGAAGATAAAAAATACCTTGAAGAGCAAATGGTTTTTGCAGATTCCGGATTGTTTAATCTTTTTAATATTCCTGTACTTTTCGGCGATCCTGATGAAATGCTGAAAGAGCCCAATTCATTGGTAATTACGGAGTCCATTTCACGTAAATATTTTGGTGATGATAACCCTGTCGGCAGATTGGTAGAAACAGATACTGATACCTCACTTTTCAGAATCACAGGTGTAATTACCGATCTGCCTGATGAGACACATCTGGGATTCAATATCATAGTTTCCTTTTCAACAAATGCTGAAAGCAGGAGTAATTACTGGCTCAGCAGTTATCTGAACACTTATGTTTTACTTGATGATAAAAGATCGGCTGACCGGGTTCAGGAGCATATTCACCGGATTGTAAGGACTCGTCTGACACCCCAGATAAAACAGGTGTTAGGTATGGATATCGATGAATTTGAAGCATCAGGCAACAAATTTGCGATCTTTTTGCAACCCCTTCGCCACATTCATCTTGATCCGGCAATATCCGGCGGGTTTAAACCCTCCTCAGACAGGAAGTATTTAAAGATTTTCGGATTTATTGCCATCTTTATTATCCTCATAGGCAGTATTAATTTCATGAATTTATCCACTGCCAAAGCTTCAGGGAGGGCAAAGGAAGTGGGAATGAGAAAAATAACAGGTTCAGGCCGGGGAATGATCATTAAGCAGTTCTTATGGGAATCTGTTTTCCTTAGTATGCTTTCACTGGTTTTTGCGTTAATAATAGTTGAGATTATACTTCCTTTCTTCAATAATATGATGGACCTGAATCTTAAGCTGCAGTATCTTTCCAAATGGTATACCCTTCCCGGCTTACTGCTTCTCAGTGTAATTGTAGGTCTGATCAGCGGAATTTACCCTGCCGTTTCTCTGTCCTCCTATTCTCCTGTTGATGCATTAAAAAGCAGGTATCAATCCATAACCGGCGGCACCCTGGTCAGGAATATCCTGGTAGTGGTTCAGTTTACGGTATCTATTGTGATCATTACAGGCACCATTGTGATCTATGCTCAGTTGAGATATATTAAAAACAGAGACCTTGGATTTTTAAAGGAAAACATCCAGGTTTTATATCGTCTCGATCCCATAAAAAACAGGATACCAGCATTTTTATCTGAAATTGAACAACATCCTGCCATTGTTAAGGCATCAAATTCCAGCATTTATCCGGGCAATTCAAATAACAGGAGTTCATACCAGGTTATTGAAGGAGATACACTTACCAGTTTCCTTTTTCACACATACTGGACAGATCAATATTTTCCGGAAACATATGATATTAAATTAAAAGCCGGCAGGTTTTTCAGTAACAGCATCACTGAAGATTCTTCGGCAGTGGTCATTAACGAAGCTGCTCTGAGAAAATTCAACTTAAAAGATACTTTTAACACCGTGCTGATACAGCCAAGGGATGATGGCGTTGGCAGGGAACTCAAAATTATAGGCGTGGTGGAGGATTTTCATACCGCCTCCCTGCACTCGGAAGTATCCCCCTTGCTCATTCAGCGGAAGAACGAATCGCAATATTCCGGTTTTATCTCCGTGAGGATTAAAGAAGGTGAAGATAATGTTCAAACCGCTTTAAGACATATTCAAAGAACATGGTCTCAGTTTACAAATGATGAACCTCTTCAGCATTTTTCCCTCGAAAGTAGATTAGATAATTATTACAGGGAGGAACAGCGTTCGGGAAAACTGTCGCTGATTTTTTCTTTTCTCGCCATTTTTCTTGCCTGTCTCGGGTTATATGGTTTAACGATGTACACCACTCAGCGGAGAATAAAAGAAATAAGCATAAGGAAGGTACATGGAGCATCTGTTTCAAGGATCATGTTGATGATAGTTGCGAATATCTCTGTTTTGCTTGTGATTTCAACTGTGATAGCCTGGCTGATTTCGTGGAAGACGTCTGTTACATGGCTTAACGATTTCACCTACCGGATAGAGCTCCATCCTCTGATATTTATTACCGGGGCGGCATTTGCTATTGTGATTGCATTAATTACGGTTGGGGCACAGGCCTATGTGGCCGCGCAAACGCATCCTGCGAGGTTTTTGCGCTATGAATAAGCGCTAGAGCATTTTTTCAGCTTTTATCAGATCCTCGGGAGTATCAATTCCTACATTCTCAAATTCAGTGATACTCACTTTTATTTTGTACCCATTCTGAAGCCAGCGTAACTGTTCGAGTGATTCTGCCATTTCCAGTGAAGAGGGGGAAAGACGGCAGAGTTTCTTCAGTATCTCCGATCGGTAGGCATAAATACCTATATGCCTGAAGACAGGGTGTGGCCCCGGCCATTTGTCCGGTTCAAGATTACGCAGGTAAGGAACAGGAGAACGTGAAAAATAAAGTGCATAATTAAACCGGTCAAAGACAACTTTCGGCTTATTAGGATCAGTTATCTCTTCCCTGTCTGTTATCTTTCTTGCCAGGGTGGCAATATCCGTCTTTCTGTCCTGAAAACTATCCATGAGACTGCGAATCTGTGAGGGAGAAATAAAAGGTTCATCACCCTGGATGTTTATAACACCATCGAAATTCATTCCCGTTTGACGGGATATAAGTTTTAAGGCCTCAGCACACCTGTCGGTTCCGCTGGGATGAGTATCAGAGGTCATAACCACTTTACCGCCGAATTTTTTAACGGCTTCGTATATACGCTGATCATCTGTTGCCACGTATAAATTATCAATTACATGTTCAGCTCTTTCATAAACCCACCGGATAACCGGTTTATTACCAAGAAGGGCCAGGGGTTTTCCCGGAAATCTCACTGAAGCAAAGCGTGCAGGAATGATACCCAAAAAATTCATTGATAAATAAAATTTGAATATAGTTAACGGTTACGTTAGCAAAAATAGATAGAAAATTGTAATTTTGTCATAAAATAACAGCTATTTTGTCAGTAATTTAAAATCATCTGCAAATGGATATTCAGCAGATAAAACAAAGGTTTGGAATAATAGGTAATTATGCAGGCTTGCATCATGCTATAAATATTGCCATGCAGGTGGCTCCTACCGATTTGTCAGTGCTTATAACAGGTGAAAGTGGTACGGGGAAGGAAGTTTTTCCACAGATCATTCATTCTCTCAGTGCACGTAAGCATGGTACTTATATAGCGGTTAACTGCGGAGCTATTCCCGATGGAACCATAGATTCAGAGCTGTTTGGACACGAGAAAGGGTCCTTTACCGGGGCTACGGAGTCAAGAAAAGGATATTTTGAAGTAGCTGACGGAGGAACCATATTCCTTGATGAGGTGGCAGAGTTGCCCCTGTCCACACAGGTAAGGTTGCTAAGAGTGCTTGAATCGGGCGAATATCTCCGGGTGGGTTCTTCCAAAGTGATGAAAACAAACGTAAGGGTTATTGCTGCTTCAAATATAGATATCACTGAGGCTATCAGAAATCACAAGTTCAGGGAAGATCTATATTATCGCCTGAATACTGTACCTATACATATTCCTCCTTTAAGAAAAAGGGAACATGATATATATTTATTATTCAGACGTTTTGCCCTTGATTTCGCTGAAAAATACAGGATGCCCGAAATCAGCCTTACTGAAGATGCAGTGCATGCTCTTGAAGCTTATGAGTGGCCCGGAAATGTCAGACAATTAAAAAATGTGACCGAACAGATATCTATCATTGAAAGAGAAAGGCTGATAAATGCCGAGCTCCTGCTAAGATATCTTCCTGATTATCAAAAATCAAAGTTGCCTGTACTGGCCGGTGGTGTAATTGACAGGGAAACATTTGCTTCAGAAAGAGAAATTCTATATAAGATATTGTTTGACATGAAGGCAGATATGAACGATCTGAAGCAGCTTGTTCATGGTATGCTGGAACACCGTGAGACGGGAGGGGATGCATTTCATAAGGAAAATGCACATATCATCAGAAAGTTATATGATAATGACACGGAGGAATACGAGGAATCAATACCTGAAGAATCCTATGCCAAATCAAGGGTGGAAAATATACATATTCAGGATACCGAGGAAATTGTTGAGGAATCGTTGTCGCTAAATGAAAAGGAAAAGGAAATGATTATTAAGGCACTGGAAAAACATAATAATAAGAGGAAATATGCCGCCCAGGATCTGGGGATTTCAGAACGAACCTTGTATAGAAAAATTAAAGAGTATGATATTCAATAAGTTACATAATCTTTTCCTTGGAAATTCATTGATTTTTCTGGTTATTATTCTTCCGTTAATAACCGCATGCAAGGTTACCTATTCTTTCAGCGGGGTAAACATTGCCCCGGAAATAAAAACCTGTTCCGTTCAGAATTTCCCCAACAGGGCACCACTGGTTCAGGCTCAGCTAAGTCAGAAGTTTGCCGATGCATTAAAAGATAAAATTCAGGGGCAGACGACCCTGCTCCTCGTCAATGGATTCGGTGATGTTGATTTTTCCGGTGAAATAAGAAACTACGAAACCCGTCCAACAGCAATTACCGGTGCTGAAACCGCAGCTATGAACCGGCTTACTATTACGGTACGGGTTAAATTTACCAATACACATGATCCTGATCAGGACTTTGACACTACTTTTTCAAGGTACGAGGACTATGAAAGCTCTAAAGACCTGTCGCAGGTAGAAGATGAACTGATGGGTTTAATACTTGAGGTTCTGATTGAAGATATTTTTAACCGTGCTTTTGTTAACTGGTAATAAATGAGCTCCATGCTTAAAGATGAATTCATACATCTCCTGCTGAATCCTGACCGGTTGAAAGAATCAGACTACAGGCTTTTTGATGATGTCATCAATAAATATCCGTTATTTTCTGTTATCAGGATGATGCAGATTATATCAGCGAGGAAGGAGGAGCCTGACATATTCAGGGCTGTTTTGAAAAAAAATTCTGCTTATCTGAATAATCAGAGTTCCATGTACAGGATACTGAATGAAATGTTATCCGTTAAAAAACCAGGCGATCTTTCCGGGGAAGATTTCAGCCTTGAATCTGATCTTAAACCTGGCGAAGAACATGACAGGTCTGGTTATATGTTTGTTCAGGATGATGAACTGTTGTCTTTTGATTATAAAGGGAAAGCATTGCAGGCTGATACTGACATCAAAAAGAAAAAAGAAGAGCTCATCAGCAGGTTTATTAACGGGGATCACAGGGTTATACGGGCCGACAAGCCTGTAGACCTCTCGGGTGATGCAGCTCAGGACAGTGTTTTACAACATGACAGTCTTATTACTGATACACTTGCAAAGATTTATGTGAAGCAGGGTCTTTATTCCAGGGCTATATATGCCTATGAGAAATTAATTTTGAAATATCCGATAAAAAGTGCTTACTTTGCGTCTCAAATTGAAGAAATAAAAAGGTTAATTAATAAATAAATATAAAGTATCATGAGTGTTGTTTTTACAGTGTTAATTCTGATTACCTGCCTCCTGCTTATCCTTATTGTGCTGGTACAGAATTCAAAAGGAGGTGGGTTAGCGTCTAATTTTGCATCTTCCAACCAGTTTATGGGGGTAAGGAAGACAGCTGATTTCCTTGAGAAAGCAACGTGGACGCTTGCGGCATGCCTGCTTGTATTCAGCATTTTTTCTACTATTACACTTCCCAAAGCAAAAGTCGATGAGAGGGCAAGGATTGAGGGACAGTTTGATTCAAATTTGTTGACCGATCCCGGAAGCAATGTTATTACACTCCCGGAGATGCCTGAAGAATAGAAGTATTTATACAAAATCGGAAAAAGAGTGTCAGGATGTCATAAGCCTGACACTCTTTTTTTTTTTATAATTAAAAACGTAAATGCCTGTAAATCACAGATGTGCTATAATTCGTCATATTTTATTACATTATTTGCTTATAGTGAGATTGTACAAAATGTCGTAAAATATACCTGAAAATGATAGTAATTCTCTTTGGCATAAATTATGAGAGACTGAAACGTGCGAAAATAATGTTAAACCTATAAAACCAATTAACAATGGCAGATGTAAAGATCAAACCATTAGCTGACAGGGTACTTATTAAACCTATGGAAGCTGAACAGAAAACCGCAAGTGGGATTATTATTCCCGACACTGCAAAAGAAAAACCTCAGAAAGGAACCATAGTTGCCGTAGGTCCTGGTACCAGTGAAGAGAAGATGGAAGTTAAACCGGGAGATGTTGTTCTTTATGGCAAATATGCAGGAACAGAAATTACCATTGATGGAATTGACTACCTGATAATGAAGCAATCTGACATTCTTGCAGCAATTTGAATGTATAACAAATAATAAATTTATAAAAAATGGCAAAAGAAATAAAATTTGATATTGATGCACGCGACCAGCTAAAAAAAGGAGTTGACGCGTTGTCGAACGCCGTAAAGGTTACACTTGGTCCCCAGGGAAGAAATGTAGTTATTGACAAGAAATTTGGTTCTCCCTCCATTACAAAGGATGGTGTAACTGTAGCAAAAGAGATAGAACTAACCGACCACTTTGAAAATGTGGGTGCACAGATGGTTAAGGAAGTGGCTTCAAAAACCAATGATGATGCCGGTGATGGAACAACCACTGCTATTGTTCTTGCCCAGTCGATTATTCAGGTTGGTTTGAAGAATGTGACTGCCGGAGCAAACCCTATGGATTTAAAAAGGGGTATTGACAAGGCT
>CAYVTV010000106.1:0-13446 GCA_964454295.1 uncultured Bacteroidaceae bacterium
GGGATCACGGGATCACGGGATCACGGGATCACGGGATCACGGGATCACGGGATCACGGGATCAGGGGATCAGGGGATCACGGGATCACGGGATCACGGGATCAGGGGATCACGGGATCACGGGATCAGGGGATCAGGGGATAACCTGTCTCTTCCTGAAATAGTTTAAGTGGATGAATGACTGAGTGGATAAACGGCTAAAAGGCCTACCCCGGAGGGGTAAAAATATAATAGCCAGGGGTTTATGTAGAAGAGACAGGGCATGCCCTGTCTCTTCTACATAAACCCCTGGTAAAATGACGAAATGAATATCCGCCGAACAAGAACCATCTCTTAATATCGATTGGCTAATTGAGGTGGAACAGATTAGGTTGATTTAATGGAAAACATTAAAAATATTTCATATAAATCAAAAATTTGTAACCCTATTTCAGGACGATACACACAGGAGATATTAATCGAATTTTTAAATGAAACGTACATTTATCCCAAAATTATTCACCGTATATAAAAAAGGGTATTCGCGGGAGCAGTTTATCAAAGACCTTACCTCCGGCCTTATTGTAGGTATCGTTGCCCTGCCTTTGGCTATTGCCTTCGCCATCGCTTCCGGTGTTTCCCCGGAAAAAGGATTGATCACGGCTATTATTGCCGGATTCATCATTTCGGCTTTCGGGGGAAGCAGGGTGCAGATAGGCGGCCCTACCGGTGCATTCATTGTTATCGTTTACGGGATCATCGCCGAATATGGGATGGACGGATTGATAATAGCTACTTTCATCGCCGGCATTATGATCATGATAATGGGATTTGCAAAATTAGGTTCCCTGATCAAATTTGTCCCCTACCCCCTTATTGTCGGCTTTACAAGTGGAATTGCACTGGTGATACTCTCCTCACAGGTTAAGGATTTTTTCGGACTGGACATGGGCGCTGTTCCTTCCGACTTTATTCATAAATGGACGGAATATGCAAAATATGCGGGAACAATTAATCCCTTTGCCGTAATAATGGCAGTATCAACCATTTTTATTTCTGTTTACTTCCGGAAGGTCACCAACAAGATCCCGGGATCGCTGGTGGCAATTCTTTTATCCACCGTTGTAGTGCACATTTTTCACCTGCCGGTGGAAACCATTGAATCCCGCTTCGGGGAAATTTCTGCAGGGTTTGGGACCCTCTCCCTTCCGGACATTGATTTTGACACTTTCCGTAAGCTGTTGCAACCGGCTTTCACCATTGCCCTGTTGGGATCTATCGAATCATTGCTTTCTGCCGTAGTGTCTGATGGCATGATTGGCAGTACCCACCGGTCGAATATCGAACTGGTGGCACAGGGCGCTGCCAACATCATTTCTTCCATCTTCGGAGGTATACCGGCTACAGGGGCAATAGCCAGAACCGCTACCAACGTTCGCAACGGGGGAAGAACACCACTGGCCGGAATAATTCATGTCCTTACCCTGGTTATAATAATGCTTTTTGCAGGAAAGTGGGCCAAACTGATCCCCCTCTCATGTCTCGCCGGCATACTCATCGTGGTGGCTTATAATATGAGCGAGTGGAGATCATTTCTTACCGTTGCCAGAGGCCCCAGGCCTGATGTCGCTGTCCTGCTTGTTACCTTCTTCCTCACCGTACTGGTAGATCTTTCTCTTGCCATCCAGATAGGAATGGTACTGTCGGTGTTCCTCTTTATGAGACGGATGGCACAGATAAGTACGATAAACCCTGTAACTGTTGAGGTTGATGAGGAAGATGAAGATAACGACCCTGATTCAACCTTCAGACTAACCATCCCGAAAGGAGTAAAAGTGTACGAGGTAAGCGGTCCATTCTTCTTCGGTATCGCACATAAATTCAAGGATATCCTGAATGATATCAATGAAAAACCCACGGTGCTGATCCTCAGGATGCGCCATGTACCAACCATTGATGCTACAGGATTACACAATCTGCGGGAAATCATAAAACGACTCAGAACATCAGGTACAAAAGTGATTTTATCCGGTGTGCAGCCTCCGGTTTATGCGGAACTTGAAAAAGCAAGGATAATATTTATGGTAGGGAAGAAAAATGTTACTTCTCATATCCGGGAGGCAATGAAATTAGTGAAGGGATAACAACCCTTCGTGTATCTTTGTGTGTACTTCGTGTCCTTTGTGGTAAAAAATTTAACCACGAAGGATGACACAATGGACACGAAGGGAAACAAGTCAACTCAATTATTACTGCCCGAATAAATCCACGATGCTCTTCCCTCCTTCAAGATGAAATGCCCTCAAGCCTGCCTTCATCGCTCCCTCAACATGCTGCAGGCTGTCGTCAATAAACAGTGTTTCAGAAGGATCTAACCGGTTTTCCTTTATTACAAATTCAAAAATCTCGCTGTCGGGCTTACGCATATGTATATAACAGGAATAATACTCCTGTTCCACAAAAGGTGACATGTTCCCTACGCCGTACCATTCCATCAGTTTATTGAAATAATAGCTGAGATGTATCTCATTGGTATTACTTAAAAGGAAAGTCCTGTACCGCGTTTTAAGCTTTCTGAGCAGCTCAGCTCTTTCCTGCGGGAAATCAAGCAACATGGCGTTCCAGGCATCAATGAGTTGCTGCTTTGAGGGAGGAACTTCATAATACGAAGCCAGCTCAGTTATGAAATCATCCCCGCTGATCCTCCCGGTATCCAGTTTATCAAAAAGACCCGACTGGCTGAACTGAGTGTAGTGATCATCAAAATTTGTAATACCCAGATTCTTTAACCTGTTAATGGTAAGGTTATAATCAATGTTAATGATAACCCCTCCAAAGTCGAAAATAATGTTTTTAATATTTTTAAGCAGTTGCATGTGGGTGAGGATATGTGAGATTTTAATTAGTGTCTGAAAGAAAACTCAATATTTTCGCATGTGCTTGATAAGAAAACGTCAAGAGCAAGGCATGCGATGCCTGAAAGACAGGAGTTTACTAATCGTAAATGACTGTCTTGAAGGCGAGCATAACGCAGCTATTGGCGTTTTCTTGCAAGCACTAATTAAAATTTCCCTGAAAAGATTCCAATTTAACTATTTTACTTAGTAACCCTTTGTGTTCCTTCGTGTGTACTTTGTGTCCTTCGTGGTATAAAATTTAACCACGACGACACGAAGGATAGCACAAAGGGACACAAAGAACTGAAAAACGAACTATTGTTTATTTACTTGTCAGATGCCAAAACCCGCACACCTGACATTTATATGCATGTAAATCCCTTCCTCCCTTGTTTTCTTCGATATACCGGATCATATCCTGCGCATCCTCCCGGGAATTGTACATGGTTTTTTTGCATGGAGGATTTATCGGGTTAACCTTTTTTATGTTAGTGAATTTGTAGGGCATTTGAATATAAATACTATCAGGAATAATAATACTAAAATCCCTTGAAATATATTGTAAATATGAGTAAAAATCTTTAAAATCGAAATTGTTAGTTCTGATTCTTAGAAATTTAGAATTGGAGATAACATAAATGTTACTTTTTTTTTTAATTAAATTTCGATTTTTAAAGATAATACTGCGCAATTTGATTAATTTAATCTGTTGCGTCCTGCTAACCTTAAGGTACCATGAAGAAAATCATACTTCCGATATTTGTATTATTGGCAATAAGCCTTAGTCTTAACGGACAGGAGAAAAGACTGGCGCTTGTTATCGGGAATGCATCATATACTTATACAACGAGTCTTGCCAATCCCGTTAATGATGCGGTTGCTGTTTCTCTGATGCTTGAACAGCTTGGATTTGATGTCTTAAAGTATGAAAACCTCAGCCTGATTGAAATGAAAAGGGCAATTGATGATTTTGGAGACAAACTGAAAAAATATGAGCTTGGATTATTTTACTATGCAGGACACGGAGTACAGGTAAATGGTAATAATTACCTTCTTCCGGTTGATGCAGAACTAAAAACAGAAAGGGATGCTGAATATGATTGCATCAATGCCGGAAGAATACTTGCAAAATTTGAGGACTCAAGAGTAAAAACAAATATTATCATTCTTGATGCATGCAGGAATAATCCATTTTTAACGACCTGGAGCCGGGGGGTAAAAAAGAACGGTCTTGCCTATATGGAAGCTCCGGCCGGTTTTCTGATAGCATTCTCAACTTCTCCGGATAATACCGCATCAGACGGAACCGGCACCAACAGTTTATACACTGAAAGTCTTTTACAATGCATTGGTGATCCACAACTGAACATAATACAGATTTTCCAGAAAGTACGGAAAATGGTTCGTGAAAATTCTTCCGGGGAACAAATTCCATGGGAGTGGACATCCATGGAGGGCGATTTTTACTTCAACCAGACAGGAAAAGAAGTAATTACAGCCAATACATTAAATAATGATCCTAAGCCGGAAATCAGAACCAGGGAAATAATGAACAGGGTTGCAGGCCTCAAATCGAATGCATCACTAGTCTGGGCAGAAGGGAAAGGCAAAACTCCATTTGAAGCAGATATGGCTTCAAAACAGCAGATGAACAGGATCATTTGTAATACTCTTTATGGCTATACCTGTGAGAATAATGATATGATATTTTTAAACCCTGACGCAGAATACTCCAAAAAAGGATTGGAATTGATAATTGAAGAACTTCAGCCATTTATCAGCAGAAATATATACACTAAAGGAAGAAGAAATTATGTCACAAGATTTCTCCCAAAAAGTGATATCGAAAATATCCTGAACATTAAAAGGGGAAAAATATTCTCCATGTATGATATGGCATATTCTGCTGAAAATGATTATGAAATCGGTGATGCACTTAAATATTACTTCTGGGCTTATTCATTAACAAAATTCCATCCACAGAGTTCAGGAATAATGATTTCTGATGGCTTAAATGCCCTGAATTTTTTTGAGGGAAAAATTGAACATCTTCTGAAAAATATTTCATGTAAAATAGTGGATACCACTTTTTATGAAGGCTATAAACGTGCAGAAATAAAATTCTTTTTTAAAGATAAAATTATAAAAAATATCGATTTCAGATTCTGGAACGGTGTTACCTGGTCTGAAGATAACTGTGTTAATAATGGAATTGGATTTATAGATCTGTATCCCGAAACCAGGGTCAGTGACCTGAAACTTGAGGTTATCTATCAAAATAATAATAAAACAAAATTTGATAAAACAATTATGAATGCGCTACAAAATCCGGATTTAAGCAAATTCATGAGATCATGTGCCATTACAGAGGACTACAGGAAACCTGAAAAGTCTGTTCCAAAAGTCCCCGACTATTACGAATATTATAATTCATTACGGGAAGTTATTTCATATGTTCAAAAAAAGATTCACATTTCAATGAAAAACTTTTTACCCGTAACGGTTTTGAAATATACAAAGCCCTTCTTCTTTAAGGAAATGCAACTTTTTTAACCCCTGAGACCATTTCAGATATTATTTCATATGATAATAATACTTCAATAAGAGGAATCCCGGTAAAATTCAGGTTCAGGAATAATCCGGTTGAATTTTTTGAAAAACTGTGCCTCCATTTCGATTCTGCCGGCAAGATTGACAATATAACTTTTTCATTAAGTGATAAGGCAATTCAGGATATTATGGAACAATCCAGATGGCCGGTAGAGAACAAATTGCAGATCATTAAGTTCCTGGAGAACTATAAGACGGCTTATGCTCTTAAAAGGTACGATTATATTGATAAAATCTTTTCGGATAATGCATTAATAATTGTAGGCCAGAGAGTAGAAGAATCTGAAAGAACAGATGAAACAAAGTTCATCACCTTTGGTGAAAATTACAAGTTGATAAAACTGACAAAAGAACAATATATGTACCGTTTAAGAAGAGTTTTCGATAAGAACGAGTTCATTAATATACAGTTTGAAGAGAATGTTGTCAGGAGAAGAGATAATGAGAGTAATGTATATGGCATAAATATAAAGCAGAACTATTTCTCAACCAACTATGCCGACCAGGGATATCTGTTCCTTATGGTTGACCTGAAGGAGCATAACCGGCCTGTCATCTATGTAAGAGCCTGGCAACCTGAAGATTTTGTAAAGAAGCATCTGATAAACCTGTCTGATTTTACTTTTTGAAAAAGACGAGCGAGGATGTAACTGGTAAATATACGTTTCTTCATCATACAAAGAATATTGAAAAAATGAACCGGGTTATCAGGACACTCTTAAACAGAAAGAAGCTTTGGGGATTTTCAATGGCCTTTCTCCTGTTTTCACAAATCAATTTCTTTGCACAGGAGTTAAATGTTGAAATTCAGAGTATAGATTCTTTAAACAAGGCAGATAAATTAACCCTCATTTAGGATGTAAATGGGGAAGTTTGTAACCTGATAAAAGTAGTTACAGAACTTGACTCATTAAAGTTTTATTCGAACCGTGGCACTGAAAAAATTCTTAAAGAAGAAAACGGATATTATGTCCGGGTACCCAAGGGATCGAAAATATTGAAAATCTGGATACCCGGTATTCCTTTATATGAAATACAACTGCCTGCTTCGAAATTTTCAAATTCAGGATAGCCTGGCATTTATTACTAACGGTTAACTGTACTATGGACTATGCCAGGCCTTTTATAGAAGATATTAAACCCGCTTTATTTGAATTTGGTGCAGGATTGGGATTTCATATCCCTGTTGAATTTGATTATGTACGTTAATTAACGTGAATTCGAAATAATAATACCAGGTTCACCTTGATTACTTTAAAATAAATTCAAGAATTGATACAATGTATCCACCTGTTTTACAATGGTCTTCTTTTAGTTTCATCAGGATCATCATGATCCTTTCCATATCTTTCATACCCATTTTTAAACTAAGTTCCCGGAAACTTATACTAAACGATTTCCGGGTAGTTCCACTTGATATTTCTGCCCGTGAGAAAGCCGTTTATGATCCTAACGGGGATGGTTGTGCTATCATTAAAGTCAGGATAGGAATCACAGATGTAAAATTCAATTCAGATCTTGAGATCAGAAAAACAGAATGGCAGAATGGGGAATACTGGTTATGGGTATCTCCAGGCACAAAAAAAATATATGTGGAAGCACCTGATTTCCCGGAAATTGAATATGAATTCACGCATATTGCTGAGGCGTTAACTGTTTATGTTTTGAATATTTCTGCAGAATTACCTGAACATGCTGAAATAAGATATAAAACCATTAACTCATTATCTTTTAAAACCATCCCCGAAAAGGCTGATATCTATATCAATGATCTTTATTTTGGGAAAAGTCCTCTGGCATTATCGGTACCCTTTGATACATTTGAATATAAAATCACAAAGAAGACTTTTTTGCCTGAAATACACTCAGACAGCATTCAAAATAATAACCTTGAGTATATGATCAGGCTAGAAAAAGACCCATATGCAAGGAGATTTTTCACTATGGCTTCTGTCGGATTCAGCAGCACAAAATGGGATGGTATAATATACGGTATTAACCTTGGTTATTCAGGCCGCACCGGGATATACGGATCATATTATTTTTCAAGAGAATATAATAGTTCAAAAGGATTTTCAGATGTTCCTGAGGACAGTGAACCGCCGGAAAATGCCAGGACTTTTTCAAACCGATCCCGTTTATGTCTTGGATTAACTGTTCAGGAGTATTCATTTTTATTCTTAAATTTCGGATTAGGATTAGCATCATCACAATATTATTATGAGATAGAAGATAAAATTTACAGGTTATCCTGGCCATACTACCCGGAGTCATCTCCTGATACACCGGAATACAAAGGAAATTTTAATAATTTTATTTTTAACCCCGGATTCTCATTGAGATTTAATAACAGATTACTGGTTAATATCAGCTCAATATTATCAATTAATATTTTTAAAGCAGATTCCCTTTCAAAGGTAACCCTAACAGAATGGTATGCAGGAATCGGATATCATTTTTAAGATTCCTGACCCATCCTATGAGTTTATAGCGAATAACAATAATTTGCTTTTATTTCTTTTTATCCATATATTTGCGGAAAACAAGAAATAAAATGAATACCGGGTTTGTTCAGTTCAGGGAAGCGCTTTTTGTGCAGGGCTTGTTTTCAACAGATCATATCCGGTTGCAATTCCCTGATTTCAATAGCGATAATTTACTGAACTGGCAAAAGAAAGGCTACATTAGGAAACTTCGTAATAAATGGTACTGTTTCAGAGAGTTTCTTGCTGTACCCGATTCGCACTTTCTAATAGCAAATCAAATATACTCACCATCGTATATTAGCCATCAGCAGGCCTTGATGTTTTATGGAATTATCCCCGAGCATATTGTCGATTCCACATCCGTTACCACCAAAAAAACGAATAACTTTGTAGTTTTAGAGAGGAATTACAAGTACTATTCTGTAAAGCCTGATCTGTTTTTTGGTTACAGGCTTATGAGTATAACAATAAATGATTCTGTACGTAATATTTTAATGGCAGAAAAGGAGAAGGCAATTCTTGATCTGCTTTATTTATTCAGTTTTTATAAAACTCAGAGCGATATTGAAGAGCTAAGGCTAAATGAGCATATTATGGAAAACGAAATTGACTGGGAAAAAATGGATAACTATACAAGTAGATTTAGAAGTAAAACTTTATCCAACAAAATAGAGATACTTAAGAAAAATTTCAAACATGATTGAGCTTTTAGAAATAGTGAGGCAGTACCCCAAAGAGCTGCAAAGGGTTGAATTTTACGATCAAATGGTAAAGGAGTATTTCCACCATTACATGTTACAGTCTCTTTATACAAACAAGTATTCGAATAGTATTAACTTTTTGGGAGGTACTGCATTGCGTTTTTTTTATGGGTTAAAAAGATTTTCTGAAGACCTTGATTTTGATTGCTACGATTTATCGCGGGATCAATTTATTGAAATGACCGATAAGGTTGTAACCGATTTACAGAGCTATGGAATTAATGTGTTATGTGAAGATAAAAAGAGGTATGATGATCTAAAAGCTTATCGAAGAGTACTGGTTTTCCCGGAGTTGAAATACAAGCTGGGCTTAAGCCAGCAAAAGGAGGCAAAATTCTTTATTAAAATTGAAGCAGAATCGCATAATCTCAATTATTCGCCGGATGTTAAGATTTTAAATGGATTTGGTGTTACCGTTCCTGTTAGAATTGTTCCGATTGATATTATGTTTGCGACAAAAATTTCAGCTGCACTTACCCGAAAGAAGGATAGGGACTTCTTCGATGTTGCAAATCTGTTAACCTTTGCCCGGCCTGATTATGACTATTTAAGGCTTAAATTTAATATTGATTCTTTTGAAAAACTGAAAGCAGAATTGCTTAAAGCTGCTGTTAGTAAGCAGCTTGACAAAAGATCGGTTTACGATTGCGATCACATGCTATTTTTCAAGAGCGATAATCAAAAGATCAGAACTTTTAGCATAAATGTCTCGTCAAAAGATTTTTAGTATTAGTTTTAAAACTGTAGGAAGACTTTTTAGCTGTAGAACAAAAGAGAAGGAGGAATTTTATGGGACTGAGTTTTCATTACAACGGCAGAATTGCCAAACCGGAATTATTGCCCGAATTGATTGATGAGGTGCAGGAAATAGCCGGCATTAATAATTGGAAATACAATGTATACCAACGGGAATTCCCACAAAATACCTTCGGAAAATCCGATATTAGCCAAAACATTTATGGCATTACTATTAGCCCTCCCGGATGTGAACCTATCTTCATTTGCTTTCTCTCCAATGGGCGAATGAGCAGTCCTTTACATTTGAAATTTTATGGAAAAGCCAAAGAGCCGCCTGAAAGAGATTATTTATATATGCTCTCGGTTAAAACACAATTTGTCAATGTAGAAACCCACCAATTTATTATTCAACTATTTCGATACCTGAACACTAAATATTTTGCGGATTTTAAACTATCGGACGAAGGGGATTATTGGGAAACCAATGATATTGAGTTACTTAGAGCCAACTTTAAAAGAAATGCCGATTTAATAACCAGTTTCTCTGACGGAATTGAAATCATTCCTAAAAATTCGGGCGAAAGCATTGAGGACTATTTTAAAAGGTTGATTAAATTGATTCAGGATAAAAAGAAACAATAGTTAGTCCTTAAATCTCACCTTAAGCCTTAGTCCTGTTTTCTCAGAGCATTATCGACTTGTGTGCCGATAAATTGAGCAAACTCTGTGATATCATTGTTTACACTTGCTTTTTCCAGGGCGGCCATATATTCTTGTCGCTTATCCAGGGTAATCACTGTCCACGGATAGTTACCCGAGGCCAACATTAGGTTCATTAAAAAACGGGCTATTCGTCCGTTTCCGTCTTTATAGGGATGGATATACACATAAATAAAGTGACCAAGAACGGCACGAACACCCGCATGGTTTTCTTCTTTAAGTATGTCAAACAAAGCCGGCATAGCATCTCTTACAGCTTCAGGACCGGGTGGTGTATGAAGCGATCCCTTAATATAAACCGGTTCGTTCCGGTACCCGGCAAGGTCAGATGGTCTTATGATGCCCGCTGTAACGCTTGGGGCGAATAATTCCCGAAACCAGTTCCCATGTTCCTCATCTGCAACCTCTCCGGCCTTACGTCCTTCAAGGATGGAAAAAATACTCTTTTTTACCGCCTGAAACGCCTGATAATAACCGCGTGCGACCATGGCATCTTTTTGTTGTCGATCTTCATCGTTTTGTTCCGGGTTCCAATCCCCTCTTTGCACCTTTTCAATCAATTCACGGCTTACCCGATAACCCTCAATGGAAAGGGAATGGTACGCATCACTAGTATAAATTTCCTGCACCCGGTTGAGATAATCCTCCACGCCAGGAACGGTTTCCGGTGAAGCTGGAAAGTGTTCGATAACCACTTCCCTCATTTGTTTCCACATGATTTTAATGCGGCTTACATAGGGGGAAACCTCACGAGAACTAAGATTGAGCAGGAGTTTTTTTTCAAAGGGATCGGTTTCCCGAACATCATGCCCGGCTGATTTCATGGCATTGAGAATATCATTGGCGATCTTGTCTTTGCCGATATTGCGAAACGCCCCTGCAAGACGCCCTGCTACAACACTATTACCGCCATTGAGCAATTTTGCCAGAATATCTGAAGCATTTTTGACCATGGCCAAACAAGTTCTCGCATCCATTGGATGACAGGTAAAAAAATCCGCCGACACGGAAATTAACCCCTGTGTCAGGGAAAAAACCTGAACACCTTCGATTTCAACCCGTTCGGTATGCAGGGGGATATCCAGTTTCACATCAAGCACGGACATGCCATGCAGCAGGTTGACGATATTGTTCGATGCTTTTGGCGAGCGTATCAGCAATTGTGGCGGTGGCGTAAAATTACCGCTATGCAATGATAGGGATTGATCCGGGGATAGGCACCAATCGGTATCAAATCTGGAATAAATATAAGCGGCTACAAAATCCCAATAAGAAACATACCACGATGTGGTGTCCCCTTCCTGTTCTTCAGGTCGACAGGAAATATACCATCCCTTTATAACTTCTCGGATAAACCCGTTTTTCATTAACCTTTCCCTATGCGTGCGGGTTAACATATCAGATTTGATAATGGCAATCCCGCGTTCATCTTGAATCCTATGTAGTTTCTCAAGCGATGCGGCGAGTTTTTCGGATGGTGCTGCCATGGCTATTCCTATTTTAAGTTGCTCGTATGATTTTTCGTTTTTAACGCTGTGTCATATTTAGTATATAACGCCAAATAGTTTTTAGTATATTATGTTGGGTTATTATTAGTATATTCTGCAAATATAGTTATAATCAATAAATTATTGAGACAACTCAGAAAAGTTTTAGTCACGAATTACACAATCCGGAGTATTGAGGAGGGATTTAACGAAAGATACCTGTATATTTAGGATCAAAGGAACCGGAAGCAATTCCCGGCTGAGGCGGAAGCATATCTGAAAAACAGGATCAATCCCGCTTTCTGTAGTGTGAGCGTGAGAAAAAAGAGTGAGTAGATCGCTCCCGCTCTCACTCTCACTCTTTTTTAAGTGGGCCCAGCTGGGCTCGAACCAGCGACCCCCTGATTATGAGTCAGGTGCTCTAACCTGCTGAGCTATGGGCCCTACTATTTTTTTATTTGACCAGAACCTTATGCGACCCCCTGCTGAGCTATGGGCCCTACTATATATTTTTTATTTGACCAGAACCTTATGCGACCCCCTGCTGAGCTATGGGCCATTTTTTATTATACTATCCTGAGAACCCGTGCGACCCGATTTTGACCGAATTACCTCTGTGCTTCTCTGTGTTCCTCTGTGTTCCTCTGTGTTCCTCTGTATTCCTTTGTCTTCCTTTGTCTTCCTCTAAATAATAACCGGACTGCAATATTACGGAAATGTTATAAAATATTCAACTTTTAATTGAACAAAATGACCCCACTGTTTCCTTCGCCTGTATCGTCCTAAAAAAGATTTACAAATTTTTGGTTAATACTATTTGCTTTGTTTAAATTACTTTCCCTTAAATTAACTTTCCCTTTTCCGCCTCAACAAGCCAAGCGATATAAAGAGCCGGTTTCTGTTCGGCGGATTATCATTCCGTCATTTTTCCAGGGGTTGCCACCCCTGGCTATTCAAATTTTACCCCTCCGGGGTAACCCTTTTACCAATTTCAAAACTTATTACTCGGTTTACTGTCTTCTATCTTCTGACTTCTGTCTTCTGACTTCTGACTTCTATCTTCTGTCTTCTGACTTCTGTCTTCTTACTTCTGTCTTCTTACTTGCTCCCTTCAAAAATCTTTATTACTTTGCATACCTAAACCCAATCATATGCAAAAAAAACTTGTTGTCCTCACCGGTGCCGGAATTAGCGCTGAAAGCGGCCTCCGCACATTCAGGGAAATGGGCGGATTATGGGAAGAATACGATGTTACCGAAGTGGCAAGTCCCCAGGGATGGGAAAAAAACATGGATCTCGTACTTCAGTTTTATAACGAACGCAGGCGTCAGCTGGTGAATGCCGTTCCGAATGAAGGACACTCAGGATTAGCCCGGCTGGAAAAAAATTTCGATGTGCATATTATCACCCAGAATGTGGATGATCTTCATGAAAGGGCAGGGAGTACAAAAATTCTCCACCTTCACGGGGAACTCAATAAAGCACAAAGTACAACCAGGAAAGACCTGGTTTATGATATTACCGGCAAAGACCTGAACCGTGGTGACCTGTGTGAAAAGGGTTCTCAGCTTCGCCCATATATCGTCTGGTTCGGAGAACCAGTGCCCGCCATTGAAGAAGCAATCGATATCTGTAGCACTGCAGATTACCTTGCAATAATTGGCACTTCGATGAATGTATATCCCGCAGCAGGTCTCATTGACTATGTTCCCCACGGAATAAAAATATTCATAATAGATCCGAATGATATCCGTGTACCCCCGCATAAA
>CAYVTV010000107.1:0-13428 GCA_964454295.1 uncultured Bacteroidaceae bacterium
GTAACCAGGTGCTGGCGCTTATCGAGAATCCTGCCGTATACTCCGATGTTGTGGATATTAAGATGCATCTCGATTCATTCAGGATATACCATGCTGATAAGGAATACAATAATTACTATATCTTTCCTCCCGCTCTCCGGCTGGGTGACATTCAGTCACATTACGCCTATTTTCTGAAAATTTATGAGGACCTGCAGCAGTTTATCCTTCTCGGTTACCATCAGAAAAAGATAAATGCATTAAAGGACGAAATTACGAGATACAATAATTACAGTCGCAGATTACGGAACCAGAGCAGGATACTTGATCAGGAAGAAAAGCTGACCGTCAGACAGGTGAAACGTGATTCTGCTCTTTTCAGCCAGGGAATGATCCCTGAGGCTGATTTTGAAAAGACCAAAGCGCTCTGGCTGCAGAAAAGATATAATCTTGAACAGTCATTTATTACCCTGGCATCAAACCAGATTGAAATTTCCAAACTTGAACAACAAATACTCGATATAAGTTTACAAAGCAACCAGGAAAGAAGCAAACTGGAACTTGCACTTAATGAAGCCTATGATAATTTACTCGCCCAGATCACCCTCTGGGAACAGAAATATGTGCTGCGGTCTTCGGTGAATGGCATTGTTTCTTTCACCCGGATATGGAGCGAAAATCAGAATGTACGAAACGGAGATATTGTGATGTCTGTTATACCTGAAGAGCAGGGAGAAGTAGTAGGTAAAATAAACCTCCCGGTTACGGGTGCAGGTAAGGTAAAAACCGGTCAGAGGGTGAATATTAAATTCGCCAATTTCCCATATATGGAATATGGTATGGTTAAAGGCAATATCCGCTCCATATCATTGGTAACGAATGACAATCTGTATTCAGTGATTGTTGAACTCCCCGAAGGGTTGAAAACCAACTACGGGATAGTGCTCGATTTTAACCAGGACATGCAGGGCACGGCAGAAATAATCACTGACGATAAACGCCTGCTGGAAAGGGTGGTTAATCCGGTAAGATCGGTGATTAACAAGCAAAGGGGATTGAGATCTTAAATATATTGATTCAGGATTGCCTCATAAAGTTCCTGCTTTCCGCTTATTTTCTTTGGTTCCCCGTTTTTCAGTGCCAGTTCACGAAGGTCTTCCAGTGTTAAGTGCCCTTTTTCAAACCGGGCGCCTTCACCTGTGTCATAGGAAGCATATCTCTCGTTTCTCAGCTTCAGGTACTCTGATTTTGTAATGATTTCATTAGCTGTGATAAAGGCACGGGCAAATGCATCCATACCGGCGATGTGCGCTATGAAGATATCTTCCAGGTCGGTTGAATTTCTGCGTGTTTTTGCATCAAAATTAATACCCCCGGTGGTGAATCCTCCTGCTTCCAGGATCACCAGCATAGCTTCCACCAATTCATAAATGTTTACGGGGAACTGATCCGTATCCCATCCGTTCTGGTAGTCACCACGGTTAGCATCAATGCTTCCGAACAAACCTGCGTCGGCAGCTACTTGCAGGTCATGCTGGAAAGTATGGCCTGCAAGGGTGGCATGATTCACCTCTATATTCAGTTTAAAGTCCTTGTCAAGTCCGTAATGTCTTAAAAACCCAATTACCGTTGCTGCATCATAATCGTACTGATGTTTGGTGGGCTCCATGGGTTTGGGTTCGATAAGAAATGTTCCTTTAAAGCCATTTCTGCGGGCATAGTCTTTACAGGTTTCCAGGAACCGGGCAAGATGTTCTGTTTCCCTTTTCATATCAGTGTTCAACAACGACATATAGCCTTCACGGCCACCCCAGAATACGTAATTCTGTCCTCCCAGTGCAATAGTAGCATCAAGGGCATTTTTTACCTGTGTTGCTGCCCAGGGGATTACATTGAAATCAGAGTTTGTGGCAGCACCATTCATATAGCGCGGATGAGAAAACAGGTTTGCAGTCCCCCATAAGAGTTTCATTCCGCTTTCCTTTTGTTTCTGACCGGCATATTCCACCATTTTTGCCAGTCTTTTTTCCGATTCTGGGAGTGTTTCTCCTTCCTCTACCAGATCATAATCGTGGAAACAATAAAAAGGGATACCCATTTTCGTAGTAAATTCAAAAGCGGCATCCATTCTGTCTTTTGCTTTTTCTACCGGATCGGATTTGGTATTCCAGGGAAATACCTTTGTTCCGGGACCAAAGGGATCTCCACCCGCACCCAGCATAGTGTGCCAGTAAGCCATCGCAAACCGGAGATGGTCTTTCAGGCTTTTTCCGTTGATGACCCGGGTTTCATCATAATACTTAAAGGAAAGATAATTTCCCGATTCTTTTCCCTCGAATTTTATTTTTGAAATACCGGGGAAAAATTCTTTGTTACCAGTGTAATATTCCATAATTTATGTATTAATTATTTATTTCTCCTTTGTGTACCTTCGTGTATACCTTAGTGCCCTTGGTGGTAAAAAATTTTAACCACAAAGGACACGATGTTATCCACAAAGGATATTAAAATTCATCCCTTAGAACGTTCCAGGAACGAAGTCCAGTTTTCATAAGCTGAAGCATATTCTTCAGTTTTCTTTGTATCCGGTTCAATCACCTGTAATTTCTTCAATGTTTTAAAGGCCTCTTCAAACCCGGAGTATATTCCTGCGCCTATTCCTGCTCCTTTTGCCGCACCTTCCGATCCATCGGTATCGTATATTTCAATGACTGCCCCGGTAACTCCGGCAAGGGTATCCCTGAAAACCGGACTGAGGAACAGGTTGGCGTTTCCGGCACGGATCAGGGAGGGTTCTATTCCGGTTGTTTTCATGATATCCATCCCGTATTTGAAGGAAAAAGCGATACCTTCCTGTGCTGCTCTTATCAGGTGACTCTGAGTGTGTATGTTAAAGTTCAGATTGCATATCTCACAACCTCTATTGGTATTCTCCAGCATCCTTTCAGCTCCGTTGCCGAAAGGAAGGATATTCAGACCATCGGAGCCTATATTAATCTGCGATGCTTTTTCATTCAGGATGTCATAGCCGGTATTGCCCTGTCCTGTATTTTTCCTCAGCCAGGAATAAAGAATACCTGTACCGTTGATACACAGAAGAACGCCAAGGCTGTTTTTTCCTGGTGAATGATTTACATGGGCAAAAGTATTTACACGCGAAAGGGGGTCATACATCACCTTATCAGTTATGCCATAAACAACTCCTGAGGTTCCTGCTGTTGCAGCTATCTCTCCGGGATAAAGAACATTAAGTGAGAACGCATTGTTGGGCTGATCCCCTGCCCGGTAGGATATCTTAGTACCTGGCTTCAGTCCCAGCTCATTTGCTGCCGTGGATGATAACTCCGACTGTACTGAGAATGTGGGAACAATATCAGGTACAAGGGCGCTGTCAATACCATAATAGTCAAAAAGTACTGATGCCAGGTTGTTATCCCTGAAGTTCCACATTATTCCTTCAGACAGACCGGAAATAGTGGTGTTGATCACACCGCTCAGCTTCATGGCAATATAGTCGCCCGGCAACATTATTTTGTATATTTTCCGGTATATTTCCGGTTCGTTCTCTTTAACCCAGGCTAGTTTTGCTGCGGTGAAATTTCCCGGTGAATTAAGAAGATCTGACAGGCATTTTTCCTGGCCGATGCCCCGGAATGCTTTTTCTCCAAAGGGAACGGCCCGGCTGTCACACCAGATAATGGACGGCCTGAGAACATTCTGTTGTTTATCCACTGTTACCAGTCCGTGCATCTGGTAGGAGATACCGATAGCTTTTATTCTGCCGGTGTCAACGCCGGAACGGGTGATGATCTCTTCAGTGGCCAGTTTAAGATTTTCCCACCAGATTTCCGGATTCTGCTCAGCCCATCCGGGATGAAGAGCTTTAATGGGCATTTCCTGTTTCGGGAAAAAGGCCGATGCTATTTTTTTTCCTGAGGCAGCTTCTGTAACAGTTGCTTTAACCGATGAACTGCCAATGTCATAACCGAGGAGGAACATATTACGAATTGTTAATTTGCCTAAAAATCTCTATATCAATTGTTTGGTTTATTCTTATTTTGAGTTGATAATGAACATTTTATTTTATATTATGTATATTGTTAATAATCAACACTTTGCGTCTTTGTGTTCTTTAGCGCCTTTGCGTCTTTGCGTTTTTTTTAACGAACTATTGCATATACTGTCAATAACAATAAAAAACACATTTATATCTATTATCCACTAAAACACCACCGCTTTCCATCTTTTGAACGACTTTTTATCAAAAGTAAAGAGTTGTGCAGGTTTATGCGGGACTTTTACCTCTTTCTCATTTGTCGGTATCAGATATCCGGTACTGAGTATTTTTTTTCTGAAATTCCGGTTATCATATTTCCGGCCTGAAATGTTCTCATAAAGATTCTGCAACTGACGGATTGTGAATTTTTCAGGTAACAGTTCAAAACCAACCGGTTCGGAATTTAGTTTTTCCCTTAATCTTTTTCTTGCTGCAATCAGGATTTCATAGTGATCAAATGCCAGTGTACTGATATCGGAGAACACAAACCATTCGGCATTATTTTTTTTTACCAGTTCCTCTTTTGCTTCATCAATTTTTATAAGTGAATAATATGCAATCGTGACGACACGTTCGATGGGTAATCCTGATGTTTCAGACAGCCAATCCCTGTCGCGTTTATTATTTGTACGATCCGGTGATCCAAAAACAGCAAATTGTTCAAGGTAGATATCTTCCAGTCCGGTTAAATTTTTTAAAATACGTTTAGCTGCTGCATCCAGATCTTCATCATCACTTATTAAATCACCGGGGAGCTTCAGATCTGTCTCGATAATGCCAGGATTATCATATGAACGGTAGCTGCGATACACCAGCAGCGCCTTGATTTTCAGGCCGTCAAACCCAAAGATCACACAGTCGACCGATATATGAGGATTAAGCTTCTGCATATTTATAAAGGGACTAATTTAGACAAATAATATATTTAAAACAAACTTAGCGTAAAAAATACGTTAAGTTTTTTTTGCCAGTAAAATAAATAAAATATGTAATTTTAGGCCCTATTGATTGCTTAAAATTATGGACGTTTTATTCCCCGCATACAAACCTGTCGCTTTCAGTGTAATGCTCAAACCCATCGGGCCGGTTTGTAATTTAAATTGCACATACTGTTATTATCTTGAGAAGAAAAATCTCTACCTGGATGTTCGCAATTTTAAGATGAATGATGAGTTGCTGGAAGAATACATCAAACAATATATTGATTCCCAGCAGGTGCCTGTGGTGAGTTTTGTCTGGCAGGGAGGAGAGCCGACACTCATGGGAGTGGATTTTTACCGGAAGGCCCTTAAATTACAAGAGAAATATGCAAAAGGAAAAAGAATTGAAAATATTTTTCAGACGAATGGAACCCTTTTAACTGAGGAGTATTGCAAACTTTTTAAGGAGCATGAGTTTTTGATAGGGGTTTCTGTTGACGGGCCGGAGCATTTGCATGATCTTCACCGCCGGACTAATTCAGGGAAGGGGTCATTTGCAGAGGTGATGAAAGGAATTGAACTTCTGAAAAAACACAATGTTGAGTTTAATACGTTGTCGGTCGTAAATAAAGAAATTGCTTATCATCCCCTTGAAGTATATCATTTTCTGAAGAGAATTGGAAGCGGATTTATTCAGTTTATACCTATTGTTGAAAGGCTTGCCAATAATTATAAAGCTGATAGTCTTAATCTCGTTGCTCCTGTTTATGGCAGAGATGCCAGGGTGACAGAGTGGTCTGTTGAACCGGTAGAGTACGGTAAGTTTCTGTCTGCTATTTTTGATGAATGGGTACGAAATGATGTAGGGAAATACTATGTTCAAATATTTGATGTTACGCTGGCAAACTGGGCAGGGGAACGTCCCGGACTGTGTGTATTCTCAGAAACCTGCGGTGATGCTCTTGTTATGGAGCATAATGGTGATCTTTTTACCTGTGACCATTTCGTATATCCTGAATATTTTCTTGGGAATATAATGAAGACCTCCCTTAAGGAGATGGCGGCCTCTGAGAAGCAGAAACAATTCGGAAGGGATAAGAGGGACACACTTCCCCGTTATTGTTTTGAATGTGAATATCGTTTTGCCTGTAACGGAGAATGTCCGAAGCATCGTTTCGGGATCACCCCTGACGGCCAGGAGGGACTGAACTATTTATGCCCTGCATATAAATTATTCTTCAGTCATGTTCACCCATATATGCAGTTCATGGCTGATGAGTTAAAAGCAAAAAGAGCACCTGCAAATGTTATGGAATGGGTAAAAAGGCTCGACAGAAAGAAAGAAGAAAAGTTTGCTGTTAACAGGGAGCCTCAGCGAAATGACCCGTGTCCTTGTGGTAGTGGAAAGAAATATAAGCAATGTTGCATGATGCTGAGGAAATAACTGCAATGGATCATGCTTTTATGCTGACAATGACCATTACGTTTAAGCCAAAAAGATTTGCTTTATTAATTTCAATAGTTCGTTATATTAAAATAAAACGCAAAGGCAAAGGCGCAATATATTGATTATTAACAACATGATTGATTTAAGAGTAAATTGTTAAAATATTCATTATTAGCGCAATGTTAAATCCTCTCTTCTCTGGTGATACTTTACTGTATTAATCCAACAACAGACCGGGCAGCCACAGACTCAGTTTCGGTATATAAGTAACCAGCAATAATACGACTATCATTGCAACAAACATGGGCAGCAAGGGTTTTATTACTTTCTCAATTTTTATGTTTGTCACGCTGCATCCTATAAACAACACAGATCCGACAGGGGGTGTGCAGAGTCCTACGCTCAGATTTAACACCATAATAATTCCGAAGTGTATGGGGTCCATACCCAGCTGACTTGTTACAATGGGAAGGAAGATAGGAGTAAAGATAAGCACTGCCGGCGTCATGTCCATAAAAACTCCCACAAACAGCAAGATAAAGTTGATAATGAGGAGTATAACGAATGGGTTATCACTGATATTTATTAATCCTTCGCTCACATTTTGTGGTATATTTTCATACGACATGATCCATGAGAGTCCGATGGAGGTACTTACCAGCAGTAATACGATAGATGTTGTTCTTACTGACCTCAGGACTATGGCAGGCAGGTCCTGAATTTTAATCTGCCGGTATATAAATGCCAGTACAAGTGCGTATAATACTGCAACGGCAGAAGCCTCTGTGGCTGTAAAATAACCGGCAACGATTCCCCCGATGATTATCACCAGCATCAGGAGTGATGGCAGTGCATCGACAAATTTAAAGATGGCAAATTTCACTTTAGCCATTCTCTTAACCATGCGGGCAATAAGAAAGCCGATAATGGCAGCCGACAAAACGGTGACCAGTGAATAGTAAACAGCGCTATGCGTGTAGCTGTGGAGGGCTTTAAGTCCTATTCCGGCACTTATCAATACAACAGTGAGTACTGCAATCTTCAGCAATGCTTTAACAACTCCCCTGGAACCTTTTGTTTTATATATCAGCATTGACATTGCCATAAGCATAATGGAAATACCCGTTAGAATACCCGGGACATATCCTGCGAGGAACAGGGCAGTAATAGAAGCCCCTCCGCTTGCCAGCGAATAGACAATAAGGATGTTGCTGGGAGGGATCGAAAGTCCTGTTGTTGCCGATGTGATATTTACTGCGGTGCTGAAGTTATCCGGGTATCCTTCTTTTTTCATTTCAGGGCCCATGATGCTTCCTATTGCTGATGCAGAAGCTGCAGCCGAACCGGATATGGCGCCGAACAGCATGTTCGCTATTACATTCACAAAGGCAAGTCCCCCGGGAAGCCAGCCTACCATTACCCTTGCAAAATCAATAAGCCGGATAGCGATTCCTCCGGAATTCATTATATTACCTGCGAGGATAAAAAACGGGATGGCCAGCAGTGCAAAACTATCAAGACCTGTTGCCATTCGATGCGCAAATGTGGTGAAAGCCGCCAGGCTGTCGATGGTAAATAGCATCGTGATAATACCTGATAGCCCGATACTAAAAGCAATCGGCACTCCCAGTGCGAGAAGTATTACAAAACAGAGTACAAGAACCAGAACTTCCATAAAAATTATTTAAATTGATTTACTTGCTTTGAAAAAGCTCTTTTATATGATAAACAGAATAGTACGTCATTAATAAACCACTGAGTGGCAGAACGAGGTATACGTATCCCAGCGGCAGCTGAAGGCCTGCGGATCTCACATCCAGAAGAAAACGTGTGTATACAAGCCATGTTCCGCCTGTTACCATTACAGTGACTGCGAAAATGAGGATACACAGGAAGATGGTAATTTCAAGATTCCTTCTTCTGCTTTCCCTTGTCTTCTGTAAAAGAATATCAATAGCCAGATGCTCTTTCCTTCCTGCCACATATGCAGCGCCTAACAGACCTACCCATATCAGCAGGAAACCTGCTATCTCATCGGTATATGAACTTGGTGAGGACAGAAGATAACGGCTTGTAACCTGCCAAAGTACATCGATAACCAGCAATGACATGATTGTTACCAGCAGTACCTCAAGTGATCTGTTTAATGCTTTGTGGAATCCCATAAGAGTGTAATAATTAAAATAGTTACATGATAAAATTCAAAAACATCTTTTTTAGTCTTAATGAATTCATTTTATTCCGCAGACCTGATCTTTTGAATCAGGTTATAAATAACCGGTTGATTTTTAAAAGTTTCATATACCACGGATGCTTTTTCTGCAAACGGTTCTTTGTCAGGGTAGGTGATTACCACACCGGCCTCCTGCACAATCCTCAGTGACTCTTCAACCGATTCAGCCCATAGCTTTCTTTGCACAGGAACAGATTCATCGGCTGCCTGCTGTAACCATTTCTTTTCCTGGTCTGTCAGACTGTTCCAGACCTTCAGGCTTATGATCAGCACATCAGGTACCATTGTATGTTCATTTAGTGAATAGTACTTGCAGACTTCATAATGCCGGGAAGTATACAGGCTGGGGGGATTATTCTCCGCCCCGTCAACAACACCGCTTTGCAGTGCCGTATATAGTTCTCCCCAGTCAATAGGGGTGGGAGATCCTCCCATTGCCCTTATCAGGCTGAAGGCAATAATGCTTTTCTGTACTCTGATTTTCATTCCCCTGAGATCATCAGGATGGTTAATTGGTTTATTAATAGCATAGAAACTTCTGCTTCCTGCATCGTAGAAGCATAAACCGCGGATAAGGAATGGCTCTGCTGCTGCAAGTATTTCATCCCCGATCTCTCCGTCAAGAACCTTGAATGCATGTTCTGAGGATTTAAAAATATAAGGCAATCCCAATACTTTAAAATCGTCAGTGAAACTTTCCATGGCAGAAGTAGAAACCTTCGTTATCCCCAGGCTTCCTATCTGCAACAATTCAATGCATTGCTGTTCTGAACCCAACTGTCCTGAAGGGTAGATATCAATCTGAAGCTCTCCGTCGGAAATCTCCTTGCATCTGTCGGCCATGTATGCCATTGCTTTGTGCACAGGGTGCGAAGGATCAAGGCCGTGCGCCAGCTTAAGGACTTTAGTTTTATGAGCTTGCTGGCAGGAGGGAATTAAAATGAGAAAAGCGAATAAGTAACAAATAAAGGATTTCATATATTTCTACTATTATTTCACTGACAAATGATTATTTTCTCACTTCTTTAACCATTTCCAGCGCTTGCCCGGCAATGTTTTTAAGAAGTTCAAAATCTTTGTTTTTAATTATTTCCTTTGTAATCAGATTAGATCCCATTCCAACGCAATATGCCCCTGCGTCGAACCATTTCTTTAAGCTTTCCCTGGTGGGATCAACTCCTCCTGAGGGCATGATACTACTCCATGGCATCGGGGCCAGGACAGATTTCACGAATTCAGGACCACCGACTGACGGTGCCGGGAAAATTTTTATGATTTCTGCTCCCAACTCCTCAGCTCTTGATATTTCAGTTACAGAACCACAACCGGGTGACCACAGTACTTTACGGCGGTTACAGGCAATGGCCACATCTTCCTTTAAAACGGGTGAAACGATAAAGTTGGCTCCCAGCTGCATATATAATGATGCTGTGGCGCCGTCCATTACTGATCCAACACCCAGGATCATTCCCTGAAGTTCTTTCAGAGCAAATTTATTCAGCTCAGAAAAAATTTCATGAGCAAAGTCACCCCGGTTAGTGAATTCAAATATCCGCATCCCTCCGTCATATAATGCTTTTACTACAGATTTACATATATCAGTCTCAGGATGATAAAACAGGGGAACAATTCCTGTTTCCTTCATTTTTAAAGTAACCTCAATTCTGCTATATCGGGCCATATTCAATTAATTTTAAATTTCATTTAACCTAAAAACGGTGTTGTCTCAAAAGTCCTTTGTGTACCATTGTGTAATCCTTTGTGCATCTTGGTGGTTCCGTCTGTCAGGTTTTACTACAATGGACACGAAGGATTACACAATGGTACACAAAGGCAAATATTAAAATTTAAATCTTTTGAGACAGCCTATAATCTTTTTGATAAGTAGAACTACATTTTTTTATTCCTGTCAATCAAAACTTTACCTCTTTATCTAATGAAAGTTGAATTAACTAAGCCGATATTAAAAGCTGTAAAAATAGCATTTTATCTGATTCGGGAAACCATAACCGGATTATTTAACTTAAGGGCTTCATTGATAAGGTGCTCTCTGACATATTCAAAATCGGAAAAACGTGCATCTGTAGTTTCCCATAGTGAATAAAAGTGGAAAACAGCTTCCTTCTGTCCGTTGAGTCCCATTTTTGCATAATAGGTCTGTATAATCCCCGGTCCCGAATCGGGCGCCGTTCCTTCCCCCTTAAAATATTTTTCGGGAATAATTAGCGCCATAGCCAGGTATTTCCCATCTTCTGCCTGCACGGAATGTGTAAAAAGAATTACATGCCGGCTCGTTCTTTCAATATACAGTTCATCACTCATCATATTTACAATCCCTGCGACGATATCTGCATTTTCCGGTAAACCATCGGCATATACATTGCTTTTATAAGCATACTGTCCTGATGTTATTGATATGTAGTGATTTGTGTAATATTCTACGGACTCCATTTTCCAGTCGGGGAAATCAAACCGGAATTCATTTCTCAGGGGACCTTCATATACTCTCTCAAATGTACCTTTACCCTTATCACCGATCCTGTAAAGTTTTCCGTTGTATTCAATTCCTATTGCACCGGCACCGAGTGAATTTCCCACTTTAAGTATGTCCATTCCCCAGTCGCTGAGTTCATGATAATTATCACCAAGACCTACTTCATCCAGGACCATTACGCTTGTTCTTTTACCAAAGATATCCATCCCATTTCTCAGATCAAAGTAGTTACGGAATCCCACCAGATCATTTTCCCATGCTGGTCCTTCCATCTGGTAAACAGTTGAAGTTATTTGTGTATCAGTTGTTTGCACACGTTCTGCAGTTGTTAACTCAGTCTCTAAATCTGTTTTAGCTGCAAACCTGAGGTTGGTTTTGTAGGAGAAGTCAGGATAATTCTCCGTTTCCAGGAATTTAACCGGCACCTCTTTCGCTTCATTTGGAAGCAGGGATATTTCAACGAGTATCTCTTCAGGGATATCATTTTTATCAAGATCAATAAATTGTGAAGTCAGGGTGTCTTTTCCAGTCATAAACAACGGGAGTTTGTTTTCAGGAAACTCTCCGATAAGATTAGTGAGCTGGTTATTATCAAAAACAACCACTTCACCTGCTCTTTCTGTTTCGGTTGGATTGGAAAAAAGAAGGGTTATCCGTGGTTGACGGTTACAACTCATCCCGGTAAGGATAGTTGTGATGAGGATAAGGTTTAAAATAGTGTTTTTCATGGAATAAATATTTAGTATAGTTTATTTTTTCTTACTACCTGCTTCTTAATCTTCATTTGCCGGTTTCCCGATCGTAGCCAGAATTCCCCCGTCAACATACAGTACAATACCATTTACAAAATCCGAGGCTCTGGAAGCAAGAAAAATAGCTGCCCCTGCCAGGTCGGAAGGATCACCCCATCTGCCTGCCGGAGTTCTGCCTATAATGAAATCGTTAAAGGGATGTCCGTCCACACGTATCGGGGCAGTCTGGGAGGTTGCAAAATACCCGGGTCCGATTCCGTTAGCCTGAATGTTGAATTTGGCCCATTCTGTAGCCATGCTCTTCGTTAACATTTTGAGTCCTCCTTTAGCGGAGGCATAGGCTGAAACCGTATTTCTTCCAAGTTCGCTCATCATGGAGCACATATTGATAATTTTTCCGTGTCCTCTTTTTATCATTCCCGGAACAACAGCTTTAGCCATAATAAACGGAGCAACCAGGTCGATATCAAGAACGACTTTAAAATCATCCGCCTTCATGTCAAGGATAGGTATCCGTTTGATAATCCCTGCATTGTTCACGAGAATATCAACAGGAGCAACATCTTTCTCTATTTTAATCAGATTTTCAGTAACCTGTGCTTCCTTGGTAACATCGAAGGTATATGCGTGAGCTGTAATGCCCATATCCTTATAATCTCTGACAGCATTATTTAACTTTTCTTCAAAAATATCGTTTATAACAATAGTTGCTCCTGCATCAGCCAGCCCTTTTGCAATGGCCATTCCCAGCCCGTGGGTTCCGCCTGTAACCAGGGCTGTTTTTCCTTTAAGATCAAATAATTGAATTGACATCGTAGTAAAATTATTAGTTATCTTAATTCATCAGGACGTATTGCATCCATATCGCCGTAGTCAAGGTTTTCACCTGCCATTCCCCAGATGAAATGATAGTTTATGGTACCTGCAGCGGAGTGAATAGACCAGGGAGGAGAAATAACAGCTTCCTCATTTTTCATCCAGATATGTCTTGTTTCCTGTGGTTCACCCATATAATGACAAACGGCCTGTCCGTCAGGAACTTCGAAATAAAAATACACTTCCATTCTTCTGGAATGGATATGCGGGGGCATGGTATTCCAAACACTTCCTGGCTGAAGTTCCGTTAATCCCATCTGAAGCTGGCATGTCTCAACCACACTGTTAACAAGGAGTTTGTTAATTCTTCTGGCGTTGGATGATTCAAGGCTCCCCAGTTCAACCTTGTCGGCATCATGTAAGCTTATTTTTTTTGCCGGATATGCTTTGTGTGCAGGAGCAGAATTAAAATAGAAACGTGCCGGTTTGTCCTTGTTTTCGCTGTGAAAGATTATTTTTCTGTATCCCATACCGACATATAATGCATCCTTGTAATCAAGTATGAATGTTTCATTATCAGCTTCAACAGTGCCTTTTCCCCCGACATTAATGATCCCGATCTCTCTTCTTTCAAGAAAGTAAGTGGACTTCAGGGGGTCAACAGATTCCAGTTCAAGAATCTTTTGAACAGGTACGGCTCCTCCGACGATAAACCTGTCGTTTAAGGTAT
>CAYVTV010000108.1:0-13335 GCA_964454295.1 uncultured Bacteroidaceae bacterium
CCTACTTCCATTTTATATGCAGTGGTAATAAACTCCCCGCAATCCCAAAAACTTGCTGTAGGTTCAATTGTCAGCAGATACACTATCGAGGAAATGACAAATACTGACCATCCCGTAACAAGATTATAAAAATTGTAATTCTTCATCACACTAACCATTAATTGAAAAAATACCGGGGTTATGAACAATAACCCATTTTAAGGAATTTTATTTTAATAAAAACGTGAAAGATAATACTTTTTTTTTTACCGTCCGTTCTTACCGGCAGATTCTTCCTGTTCCTCTTTACAGCAACAATTAAATAATATTTCAAATAATGAGACAGCCCCTCACGTTATTTATTAAATTTGTACGGGGGATTCTTTATTCTATATTCCAATCAAAACCTGTATGGAAAAAGTATATGACTTTCTTGTAATTGGATCAGGCCTTGCCGGTTTAAGTTTTGCCCTTAAAGTCGCTGATAAAGGGAAGGTTTGTATTATCACCAAAACGCAGCTTGAGCAAACCAATACCAGTTATGCACAGGGAGGGATTGCTGCTGTAACTGCCGAACCTGATAATAATGAAAAGCATGTAAATGATACGCTGATTGCCGGAGATGGTTTATGTAATGAAGAAGTAGTAAGAATGGTTGTGAATGAAGGCCCTGGTCAGATAAAAGAGTTAATAAACTGGGGTACTAACTTCGACAAAAATCCAGTTGGGAAATATGATCTTGCAAGGGAGGGAGGTCACTCAGAACACAGGATACTGCACTATAAAGATCATACCGGCAAGGAAATACAGAGAGCTTTGTCAGAATCGGTAAGAGCACATAAAAATATTGATATCCTGGAGTATCACTTCGCCATAGATCTGATTACACAGCATCACCTGGGTGTACTTGTTAAAAGATACAACACTGATATTATTTGTTTTGGAGCTTATGTAATGAATCTAACGAATCATCAGATTTTTAAGATTCTTTCCAGAGTAACTATGCTGGCTACCGGTGGAGCCGGCAACCTTTATCATACTACAACCAATCCTGCCATCGCAACGGGTGACGGGATTGCAATGGTTTACAGGGCAAAAGGAATTATTGACCATATGGAGTTTGTTCAATTCCACCCTACCTCCCTCTTTAATCCTGAAGAAAAACCTTCTTTTCTGATCACTGAAGCTATGAGGGGATTTGGTGCAATTCTAAAAACCCAGGACGGTAAGGAATTTATGCATAAATATGACAAAAGGGGAAGTCTTGCTCCCAGGGATATTGTTGCCAGGGCGATTGACAATGAGATGAAAGTCAGGGGAGATGATTTTGTATACCTTGATTGCCGGCACTTAGGAACAGATGAATTAAAAACCCACTTTCCTCATATCTTCGATAAATGTAATTCATTGGGTATAGATTTAAGCAGGGATATGATCCCCGTAATTCCTGCTGCTCATTACATTTGTGGCGGGGTTCAGGTAAATACAAACGGGCAAAGCTGGATCAACAGGCTTTATATAGCAGGAGAGACATCTTCAACCGGTTTGCACGGAGCAAATCGCCTTGCATCAAACTCCCTGCTGGAAGCAATTGTTTATGCAGACAGGGCTGCAAGGCATACATTGAGCGTTTTTAAGGATTACCATATCGAAAAAAATATCCCGGTTTGGAATGATGAAGGAACAACATTCACGGAAGAAATGGTTCTTATAACCCAAAGCTTGCGCGAACTTCAGCTGATTATGAGTAATTATGTAGGGATCGTAAGGTCCGAACTCAGGTTAAAACGTGCTATGGACAGACTTGAGATTATTTTCCAGGAAACAGAGACCTTGTACAAAAAGTCTAAATTATCACAGGAACTTTGTGAACTAAGAAATCTTATCAATGTAGGATACCTTGTGATAAAAAGCGCACAGGCCAGAAAAGAAAGCAGGGGATTGCATTTTATGCAGGACCATCCTGAAAGTATTCCCCGCTCGATTCATACCTGAAACCTTTATACCTTTCCCTGATAACTTCAAGAATTTCAATTATCTCATTAATATCCAAAGATGTCAGCAATTTTAATCGTAGTTCCTTAAAATGCGGTAAGCCTTTAAAATAGTTTGAGAAGTGTCTTCGCATTTCAAAAATCCCAACAGGCTCTCCTTTCCATTTAAGTGATAAGTGAAAGTGTCTTAATGCTATTCCGACTTTTTCTTCCGTTAAGGGCTCTTCCGGAATGATTCCGGTTTCAAGAAAAGCCTTAACCTGATGAAATATCCACGGTCTGCCTACTGCTGCTCTTCCAATCATTATTCCGTCCACATTATACCTGTCAAACATTTCCTTCGCCACTTCAGGTCGGTTAATATCTCCATTACCTATAACAGGAATCTGAATCCGGGGATCATTTTTAACCTCACCAATTAATGTCCAGTCAGCATTACCTTTGTAAAACTGGTTCCGTGTTCGCCCGTGAATAGTAATAGCTTCAATACCGGTATCCTGCAGCATGACTGCCACTTCACCAATATTTTTATTCTCCTCATCCCAGCCCAACCTGGTTTTAACAGTAACAGGCAGACTTGCAGCATTCACTATTGCTTTTGTCATTTCAACCATCAGCGGAACATTTCTGAGCATACCGGCGCCTGCACCCCGGTTCGCAATTTTTTTCACCGGGCATCCGAAATTTATGTCCAGAAGATCGGGCTGAGCCTCTTCAGCATATTTGACAGCCTCAACCATGGAAGCCGTTATATGCCCGTAAAGCTGTATCCCCACAGGCCTCTCATTTTCATCAATTTCCAGCTTTTTAATACTCGATCTGCCATCACGTATTAACCCGTCCGATGAAATAAATTCGGAGTAAACCATATCCGCACCAAACTCCTTGCATATCAAACGAAAGGAAATATCAGTAACATCTTCCATGGGGGCCAGGAAAAGAGGATATCTTCCAAAATCAATGTTTCTTATCTTCACACGGATAGATTTAGAAATTTTATAGTAGTTTCGTCAGAATAAATGCAATTACAAAGCTATCAAAAAAACCGTTCAGAATGAGAGCCATCCTCACTAATGCCCGGACACCGGTAAAACTTGTTTTCAGCCTGCTGGTAATAATCACATCCTGGCTTATCTTTCAGCTATTAGCTATATTCTCCGGAATGATGATCTTTTCCATGGATTTTGAGAGTGCCATGAGAGTCCTTTCTGACATCCATGATCCTTCCGGGATTAATTTCATAAAATATGTTCAGGCAATTACCTCCATTGGTTTATTTATTATTTCTTCCCTCTTCATTGCCTGGATCTCCGATCCTGATCCTGCTGATTTTCTCAGGTTAAAAAAAATGCCAGACATGCCTGTCATTTCTTTAGTGATGTTGCTGGTTATTATTATCCTTCCCTTTTCAAATCTTATGACGGAGTTAAACGGAAAGCTGGAATTAAGCGGATTTCTGGAAAAACTACAGACCTTCCTTGAAAACAAGGAAATGGAAGTAGAAGAACTAATGAAAGGGTTCCTGCATGTGAAAGGTATCCCTGCCTTTTTTATTAATGTAATTGTCGTTGCCCTTCTTCCTGCAATAGGCGAGGAACTTATCTTCAGAGGAGTTTTTCAGAAGTTGTTTATCTCTCTTTTTAAAAATATGCATTGGGGGATCATTATCACGGCATTCATCTTCAGCGCTCTTCATCTGCAGTTCCTGTCCTTTCTTCCCAGGTTTATTCTGGGAATTATTTTTGGTTACCTGGTAGTCTGGAGTCACTCATTATGGCCGGCCATAATAGCACATTTTCTAAATAATCTGCTGGCAGTAATTTATTATCAATTACATTATAATGGTAAAATAGGGAATGAGCCGGAGATGATCGGATCACCCGGTTACGGATTATATCTGGGATTTTTAAGTTTAATGATCTCGATGGGTATAATTTATCTGATATTCAGAAAAACCACTGATAAAAAAGACCTTAGATCAAACTATACTGACACGAACTGAATTTAGAAGCTGAGGATCATTCAATTCATTTTTTCTATAAACATATACTATACCATACTCAGATGCTTTTTCCCTCCTAAGATTATCAGGAAGCCCTTTATATGTATTTTCAATTTCATTCCATAATAGCTGAATTAACTGATCAGCCCTGGTTCTTTTTTCGTTTAACTCCGTCTGCGCCCGTAAAGCTCTCCTTTTAAGGCTGTTCTGATATCCATATATCTCGTAGAATTTATCGTAATGCACTTTAACAAGCGCAATGGTAGGATTACTGATATATGCCTTCCCCTCCATTTTTCTTTGCTGTTCTCCGTCAATTATCTTTTTACCCCAATCAATAATCTCTTCATCCGCATTTAAAGATGGTATTTTCTTCTCGTCTTCCGGAAGATTAAAATATGTTCTGGTATCAGGGGGAAGATCTCCGCGAATAATTGCCATATCAACAACCTGAATAAAGTGAGAAATATATAGTTTTGCCTTCCGGGCAAACCGTACATAATCTTTATTCTTCTCCAGTTGATTGTTGTAAGCCATTTTATATTCTGACAAGGCATGTTCATATGAAGGTAATATAATCTGTATCTTCTGAAATGTGCTCTGAGAATATGCCAGCTTAAACGGCGGAAGGGCCTGACCTTTTTTTTGTGCACTATATAATGCTTTCAGCCTTGCACTGTCAGTATTGGGAAGACGACGATATGGCATGTTGATAATTTTGTTAGCTGATTGTTAATAAAATGAGGACATGATGCGAATATAATTAATATAATATATAATCCAAAGGTATTCGCAATACGTTCGTCAAAAATTTTTAATTATTTTTTAACGGACAATAATGATTATTTTTACCTTTCTAAAATTTTTATTCATAAAACATCCGTATTCAATTTATTTTTCTTAAAATTAGCATGAGTTCAATGTAAATTATTAACCCAATAACCCATTAACCTAATAACCAATTAACCCATTAAACCCCTAACCTAATCCACCCACCATGTTCGATCCATCTGTTTATACCAGGCGCCGTGAAGAATTACGAAAAAAAATGGATTCCGGAATTCTTCTGTTCCCGGGGAATAACGAAAGTCCTATGAACTATAGAGCCAATACCTATCATTTCCGGCAGGACAGTACTTTCCTTTATTATTTTGGGCTTGACTTTCCGGGATTTAATGCGATATGCGATATTGATGAGGGTAAAGACATTGTTTTTGCCGACGATCTCACTATTGACGATATTATCTGGATGGGCGGTCAGCCTTCAGTAGCAGAAAGAGCTTCAAGAGCAGGCATTACCATTACACAACCTGAGAAAGCATTAAAAGAATATCTCAAAGTATGTTTAAATAAAGGCAGGAAAATACATATCCTCCCCCCTTACAGGGATGAACAGCTTTTGTATCTCTCTGATCTGTTGAATATTGATATACAAAAGATAAATGATCTGGTCTCTGTGCCCTTTGCGAAGGCCGTGGTTTCCATGCGGGAAATCAAAGATGAGCATGAAATTTATCAGATAGAGCATGCTGTTGACACTGCATATAAAATGCATACAAGGGTTATGAAAATGGCGCAACCGGGAATATGGGAACGGGAAATTGCCGGAATAATAGAAGGTATAGCCCTGGCCGACGGAGGGCCGGTAGGTTTTCCGGTTATACTGAGTATGGACGGACAGATCCTTCATAATCATTTCCATGGCAACCTTCTTAAAGAAGGACGGCTCCTGTTAACTGATGCCGGATGTGAAAGTGCATTGCACTACACAAGTGATATCACACGTACAGTACCTGTTGGAGGCAGATTTGCCCAAAAGCAAAAAGAAATTTATGAGATCGTTCTGAATGCTAACATAAAAACCATTGCGGCAATAAAACCTGGCGTTACAAACAGGGAATTACATCTTTATGCAACTGAAATTATCACGGATGGATTAAAGCAACTGAGGCTTATGACCGGAGATACCAAAGAAGCTATTAATGCCGGTGCACACGCATTGTTTTTTCCTCATGGTATTGGTCATATGCTGGGACTTGATGCGCATGACATGGAAAACCTGGGAGAAAAATATGTGGGATATGATGATAACGTACAACGAAGCGACCAATTCGGGCTGGCTTATCTGAGGTTTGCCAAAATGCTCAAGCCAGGCTTTGTTCTGACTGTTGAACCTGGAATATATTTTATTCCTTCCCTGATAGAACTATGGAAAAAAGAGAAGAAACACAGCGAATTTATTAATTATACAAATCTGGAATCGTATCTTGATTTTGGGGGTATACGCATTGAAGATGATATCCTTGTTACTGATACCGGTCACCGGGTTCTGGGAAAGCCTATTCCTAAAACCGTAAGCGAGATTGAGAATATCATGACATTGTAACAACTAATTCCTTCTGATACTTATCTGACTATTGCTTTATAGTACTCCCTGTTCATTCTGGCAATATCTGAAAGTTTTATTCCTTTAGGACATTCTGCCTCGCATGCGCCTGTATTACTGCAACTGCCGAATCCCAGCTCATCCATTTTTGCAACCATATTAAGCACTCTGTTCTTAGCTTCCGGTTGTCCCTGTGGTAAAAGTGATAATTGAGATATTTTTGCAGATATAAAAAGCATAGCCGATGCATTTTTGCATGCTGCCACACAGGCACCGCACCCAATACATTCTGCAGAATCCATCGCCATATCAGCCACAATCCCCGGAATGGGGATTGTATTGGCATCAACTGCATTCCCTGTATTAACAGAAATATACCCTCCTTCCATCATGATTTTGTCAAATGCACTTCTGTCTACGATAAGATCCTTTATTACAGAGAAAGTTCGTGCACGCCAGGGTTCAATTACAATAGTATCTTTATTCCTGAATTTCCGCATATGCAACTGGCAAACTGTTACAAGTTCATCCGGCCCGTGAGGTCTTCCATTTATATACAGGCTGCAACATCCGCAAATGCCTTCCCTGCAGTCATGATCAAAAGCTACAGGATCCTCATCAGATAGAATGAGCTGCTCATTTAAAATATCCAGCATCTCAAGAAATGAACAGTCGGGCGAAATATCCCCAACCCGGTAACTTACAAATTTCCCCTTTGACACAGCATCTTTTTGCCGCCATATTTTTAATGTGAAATCCATATTATTTGTAACTTCTTTGTTCTACCTGTATAAATTCAAAATTCAGAGGTTCCTTATGCAGGAAAGGTTCATTCCCTTTACCTTTATATTCCCAGGCTGCAACATAACTAAAATTCTTATCATCTCTCAGGTTTTCACCATCCAACGTATGAAACTCTTCCCTGAAATGTCCGCCGCATGACTCTGACCGGTGCAGGGCATCTCTGGCGATGAGTTCGCCCAGCTCAAGAAAATCAGCTACCCTGGCCGCTTTTTCAAGTTCAGTATTCATCATTAAAAGGTCTCCGGGAACTTTAACTTCTTTCCAGAATTCTTCCTTTAACTCACTGATAAGAATAATTGCCTTTTTTAATCCGGTTTCATTTCTTGCCATACCTGCATAATCCCACATTATCTTACCAAGCTTTTTGTGAAACGAATCAACAGTAGCATGGCCCTTTATATTTATTAATCTGTTTAGCCGCTTTTTTACATCCTCTTCCGCTTTTAAAAATTCAGGCGTGTCAGTAGGGGAAAGCCTTGTTGTTATATCGGTATAAAGATAATTCTGAATAGTATAGGGTAGTATGAAGTATCCATCTGCCAATCCCTGCATAAGTGCTGAAGCTCCAAGCCGGTTAGCTCCGTGATCTGAAAAATTGGATTCTCCTATTGAATATAATCCCGGTATGGTTGTCATTAATTCATAGTCAACCCATAACCCTCCCATGGTGTAATGGATAGCAGGGTAAATCATCATTGGTGTTTTGCAAGGATCCTCATCAACAATTTTTTCGTACATCTGGAAAAGGTTTCCATATTTACCCATTATCTTTTTTAACCCCTGTTGTTCCATGGCATCCCTTAGATCAAGATATACAGCCAGTCCGGTGGCCCCAACGCCATAACCCTCATCACACCTTTCCCTGGCAGCACGGGATGCAACATCACGTGGCACCAGGTTGCCAAATGCCGGATACTTTCTCTCAAGATAGTAGTCCCTGTCTTCCTCCCTGATGTCTTCAGCCTTTAATTGCCCATTCCTTATTTTCTGAACCTCATCCATCTTCCCGGGCACCCATAACCTTCCGTCATTACGCAGGCTTTCGCTCATTAGTGTCAGTTTCGACTGGTAATCGCCATGCACGGGTATACATGTCGGGTGTATCTGAACAAAACAGGGATTACCAAAAAAAGCGCCACGTTTATAACTCTGCCAGACAGCGGAAACATTGGCTCCCATTGCCATAGTAGAGAGAAAATAGGTGTTCCCGTATCCTCCTGTCCCTAAAATAACAGCATGGGCAGCATGTCTTTCAATCTCACCACTTATAAGGTTCCTGGTAATAATACCTCTTGCCTTGCCATCAATTATTACCAGATCCAGCATTTCAGTTCTTGGATACATTTTTACCCTGCCCAGTTTAACCTGTCTCATCAGTGCCCCGTACGCTCCCAATAACAATTGCTGACCGGTTTGTCCTCTTGCATAAAATGTTCTTGAAACCTGTGCTCCACCAAAAGAACGGTTTGCCAGATATCCGCCGTAATCGCGGGCAAAAGGCACACCCTGTGCCACACAATGATCGATTATTTTATTGCTTACTTCTGCAAGCCTGTAGACGTTGGCTTCCCTCGAACGATAATCCCCTCCCTTGATAGTATCAAGAAACAAACGGGAAATACTGTCACCGTCATTCTGATAATTTTTCGCCGCATTAATACCCCCCTGAGCAGCTATACTGTGTGCTCTTCGCGGACTATCCTGGTAACAAAATACTTTTACTTTAAATCCCAGTTCCCCCAGTGTGGCTGCAGCTGATGTTCCTGCCAATCCTGTCCCGATAACTATTATTTCCAGCTTGCGTTTATTACCCGGACTTATCAGGTGCTGGGATGCCTTATAATTCTCCCATTTATTCTCTAATAAACCGGCAGGTATTTTTGAATTTATATATTCCATCCTGGTAAAAATTCTTAACTGTACTACTGTTTAAAATAAATAACTATCGGAATAAGCGAAAAACCAATAACAATAACAAATGTGTAAATAATTCCAACTACCTTAATGAAGGGGGTATATTTTTCATGATTCAGGCCTAAAGTCTGAAAGGCAGATTGAAATCCATGTATCAAATGAAACCCCAGGAAAAGAAATGCCGCAATATAAAATAATACTACCCACCCTATTCTGAATTTGCCTGTTACCAGTGCCCCCAAATCATGGAACACCTTTCCGTCATAGATTACTTCCTGTACTTCCCCGAATATTTTTGCCCGAAAATAAAAATCAAATAAATGAATAACCAGAAAAACAAAAATTATTGCGGCAGTATGAATCATATATTTAGAAAAGAATGAGGTTTGCTCATTATTTTCAACCTTATACCCCACAGGCCTGGCAATCCAATTAAGAATCTGAAGGTAAACACTATAAATGATATGCAATAATAATCCTCCAAAAAGGACAATTTCAAAGACTTTAATAATAACGTTACTCCCCATAAAATGAGCGGCAATATTATAATACTGCCTGTCCTCAAAAAGGATCAGCAGGAGATTTATACTCATATGTACCAGCAAAAATGTAATAAGGAATAACCCGGCCAGTGCAACAAATAGTTTTTTACCGATTGATGATGATAATACTGAAGCCATAATATGTATTACTATTTACATCTCCAGGTGGATCAGATATAAAGATACCCTTATATAATCCCTTCCTTTAAATGAGTGGAAAAATAATAATTATTTCATTACCTGCAGCAGATAACGTGATAATATTAGTTTCCGGCAAGGTATAAATTCTTACCAAAATTGAAATAATATTGATTAACGAAAACTTAATTCTATGTTGATTTTAAATTATTTAACCATATAAATATCTGTTAGTATAACAACAAAATAATCAAATCTTTCAGGTGGCAGATTGATTTGATTACTATTTTTGCAATACGGTAATTCTTTATATATATTTTATTATGCAAACATTACAGTACAATAATACCGTTGTCTTCTATTCCACATACGGCAACCCTGAAAACCCTGCAGTTATGTTACTTCATGGTTATCTTGAATCCATGATGATATGGACAGATACAGCGAGGGACCTTCAGGATGAATTTTTTGTCATAACTCCCGATATTCCGGGTCATGGACTGTCAGAAGTATTAAGTGAAGTCCATACGATGGAGGAAATGGCTCAGGTTATTAATACTATTATGGAAGAGCTTGCTATTCAAAAGGTCCATCTGGTCGGACATTCCATGGGTGGATATATTACACTCGCTTTCCGGGAATTGTTCCCTCAAAAGTTGCTTTCTTTTACACTATTTCACTCTCATTGTTTTGCCGATCCGGAAGAGAAAAAAATAAACCGTGAAAGGGAAATTGAACTTATAAAATCAGGCAAAAAAGAACTGATCATTAACAACCACGTCCCTAATCTGTTTGCAGATGGTAATTTAACCAGATGTACAGCCGGGATGGAATTAGTAAAGAAATCGGCCATGGAAACCCCTGACAAAGGTATAATTGCTCTTCTTAAAGGGATGAAGAACAGATCTGACAAATCTCATCTTCTGAAACAAGGTGGGATACCCGGTTTATTACTTACCGGGAGTTTTGATAAACTTATATCTGTAAATGTGAACGACAGGATAATGACCTTTGCAAAAGACATGGTAAGAGTTGACCTGAATAAAAGCGGCCATATGGGAATGATGGAAGAAAAGGGTAAAGCGGTGCAGGAGCTCAGGAATTTCTTCGTGAATATTAAAACATCTCTATAGCTTTGAGCAAGGTATTATCTATCTGCTGAATAATCGGATAAAAACCTTCATTATCAATGATGTTTCTGGCAATATATGCTTTAAGCTGGGTTTTAATAATGTTTTCAGAAATACGCAGATCTTTATAATCCGGTTTTACCTCATTCTTACCGGCATATTGAATAAATTCCCGGTAATAATCTGTTTTATCGAGGTAATCTGATATCTCTTTTGCTGTTTTCAGTTCTTTTAATTTGCTCCGGTTACTGTCGGTATAATCAAATGCAAACCGGTAGATCAATCCCAGGCTTCTGACTTTAATAAAATAGTCCGTTATCCCTGTAGTGTCGTATGGAATAAAAACATCAGGCATAATTCCGCCACCTCCATATACAATTTTACCACCGGGAGTAACATATTTTAAAGAGTCAAATAATTTTATACTATCTTCATTTTCAAACTCACCATGAAGAAACCTTGCGTCGATATCCTCATAATATTTATTCCTTTCCCCGTTTGCATATGGTTTTTGAATACTCCTGCCTGTGGGAGTATAATACCTGGCGATGGTTAAGCGTAAGGCAGAACCATCGTTGAACTGAACCTGTTCCTGAACAAGCCCTTTCCCGAATGAACGTCTTCCTGCAATGGTACCCCTGTCATTATCCTGAATAGCTCCTGCAAGAATTTCACTGGCTGATGCTGAAAATTCATCAATAAGAATTATGAGTTCATCATTCTTACATATACCTTTTGACGTGGAAATCACTTCATATCTTGAGCGGGCTTTCCCCTGGGTATATACAATGAGTTTGTCAGCTTCCAGAAACTGATCGGCTATCTTTGTGGCTGCATCCATTAACCCGCCGCCATTTGATCTCAGATCGAGTATTAATTTATTCATCCCTTTATTGTGAAGCTTTTCGATGCTTTTCATAAACTCATTATAGGTTGTCTGGGAGAAACTGTTAATTTTAATATACCCTGTATTTTCATTGATCATATATGCAACATCAACACTGTAAAGAGGAATATCATCTCTTTTTATTTCAAATTCAATCAGTTGCTTCTCTCCCTTTCTTAACACACTTACGCGTACCAGTGTCCCTTTTGGACCCCGCAATTTACCAACAACTGAATCGGTCGGCATCTGCACTCCCGAAACAGTAATATCATTGACCTTAATTATACGGTCACCGGGCAAAATTCCGACAATCTCCGAAGGTCCGTTAGGTATTGTATTAATGACAGCCACCGTATCATCAGTCATATTGAACTGAATGCCAATACCACTGAAATTACCTACAATAGGTTCATTATATTTTACTATGTCTTTTGCCGGAATATAAACGGAATGAGGATCAAGGTTCTCAAGGATGTAAGGTATTGTATTTTCAGTGACAACTTCAATATTCACTGTATCAACATATTCTTTTTCGATGTAATTTAAGAGTGAAGTGATTTTATATGTACGTGGTACAAGTGAAAAGCTGCTCTTTTCTCCCAATATACCGATGGATTTTCTGGCTTTCCGGCCTTCCGGCAAAATAGAATTCCCGGAATGAAGAGCAGACCCCATCCAGTATCCTGCAAGAATTCCAATTATCAGGATGGCTGAAACAATAAGGGGAATGTAAATGTCTTTCAGCTTTCTCATACTTTTAACTTACAGAAATAAAAGTTATTTCAATGCCGGCTTTCTGCAATAGTTCAACACCGTCATTCTGTCTGTAAAGGTCAGAATATACCACACGTTTAATACCCGACTGAATGATCAGCTTCGCACATTCCATACATGGAGAAGATGTGACATACAGGGTCGCTCCTTCACTTGAATTGTTTGATTTGGCAACTTTTGTAATCGCATTGGCTTCAGCATGAAGAACATATGGCTTTGTCATATTGTTTTCATCCTCGCAGATATTCTCAAACCCTTCCGGAGTCCCGTTATAACCATCGGAAATGATCATCTTCTCCTTTACAATAATTGCCCCTACCTGTCTGCGTTTACAATACGAATTTTTAGACCATATTTCAGCCATCTGGAGATATCGTTTGTCTAATTCCAATTGTTTGGCATGGGAATACATAGCGGGATAAAAATCAAATATTACAAATCACGGCATTTACAGAATTGCAAATATAGCGTTTTTGTTACAGAGATGCGAACTGTTAACAGGTGATTTTAATTGTTAAATCCTTACCCTGTTGTGATTCCGCTTTGATCCTTTATTTGCTGACCGGAAATTCTTTTCATATGGTCTATCAGACCTTATCATGTCTGAACGGTTCAAAACAACCGGCACATTATCGTAACTCAGATTTTTAAAGGATGATTCAATTTCTTTTGTATACCGGCTGTCCGTTTCAAAAAAAGAAAAATTACGCTCAATATCTATTTTCCCGATTTCTATATTACGAATGCGGGTTTGTGAATTTATCAGTGCGATCAGCTTCAATGCAT
>CAYVTV010000109.1:0-13278 GCA_964454295.1 uncultured Bacteroidaceae bacterium
AATAAGAAAACTTATATTTGTTAATCAGTGGTCTGATAGAAGGGAGTAGTTAAATTAATAGCCAATAATACATTTGCAACGGTGACTGGGATAACCAGAAAAAACGTTTACAAACAATACCATAAAACAATAAAGTACATTTTCCCGGGCGATAAAAAGATATCTTTTGATGAATTAAGAGACACATTCAAAAAACGTAAGGGGAAATTAGTAAAGAAAGTCACCATCGGGCTTGTTCATAATGAGAATAAAATCTTATGGAACGAGGTGTCTGCTGCCCCTGTGGGCATAAAAGGGGACTACACAGCAATAATAACTCACGATCTAACTGAGCGAATGCTTCTTCAGAAAAAAATATCTGATAATGAATTAAAATTCAAAGCATTGTTTGAGAACAGTATGGATGCTATTTATTTTACCAGCCCTGACGGAACAATTCATGCTGCTAATCCGGCTGCCTGTATCCTTCATCAGATGACTGAAAAAGAAATCTGCTCACGTGGCAGGGAAGGTGTTGTCGACATTAATGATCCTCGTCTTGCTGCAGCTCTGAAAATACGTTCTGAAACAGGCACATTCTATGGAGAAATAAATATGGTAAGGAGTACGGGAGAAATCTTTCCTGCTGAAATATCAACATCTGTTTTTACAGCTTCAGATGGCAGGCTTTTTTCAAGCATAATAGTACGGGATATCACTGAAAGAAAAAAGGCTGAAAGCAAGGTAAACAAGGTCAATGAAGAATTAAGAAAACTAACCCGTCATCTACAGGAATCAATTGAGAATGAAAGAAGACAGATAGCAAAGGATCTGCATGACGATCTGGGGCAAAAATTAACTGCTCTGAATTTGTATTGCACCTGGCTGAAATCAAAAGTAACCATTAATTCGCCCGATGTTGAAAATAAAATTAGTGAAATTATGACTCTTCTCGAGGAATCTTTTGAAAGCCTTCACAAGATCTCAATGGGCTTAAGACCAGGCATTTTAGATGACCTTGGACTTTGTCCTGCAATCATATGGCAGGTCAAACATTTTATTAAATCAGCAGGTATTTCATGCAAAGTCTCATTTAAACCAAAAGAAATACAGATTGATAATAAAACTTCCCTGGTTATTTTCAGAACTGTCCAGGAAGCGCTTACAAATATTACAAAACACTCGGAAGCTACGGAAGCATATGTCAGTCTTATTTCAGCTTCCGGTTTACTGAAACTTGTTGTCAGAGATAATGGCGTAGGGATCGATACTGAAAAGATTTATGATCCGAGATCCTTTGGAATAGCAGGAATGAGGGAAAGGGTTGAAATCTCAGGCGGAACATTGAATATTTCGCGCATTAAAGGTAAAGGAACACAGGTGGTAGTAATTATTCCGTTACCGGATAGCAAAACAGTTTAATTATTTATGTAAATTATAGTAATTCTGTCATTGATTAACATATTGATTATAGACGATCATCCTGTTGTCCGCAGGGGTATAATCCAGTTTCTCAGGGATGATCCTGAGAGGAGATTCGGATCAATTGAAGAAGCGGGGAATGGAGGGGAGATGATAGACAAATTGATTTCATCCGATTTTGATATCATCCTGCTTGACAATTCGATGCCCGGAAGAAGCGGACTTGAATTAATACAGGATATAAAGAATCTCAAACCCGACCTTCCAGTTCTTATGTTAAGTATCTATCCTGAAGAACAATATGCCATAAGAGCCATGAAAATGGGAGCTTCAGGGTATCTAAACAAAGGCTGCTCGCCTGAGGAACTGATTTCTGCTATTGTAAAAATCACCAGGGGCGGCAGGTATATCTCTTTATCACTGGCCGATAAGCTGGCCCATCATATATTATCTGAAAGCAACAAGCCATTACATGAAACTTTGTCAGTGCGCGAACTCCAGGTATTATTACATCTTGCTTCAGGAAAAAAGGTAATTGATATTTCCCGGGAACTGTCGCTAAGCCCAAAAACAATAAGTACATACCGAACGCGTATTTTATCCAAATTAAATCTCAGGTCCACTTCTGATATTATCAGATACGCGTTTAAAGAAGGTCTTTCAGATTAATTACGGTTGTATTTCAGCATCATTTAAATTTACAAGAGTACAACACATATTCTGTAAGAAAAAGCCTACAGCATTTTTAGAATATCGCTGACAGGAATTATCCACACATTGCCATTATATTACCAGCGTCGTGTCAATGGACTGAAATATAATTTTCTGAGGGCATCACCCTTTTGGCCGTGACGCCTGGAATGGAGAACTGAAATAACTTATTAATTACTGGCAATGATGTTAAGACCATTGTTCCTTTGTATAACATTGATTGTGCTTTCTGTATCATTTCCCCCTTTATGTTTACATGTGAATATCACTGACGTAGCCGAAACCCCTTTAAATCAAAATTCCTTCCCTGTACTTAAGAGCTCCGATAACAACATAACCCAGACTCTTCCGGAGGTAAGCCTGGGATACATCTACTCAATGGATGTAACATTAAATGCTGCATCAGGCAGTGAGGACCTTACAGATTTCCCCGCATTGATCAGTTTTACAAATTCGTCTCTCAGCACAACGACCAACGGCGGACATGTATTCAATTCAAGCGGTTACGACATAATCTTTACCGACCAGGATGCTAACAAACTCGACCATCAGATAGAACTCTATGATCCGACAACAGGAGAATATGTGGCATGGGTCAGGATACCGGTATTGTCTAACACCTCATCCACCACTATCCGGATGCTTTACGGAAATCCGGCCGTATCTACAAACCCGTCAGTAAAAACTGTCTGGAAGAGCAGTTATAAGGGAGTGTGGCATCTCAATGGTACTGACTATACTGACGCAACGGTCAATTCAAACAACGGGACTAACAGTAACACAACAAATGTTACAGGAAAAATTGCAGGTGCAGGAGGTTTTAACGGCACGAACTCCTACATACAGGTCCCCACCAATGGACTGGTCCCCAATAACAATAACCAGACCATAAGCATCTGGGCCTATTACACAGTGGCTCCCTCAGGTAACAGGAACCTTATTTCCTTTCAGAATGCCGGAGCAGGATCCGCTATACAGTTAGGATTTCGCGGAGGTAATGCCGTCGCCTGGAAATGGGAAGGAGAGATACTTGTGAACGGCGGAGCATCACCTTCTGTTAGTAACTGGCATTACTATGTTTATACATACGATGGTACAACCAGCCGTTATTATATTGATGGCGTTCTGGTCGCCAGTTCATCGGTGGCTCCGCAGACTGCCATGCCCACCGAGGGGAATATCGGGCGTTATAACAATGGTGAATATATAGCTGCAAGCCTCGACGAACCTCGTTTCTCCATGAGTCCTAAATCTGCCGGATGGATACTCACCGAGTATAATAACCAGAATGATCCTTCATCCTTCATTTCTTCAGGAAGTGAGGAATTAAATGAGTACCTTGTTTCTGCAGGTGTATGTCAAACGTCCTATCTCCTGGATTCAGGCTGGCCATCAGGCGGTATTTACAGTGGCCCGGGTGTCAGCGGGACTAATTTTAATCCTTCTGAGGCAGGACCGGGAACCCATTCAATTTCCTATACATATACCGATACTCTGGGTTATTCAAACAGCGCAACAAAATTTATTACTGTTACTCCTGCTCCGGCCTCTCCATCTGCTTCTGATGTTGATTGTTGTGTAACAAATATTGCAGATCTTGTTGCGTCAGGCACCAATCTTACCTGGTACAGCGACGAAGCCCTTACCACCGTTGCAGGAACGGGTTCTCCGTTTGCAACCGGAAGAACAGCTGCCGGCACATACACATATTATGTAACACAAACGGTCAACGGATGCGAAAGTGAGGCCACTGTTGTCAGTCTCAACGTATATAACGGAATTACAATTAATACTCATCCTGCGCCTGAGACAATATGCGATGGGAACAATGCCATTTTTGAGGTGGTTGCATCGGGCTATAACCTTACTTATCAGTGGCAGGAGAATGGTGTAAATATTACTGAAGGAGGAATTTATAGCGGCACAACTACTTCAGTTCTTACCCTGCTCGATCCGGGAATTACCTATAGCGGGAGATCTTACCGATGTGTTGTTTCAAGTCCCTGCGGTGCTTCACCTCTAACAAGTAACTTCGCTGCCTGTACTATAATATTGAATAATATCTGGACCGGAGCTGTAAGCACCGACTGGAATGATCCTGGTAACTGGTCCTGTGGTCTGATCCCTGTTTCAACATCAGTTGTTCAGATACCCGATCTGCCCAATAAGCCAATTATCAGTATCGGGGCTGCAGCCTTAGTAAATGATCTTACCGTTGAAAGTGGTTCGTCACTCACTGTTTCCGGAAACACCATCAGAATTTCAGGCAGCATATCAGGCAACTCGAATATCGACGCATCTTTCGGTACGATTGAGCTGAACGGATCATCAGCCCAGATCATCGGTCCTGATATCTTTACGGATAATCTCGTAATGAACCTCATTGTGAACAATTCGTCAGGCGTTTCCCTGACCGGAGTTCTGAATATCAGCGGTGTCCTTACAGTGACTGCCGGCACCATTGTATCTGATGGCCACCTTACACTCCTTTCAACACCTGCACAGACGGCACTCATTGACGGATCTGGCAGCGGAGAGGTTACAGGCAACGTGACAATGCAAAGATATCTCAGTTCAGGTTTCGGATATAAATACATAAGCTCTCCCTTCAGTAATGCAACAATAAATGAGCTTGGCGACGACATGGATCTTACATATTGGTTTCCATCTCTCTATCGCTATGATGAAAGCCGCACCACTTCAGGATGGGTAGACTATACAAATCCTGATGGATTGATGAGTCCGTTGCACGGATATGCCGCAAATTTCGGAGAGTCCTCCGAGGCTAAAACATTCGATATCACTGGCGTGGTCAACAATGGAGACCTCTCAATTACTTTCTATAATCATGACAATTTATATACAAAAGGTTTTAACCTCACAGGTAATCCTTATCCTTCGCCGATCGACTGGGACTCACCCTCCGGCTGGACAAGGATAAACATCGATGATGCCATCTATTATTTCAAAGCGAGTACGACTGACAGCTACGGAGGTACATATTCTACATATATGGACGGAATATCGAGCGATGGTGTAGCTACAAGTATCATTCCATCAATGCAGGGATTTTTTATTCATGTTGCTAACGGAACTTACCCGGTTACAGGTACCCTGGGAATGACCAATGAAGTAAGGATAACCGATCATGATCATCCATTTATCAAATCTGATTCAAAAAGTGAAAAGTCATTTCTCAGGCTTGAAGCAGGGTATTCAAATGATTTACTCTCATTCGACCCTCTGGTGATATATTTTGATATTAAAGCCACAAATAACTTCGACGGTCAGCTGGATGCACTTAAGCTTTATAATACAGATTACAGTGTGACCAACTTTTACTCCTTTGGCGAAGACGGCAAACGCCTTTCAATCAACGCCCTTCCCTTAAACAATGAGGAATTATGCACAGTACGCCTGGGAATCAAAACAGAGTTTGATGGTGAAGTGATCTTCAAAATAAGAGACATTGTCGGAGATTTCTTGTATAAAGAGATTACAATATCTGATGTGGTTATGGAAACAAAACAGGATCTCCTTGATAATAAAATTTATAAGGTTTTTCTTCCTGCCGGACATTACCAGGACAGATTTATCCTTAACCTGTCAAATACACCCACAGGGATTTCAGACCCTACAGATCAGGCAGAACATGTTATAATTTATTCTTACGATGGTATTCTGAAGACAAAAATTAATCTGCCCTGGTTTAGAGACGGGATGCTTACAATTTTTAATCTTTCAGGCCAGGCACTTTATAAATACAAAATAAACAGTCCGGGAGAGTATGAATTTATTCCTGCTTTAAGAGACGGTTTGTATATTATTTCTCTCATCTCCGGATCACGGAAGGTTTCGAAGAAGGTGGTTTTTCAAAACAGATAAACTTTAACGATGGATGTGATCAATAAAAGGATCTGAATGGTTAATAGTACTCCAATACAATGATTAAAAGAGGGGATGTTGAGCTCGATTTTCGGCTCCAAACCGGTCGGGGGCCCAGATGCAGCTGCCAATCCATTTACATACAATTCTTTAATCTACTGAATGGGAAAATTGAATAATAAATTTTAAAAGGGTTGAAGAACATTACCAAACGCAGGACAGGCGTTCCCGTTAAAGAGCATATCATGACAACGACTGCCAAGAACAAGACATCTCATGCAATGAAACAGATAGTCCCGAAATGCGGATAGTAAAGATTCTCCTTTTACTTTAATCTCAATCCCAACCTCAAATAACTATCTTTGCTCAAACGAAAACGATCTGCAAAATGAAATGGCATGTGTTCGTCGCTAAATTCTCTCATGCAAGTTTCAGGTTTCTGAAAAACCTGGCCAAATTACTGGATGCTTTGTTTTCCGGCTTCTGGCTGGGAGTGATGAGCAGAAAAAGTCTCGAATATTCTGATGAGTTGTTTTATCACAAGACCAGACATTATACTGATGACAGATACAACCAGTCGGGATTATATAAATGGGAAAAAGCAGCTGTTGAAAAACATTTCCCGAAAGCAAAAAGTCTTCTGTTAATAGCAGCGGGAGGAGGCAGGGAAGTATTGGCACTGAGCAAGATGGGCTTTGACGTCGACAGCTACGAATGCAACAGGACCCTTATTGAGTATGGCAACGGTCTGCTTCAGAAAAACGGGATTCGGAATAAAATCAAATATCTGCCTAGGAATTCCTTCCCAGTTGAAATTGAAAAATATGATGGCATAATAATAGGCTGGGGCGCGTATTCTCTTATGCCGGGAACTAAGAACAGGATCTCTTTTCTTACCGGATTGTACCCGTTCTTAAAAACAGAAGCGCCTTTAATGATCTCCTTTCTGTATACGGGCAGAAAAAGCAGGAACGACAGAATGATTAAGAATGTGTCGAATTTCTTCAGGTTTTTTTGCAATAGAGAAAGAACAGAGCCTGGCGACAGGCTGGTGCCGGAATTTATTCATTACTTCACTGAAGAGGAGATAAAGAATGAATTGATTCAATCGAATTACAGGATAATTGATTATTACACGACTGAATATGGTTGTGTGATAGCCGGCGTATAGGCTTTCTATACAGATTTTTTCTGTCAGCTGCTTTTTATTGTGTATTTGACATCGCGGCTCACACGGGGCAGGACATATGCCGCACCTGATCAATTGAACGGGCTATCGCCAAAAGGACTTGCGAAAGGATTATCATCACCCTTGCCGCCATCGCCTATTGGCATCATCATAGGATTGACCGGAGGACTCTGAAGCATTAGAGAAATAGAAGGATCGAGTTTTACCCTTGTCACTACCGGTTTCTTGTATGATCTCTTTTTTGTCATTCTGTTCTACCCTGACTAAAATCTAAAACTAAGAAATTCTGACAATTGTTGCAAAAGTACCTAATTATTTTAAATAAATCACTCAGACTGTCATGTATTTTGGCTGAGGTGAAATTTTTGTAAACAACTTTCAGCTCTTCAGCCCTACAAAGCCACGAGCATCATACTCTTACTTCATGGCCCATCATCAGGTGTTATCTTTTTACTATCTTCCCAACATATCTCCTTAGTCCTGATTGTATCTTGACAAAATATAATCCTTTCAGTCCGCCCGCCGGGATACTCATCAAAGAGTTTTTCCAGAATTCTGCATTATTAATATTGATAACGGTCCTTCCGGTCATATCTATCAGGCTGACCGATCCTTTTTCCCCGTCCCAATCGTCCGACAAAGTCTGAATATTTATCATATCAAATGAGTCATAAATGTTGAACAAACTTTTGGAGAGAACGGGGACTTCAATATTGGCAACGTTATCAGCAACTTTAATAATGAAACGATCTGTCAGCATTCCATTGGAAGTCGAAAAATTCAATTCTGGCGTGGACTTAAGATTAACAGAAAGGCCGGTTGATTTGTCAGTGAGATACACAATATAATTGTCAAGTCCCTCCAACTGGCTTGCCGTCAGTTTATAAGACCCTGATTTGGTGATGTTCATTCCGAGAGGAATCTCTGTTCCGGTTTCAGGAAACGGGATGCTGTTAATACTGTAGCTCACCTTCCCGATCATGGTCCACAAGGTGGAATACGTTCCTGTTTTAATGAATTTATAAGCATCAAGGTCTGAATCAAACCCATAGCTTGATTTATCACTGAACCTTATTACTGCTTCATCTGATGCATTCCGGCTTTCAATTTTCAACCTGATAAGAGGAACTTTTTCCCCGGTTCCCTTATACCTGTTCCTGGTACTGTGAACTCTGGCTGATGCTGGCAATGTAATGGATTGTCCCGACGCGTTTGCCTTTACAAAAAATCCCTGCATCGGCGGTATGTAACCTGTAACATCGCCGGCACTGCCGACACCGTCAACATAAGAGACAACGGAATTATTACTGGTAAAATAGATTGCATTATCTATTTCTCCACCCGTCGGAAGCGATTCTGCAATATCATCCCAGTTGAGACTTGAGGAAAAAGGATTACCGAGGAGATTCCATCCGTTTATATCATTATCAGGCACCGAGCAATCCAATGACATCGGATGATCTCCCGTGTTCAGCTTACCTCCGAAGACCCTCGTTGCATTATAATAACTGTAATAATTGTAACCCCGTCCGACATCCAGCACATTGCGTACATAATCAGTGTTATATTCTTCATTCTGGTAATCCCATCCATCCAATCCCATCCATGCTTCATCCTTGTTATCGGTAACAAGGTTTTCATAATAAGCTGCCAAATCGTTGGCTTCAGGATCACCATCGCTGCTCATAACATCAGCTCTTGACAATTCCTCAACAGGAGAAGATATATAATGCCACGGGTAATTGCTTTCATCTCCTCCGCCGGTAAGGAATAACTCAATATTTTCCGTGCCGTTGTTATCAGTATATGTTGTGAGGATAAGGGAAGCAATGCCATCAGCATCCGACTGCAGGTTAAGCGTACCGGAATTTGTTAAAGTGGTTATTGTGACCTGACCTCCCGGTGTAATTGTCAGGGTCCCGCTGCTTTCAACAGTAGTGATCTCTGCACTTCCCGCAATGGTAAGTGATGCTCCGGAGTTTATTATCAGGCTGTTGCATAAAGCGGTTGTGGCATCTGAAATCACAGGCTGATTAGCAGTGTAAGAAGATATGGTCCCATCGGTTTGGGATGTGGGAACTCCTCCGATCCAGTTTGAATCTGTGTTCCAATCGGTGTTTGTAATTCCTGTCCATGTGCCGTCAGGAGGGGCATTATTCACAATACCAGTTGCTGCTTCGAAATATCCGGGCAGTTCATAATCAGCACCCGAACCGCTGCCACCGTATGATCCGGGAGCTTGCCCGGTTCCTCCAAGTATAAGGTTGCCCGTTGAGTGCATTAAGCCGGTGCCCAGATTGGCTATTGAACCGACAGTGATAGAAAAATCGTTGGTAACAGTAATATTGCGGTTTGGGCTGAAGGTCACTTTTCCTCCGGAATTGTTAAAGACCAGGCTGTTGACTGTTAAAGGGAGCCCGTCGCCGGTGTTTTGACTGACAGAGCCATTATAAAAATAATTAGCACCCGTATCGAAAGTACGGGTGCCGGTTACCCTGATATTTCCCCCGGTCGAACCGGTTGCGATTGCTGTTATTCCTTGAGGAGAAGTGATACCAAGTGTTGCCCCTGACGAAAGAGTAAATGTTCCGTTGCTTAGACTGATAACAGAAGGACTCGATCCTGTACCCATCTGGAGGTATGCTCCGGTGCTAACGGTAAAATCGATAGTATTGCTCAATGTGCCTCCTGATGTATACATCTGTATGTTACCGTTGCCATTGAATATTACGGACCCCCGCCCGGATGACAATTCCGTGATGGACCCACCGGTGAAGAAGAAGTTCCCGGCAACATAGAGGTAAGCTGTTGCGCTGCTTGATGAGCCGTTATTAAAAACAAACGAGCCTGCTGTCTGAAAATAGTTGCCCGTTACAGTAATTGTTCTTGATGTATTGTTGTCAATAACAGCGAGCTGCCCCGAGCCGGTGCTTGTGATCCTGAAATTACCCTTAACAGTGACATCACTGTTCATGGCGGCAGGTACCGTCTGGGACACACAGCTCCAGGTAAAGTTCCCAAAGCTCTGTCCGAATCCTGAAGGGGCCGCAGCGGTAATGCCTGTGATCAGGCAGGTTGAATTTGCATCCCACGTGGCAGCCGGGATTGTGCCGCCGTCAGCAGTGTGCCGGTAGGTTGAGCCGGTGTTAAAGGAAAGAACGCCTGTGGTTGTTACCGTTCCGGAATTATTCAGCGTACCGTTTACAGAACAATCAACAGCATCGGTGCCGTCGGCAATTGTTAAGGTTACATCTGATTCTACCGTGAGTTGTGCCCCGACCTCAACGACAACCTGGTCAGCGGTCACTGTTTCAGCCACTGTGATGGTATGTCCGTTACGTATGGTGATGACACCGCTTGAGGAATTGGGTGGTGAACCTGCGGTGACCCACGATGCGCCGTCAAAAGTCTGCCAGGTTTCCGCTGTTCCCCAGCTGCCAGAACCATAAGAACGGTAATCATCGGTCACTGCAGTCTCAGGGGCCGTCAGCTGGCTGCCTCTTGCAGGGTCAGTTAACAGGTATGTTTCCAATCCCGGAGGGCCGCTGAACTCATAAACAGCCACATAATATGTGGTGTTTGCATCAAGGTTGAACACATTTACATTATAACCCATTCCGTTATATACAACATAATTCCCGTTCCCGATCTCTGAGCCGCTCTCGAAAAGGTTACCTGCTGTATAGGTGATGCCATTAACAGGATCGCTGTCAACGGCACTTCCTTCCTTTACGAGGACTATCCGGTTCGTTCCGTTACCAGATGTCCAGTTTATTGTAAATGAAGATGTGGTAATATCACTGAACGTAACGTTTGAAGTCTGTACGGTGGGAGGCGGAGGCGTTTCGTAATTAAGGCTCAGGGCAGTCATCGAAGCCAGGGCATTGCCGCTGAAAGAGGTTGGGGATACATCTGTGGTGTTTGAATTTGGAATGACGCGGTTAGCCACTCCGTTCCTTATACTAGCGCCTGAAAGTCCGGAATTGTACAGGGCGGTGGAATCCCTGACCATCGTCCAGTTAAACGCATAATTGATCGTTCGGATAATATTTGCCTGGGGATTATAACTATTTACTACTTCGGCAGCCTGATTATAAGCATTTATTGTCAAAGCTGGAGAGAACTGGAAATTAGTTACCTGACTGGTCCCGCTGCTGTATGTTTTGGTGTCTGTTAACGGAGATGTCTGATTAACGTAATCGAACACAGCTGCCCAGATATCGGTATTAACCATGGTTGTTCCTCCTGCGCTTACTGTGGCTGACAGTGTTGAATTAGCTGCGGCATCAAGTCCGGCTTCATCAAGATAATATAAAGCAGTATGCTGTCGAATATTAGATGTACTCATATCCCCGTTTGCCAGTGTCAGGTCCTGTCCTCCATAAGACATGGTTACGGTTATCTGGCCTGCCGTCCATTTCGAGGCGGAAACTGCCACAACCAGAACACGGTTTGCATTGCTCCCTGCAGGAACAGTATAAGGCAGATTCAGCTGATTTTGAGAAGTGCCATGGTATATATTGGTCCAGTTTTTAATTGTGGCAACCTGTGCTATTGAAACATTTGACAGAATTCCGGTTGCAAAGAGGGAGATAAATACAACCTTTAAAAACAGGGAGTAACTTTTCATAACCTTTATTTTTTTGTAAGCCTACAGTATGGGTCATTTTCTGCGTAACAGCCATTTGGGATCGATGCGAAAAAGAATAAGATCATACGAATGATTCATTTTGTCCGACGCAATGAATACTCTGTTTCTTCAGTTATGGCAATAATGTTACAAATATAAGATTTATGTTTAATGATAGCTCAAAATTAACAGGTTAAATTGAGATAGTAAAGGCATCATCAGATCAATAATCATCAAATTGGTTCAGGATAATTGTAAAGACAGAATTTCAAATGGCAGGAGTATTAAGGCTTGGGGAAGGAGCTGAACTCCTTTCCGTTTGTGCAGGCGGGAGAGTCACTGAAAATAATAACAGAAGGGAAAAGAGCATGGTCATCCTGAAGCTCTTTTTCCCTACGTTTCTCAATATCTTTATCTCCGGGTATTCAATTATTAATTCCGAAGTATTCCATTACTTCATGGTAGTTGTTTACATCAACACCTGCTTCTGTCAGTTTCAGGAGGATTTCAGCTTCGGCTGATGTGCCCTTGTTTCCTGTTACTGTATTATCTGTGATCAGCATAAACCTGTACTCTTCCACCGCGCCGGTCGGATCTAATGTCCCGCCTGTTTGAAAAGCGTACAGTGTAATAGTATTGGGTGAATAAGTGTGTACAATATATTGTCTGACAGATCCGTCAACATCTTCCCATGTCAATGGCAGATGGTACCACTCTTCGTACAGATAACAGTATCCAAGTACGGTTCCACTATTTATAATGTCGTCGTTCACCGCGTTGTTTGCAAGGGAATAAATATTGGCAGGACGTCCCAGGTATTCACCCTCAATCCATGTAATATCTACACCCAGGAGATTGATGATTTTTACATTGGCATTTCCATCCTGCCCGTCTTCTCCGGCAGGACCGGTAGGACCGGCAACACCGGTATCACCTGTGTCACCTTTTGGACCCTCAGGGCCCTCGGGACCTTCACATGCGACTAACCCTCCAAGGGCTAACATGAATAATAAATTCCTTAAATTAAAAATTGCTTTTTTCACGACTTTATAGTTTTTGATTTATACAATAATAAACTCAGACCAAGTTATTTAATTGTGCCGGAAGGAGATTTTTCAACGGAACAGAAATATGAACAGCAGCATCCTTTTTTTAACAATACCTGTTTTTTTAAGACTCTTGCTGTCCGGGTTTAATAACTATCATGCATCTTCTCTGATTTGCCCGGCTGCACGATCGCACGATGAATCAGGCACCGGGCGCAGGTCCAGAGGCCAAAATCTAATCAAGGTTAAGGTTGAGGCAAAGTTGAGGTTGAGGTTAAGGTTAAGGTTGAGGACGAACCCGGGAATCAGGAAACGAGAAACCTTTCAACCCTGACAGGATGTGTTATTTCGTTATTGCGTGATTTCGTTGGAAGTTAAGACATTCAGTCTTTTGACCTCAGGAAACCGTCCCCGTA
>CAYVTV010000110.1:0-13196 GCA_964454295.1 uncultured Bacteroidaceae bacterium
GCCATCTATCATAACATTTCCCTTATATAAAGTCACATAAACGATCCCATCAATAAGCTCCTGGCTTTTATTTATAGCAGCCATCAGAAAGTCCATTTCCGGGCTGAACCAGAAACCATTATATACCAATTCTGCAAATACCGGGGATAGCATATTCCGCAACCGCATAACCTCCCTGTCCATCGCTATTCCCTCAATATCCATATGTGCTTTCAGCAAGATCTCGGCACCGGGGGTTTCATATACTCCCCTTGACTTTATCCCTACAAACCGGTTTTCAACCATATCCAGCAGACCAATACCATTTTCAGCACCCAGTTTATTAACATAACTGAATAATTCCAGCGGCTTCTCCTTCACAGTGCCATCATCTGTGTTCACGACCTTAACAGGAATGCCGTCTTTGAAATGAACAGCAATATTTGTTTCCTTATCCGGAGCGTCCTGGGGGAGGGTTATCCTTGAAATGACATCACGTCCGGCTTTATATTTCGGGTCTTCCAGTATACCTGCTTCATGACTTATATGCATCAGGTTGTCATCCTCACTGTAAGGTTTCTTTAATGTAGCTTTTACCGGGATATTATGCTGCTGTGCATAATTCAGCAGGTCTGTCCTTCCCTTAAACTGATCCAGGAATTCCCGGTTCTTCCAGGGAGCAAAAACTTTTATTTTCGGATTCAATGCATAATAAGTCAGCTCAAAACGCACCTGGTCATTCCCTTTACCCGTAGCTCCATGGGATACGTACCCTGCATTTTCTTTTGCAGCAATCTCAATCTGCCTTTTTGCAATCAAAGGCCTTGCGAGCGAAGTGCCCAGCAGATAACGGTTTTCATACACAGCATTCGCCTTTATCGCTGAATATATATAATCCGTTACAAATTCTTCCTTCAGATCCTCTATATAAACTTTCGATGCACCGATGGCCAGCGCTTTCTTCTTCGCCTCGGGGAAATCATCATCCTGCCCCACATCCGCAATGTATGCAATTACTTCATAACCCTTGTCAATTAACCACTTCAGGATAACCGAGGTATCCAGTCCCCCACTATACGCAAGTACAATTTTCTCCTTATTTTTCATAATCTTATAATTAAATATTGAATAAATATACAATCAAAATGCAAATATATGCACAATTTAATTAGCATATCATGTTGAAGGGAACTTTTTTTATTCACAGGGGTCAGGAAGGGATCACGGGATCACGGGATCACGCTATCAAGTGATTATATGATGTGTTTATCAGCTTATATCTAATGTATGGAGCTTTTTATATTTAAAGGAGCCAGGAAGGGATCACGGAATCCCTCGATCCCTTGATAGCGTGATCCCGTGATCCCTTTCTTAAAATTTCTCCGATTAAAATACTATGTTTGCAAATAATTGAGTTATTTATCCTGAGACACTATATAATATTTATGCTATTCCGCAGAATCTGCATTATTGCTATCCTCGTTATGCTATGGATACTTTCCTGTGAAAGGGAAAGGTTTATCCTTGATCAGCCGGTACAACTCAGATTTTCCGTTGATACGGTATATTTTGATACGGTATTTACGCAAATCGGCACAATGACAAAACGGTTTACTGTTCATAATACATACGGCAATCATATTCGTATCTCAACAATTCATCTGGCCGGCGGTGGAAATTCCGTCTTCAGGATGAATGTGGACGGCGTGCCCGGAATACTTCATCAGAATGTGGAGATACCACCGAAGGATAGTCTTTATATTTTCGTTGAAGCTACCCTTGATCCTAATAATTCTGACAACATACTCCTGCAGGAAGATTCCATCCTTTTTAACACCAATAATTACAGGCAATCGGTGAACCTTGCAGCCTGGGGGCAGGATGTGCATATGTTAAAGGAAGAACTGATTGAAACCGGAACCTGGATAAATGACAAACCCTATCTGGTGATCAATTACGTTTATGTGGATACCCTTGCAGTCTTAAATCTTGACCCTGGTGTACGAATCTACCTGCACCGTGATGCAGTTTTCTATGTAGGGGGAACCGTCAGGGCAAATGGCACACTTGATGAGCCTGTATATTTCCTTAGCGACAGGCTGGAGAAGATGTACGAGGATATACCGGGACAATGGGGAGGAATATATCTGCTCCCGGGCAGCAGGGATAATGTTTTTAATCACTCGGTCATACGCTGCGGAAACTTCGGGATCGTAGTGGATACCTTCATGAGCAAAACCACCCCTGCACTGGTAATTGAGAATTCATTTATTGCCGACCACAGTTCGTTTGGCATTCTGGCCAGGGGTTCTTTTGTGAACGCCTCAAACACTGTCATTGCCAACTGCGGCACATGTGCCGTAGCACTGATCTGGGGAGGAACCTATGAATTCAATCACTGCACTATAGCCAACAGATGGCTGTATGGGGGTGTAAGAAATACACCGGCAGTTTTTCTTAACAATTATTATATTGACGTTAATAAAAAGCCGCAAATAAGAGATATTCACAAAGCATATTTCGGGAACAGCATTATTCATGGGAACCGGCAGTTTGAGCTGGAAACTGACAAGCATCCTGATGGCCTTCTTAATTATACCATTGACCATTGCATTGGCCGGCTCGATTCACCTGATCTTGATCCTGACCGCCTTATTAACGTGGTAATCAACCAGGATCCGAAGTTTATATCCTGGGATGAGTATAATTTTGAACTCGACACTCTTTCTCCAGCGAAAGATATAGGAAGTCTTCCAATAAGCGAAGGATTCCCTTTCGACAAAAACGGGAACAGCCGTACAGCAGATGGAAAACCTGACGCGGGAGCTTATGAGAGAATAGAAGCCCCATGACAGACCAGAACCACATACATCTCTCAGATATTCAACTGATTGACCTCATCATCAAAGAAAAAAAGACAGGTCTTTTTGAGATTTTATACCGCCGTTATCATAAAAAAGTTCGGGACAAGTGTTGCTCAATCCTGAAAGACAGGGATATGGCAGAGGAATTTACCCTGGAAATATTCTCAAGGGTATATGAAAAAATGGAAAGCTTCAGGAAAGATGCATCATTTTCCTCCTGGCTATATGCCATTACTTACAATCATTGTATAGAATACCTGCGACATAAAAAAGATCTGCATTACCCGGACTGGAACAGAGAGAATCTGTTACCCGATGTCATTGATGATATTTCTGAAGAAAATATGGCGGATATCAAATACGAACGTTTGCAAAAAGTGCTGGATATGATACACCCGGAAGAAAAAGCCCTCCTGTTAATGAAATACCAGGATAATATCCCCGTTAAACTTATTATGTCAACTTTCCGGATAAGTGAGAGCGCGGCAAAGATGAGAATAAAAAGGGCAAGGAGCAGGGTTCAGCATATGTATAATCAACTGTATAAAGATTAGATTAAATATTTGTTAATACTATTTAACCCTATTAATACTGAAATTGATAAAAAATAAATGAATAACCACTAAGAAGTGTTCCGTGTAATAATGATTATCAGAATTCAGAAATGTGACTTTATTAAAATAACAACGTCTAAACCTTGCAACAGATATTAAAATATGGATGATTTTTTCAAATCATTACTGTCAGGAAACACAGAGAATCCTGATCAGATTTTTTCTGAAGCCCTTCTCAGAATATGCCCTGAAGCTGTATTGGTAGAATGGTTTATCGACGGGACGGTACATGAAGCCATCTTTGTGGAACATGGTCAGGAAAAAATTGCCAGGTTCTCAGAAATAGCAAAACTGACAGATATCAAAACCAACCTTCATATCAGTGAGGTGCCCGAAATAATACGAAAAAATATGGAGGTATTTGGGGAAATCATGAGTTCCGTTTCGATATCTGAAGATCATAAGGTTCGTTATGAGTTTGTTTTACGGGATAAAAATATGCAGAGAGAGATCATCTTTACCGATGAGGACGGGAAGATAATGCATCGGAAAAAATTCCCGGAGATCATCTAGGGGCTGCATAGTGAACATACCTGAACAGTTACAAAAAAAGATTTCTTCAAAAAAAGTGACTTTTAACCATTTTACCGTCTTAATATCGTAAACTTTATAAAACCAGGAGGTTAAATTATTATGAAAACACAATCTTTTGTCACTACGCTGTTTATCGGAACAGCATTTCTTATTTTCTCAGGTTGCCAGAAAGCACCACAGGCAGAAATTGACATGGCAAATGCAGCTGTTGAGTCAGCCAGATCTGTTGAAGCAAACAAGTATCTTGCCGCTGAATTTATAGCTATTCAGGACTCTCTGAATGCTGCAATGGCATCCATTGAAGAACAAAACTCAAAATCTGCACTGGGGCGAAATTACGATGAAGCCAGGCGTATTCTGGGCATAGTTACACAAATGGCACAGGATGCAGTCACCAAAACAGATGCCAGGAAAGAAGAGCTGAAAATACAGAATGAAGCCCTGTCAGCTGAACTGCAAACCCTTATCCAGGAAAATAAAGCCCTGATCCTTAAAGCTCCGAAAGGAAAAGAAGGTAAGGCTGCTCTCGATCTGATATCACAGGATATGGCAGTTATCGAAACCACAGTAAATGATGCTGCTGCCCTGACAGCAAATGGAGATATCCTGTCAGCAAATGATAAACTCAATGCCGCTAAGGAAAAAGCTGTTGCGATTAATGATGAGCTGAAAACAGCTATTGCCAAAGCCACAAAAAGATAAAAAACCATTATTACTTTTTGTTAATCAGGCTATCTGAATAAGAAGCGGTCGTAAAAATATTTTTAACCACAAAGGACTCAAAGTACGCACGAAGGACACAAAGTATATTTCTCTTTGATAACCCTTTGTGTACCTTTGCGTTGTCCTTGGTGTTCTTTGTGGTTAAAGATATTTTGACTTTTAAGACAGTCTCCCGTTCAGACAGTCTTTTTATTATCTGTTACCAATGGGAGGCGTGGGAAAAAACACAAGGCAAATCATCATATTATCCATATTGACCTTTGTATTGACAGGGATTGTATTGTTAATTCTTTTTTTTGCCTATCCGGATCCCCCGATGGATAATATTACAAAAGCCCGTGCTGCCCTTTCTCTTGCAGGTGAAAAAGAGGCGGGTAAGTATGCCGCCGGTGAATATTCCCTTGCTAACACACTTTGGGACAGCTTGATGACGGAATGGAAAAGTCAGAATTCCTTACCTTTCTTCAAAAGGGATTTTACGCATATCACCCTTCTCTCGGAACAAATTGTATTACACGCTGAATATGCAGTTTTATCTGCCTCAACAGGAAAAGAAACAGTTAAGATAAAGACAGAAGAAGACCTCAGGCGTATCAATGAAGTTATTGCCCGCTTTAATACTGAATACAGTAAACTTCCCTTACACCAACCGGTCTGGTCAGACATTTCCAGGGTAAAATTGCTTTGTAAGGAAGCTGAAGTAACCATGCAAAGGGGATGTTTTATCAAAGCTTCTGCGATTCTTAACGATTGCCTGGCCATCGCGGAAAGCTGCGACAGCCTCGTAAGTGTTTTAATAGAGGATTATTTCGCGTCCTTCCCTGAGTGGGAAAAGTGGATCACTGAAACCATCCGCCGGAGCAGAAAAGATCAGTCCGCTGCCATTATTGTAGATAAATTTGAACACAAATGCTACCTCTATAACAAGGGTAAAATAATCGCAGAATACACCGCAGAGTTCGGCCCCAACTGGATAGGAGATAAAAATTACAGCGGTGATAAAGCCACGCCTGAAGGTAAATACTTCATTACTAAAAAACTGGGGCAAAAAGAAACCATATATTACAAAGCTCTGCTGCTTAACTATCCAAATGAAGAAGATATAATCAGATTTAAAGAAGCACAAAAAAACGGTGCAATTCCACCGGGCAGGAATATAGGAAACCTTATAGAAATACATGGTAACGGGGGAAAGGGAATTAACTGGACAGACGGATGCGTTGCCCTTGAGAATAACCATATGGATGAAATTTTTAAATTTGTAAATGTCGGTAATCCGGTAATAATAGTCGGGTCAGTGAAACCTTTGAATGCCATACTGTAAAATGAAGAATGAAAGAATTATCCTGTTTTGGATCAGGTTTAAAGAATTTTTATCCGCCGGCTTCCTGAAAGCTGCAGGGTATATACGCTTACATCCCCGGCTGGAGAAGGCCATTTATACAGCATCTGCTGGAATGATCTCAATCTTCCTTTTACATATTTCTATCACCCTCGCTCCTGCAATGCAAGAGGGAGTTGTTTTATTATTACCCCTTAAAAAAGCAAATACCATGTCAGAAATAAAAGACCCGGATAAATATATAAAAGAACTTGAAAGGGGAAATATGCTATTGGAAGGAAGGCTGTTACGCAGAATTCCCACGGGTTCATACCTTATTATTAATACCACCGAAAATCATTTTAAATTATACCATAACAGGAAACTGAAAAGGGAAGGTTTCTGCTCTACCGGATCCTATATCCATCTTGAAGCTGACGATTCACAGGCATGGATATTTAAAACCCCGAAAGGGATTTTCAGGATACGTGGGAAAACCGAATATCCCGTCTGGAAAAAACCCGACTGGGCATTCATAGAAGAAGGTCTTCCTGTCCCTCCACCAGAACACCACAGCAGATTTGATTACGGGGTACTTGGAGATTACGCACTCAGCCTGGGCGACGGGTACCTTATACATGGAACTCTGTATAAACGTCAACTCGGAATGCCGGTTACACATGGGTGCGTCAGGCTGGGAGACGAAGACCTGGAGGTTGTATATTATTATATGCAGGAAGGATCAAAGGTGTTTATTTATTAGAATGGAAACAACAGATAAATATAACTGCTTCAAATTTTTTCATCAAAAATCCCGGAAAATTTTTCTGTTGATTTTTTTTATGCTGCTTACCATTTTACTCATATTAACTGTGGTCCTTCCCGCAATAAAAGCTGAACTTTTATTTCCGGCAGGCGAACAGACACAATTGTTCAATACTTCCCATTCTGATGATCATATGGATCATCGTATGCATGGACTCGCATCAGAAAATGCCTGGCTCAGGACGCGATTAACCCTTGCCGGCTCCGACTCCCTGGTTCTTCTTGTAAATTTGCCTGACAGCATTGTGAGTTTACAAATGAACGGGGTTATTGTATTTGAAACCGCAATAACCGGATATAAAATAAGCAGAATATTTAACAAATATTCCCCCCTGTACCTGACCGAATGGTGTAAACATCCCTTCACGGTAAAAGCTTCCGTGTCTTCAATACCAAAGATGCCTGTAATATATAAGAAGGCCCCGAAAGACACTATTGAAGCGGCAAAACAACAAAACCTTACTGAAGTGCCAACCGGCCAGGAAGATACCTGGTTCAGTCTTTATACCGACAGAAATCTTAAGCTTGCTATAAAACAGAATGAAACCCCATCCACACTGATATCAGAAAAAAGAAAGAGATATTTTCGTAAAACCCGTAAACTGGAAAGAAGAGAACTGGTAAAATCAATGGCAAATTTCGAAATTCCTGTCCACTTTGCATATATAACCATATATGTCTCTCGTTCCGATGCCAGGGTAATCTACCGTGCACTCCCTGAACATGCACTGGTAGTGCTCAGATTATGATCCAGACTTCCCCCCCCCTTAAATTCTTTTTCTCCCCATGAATGTTTCTGTTGCCGGCTTATTCATGGAATAATACCCGGAGCAGGAAGTATGTCTCTTTGTCAGATAAAAAAGGTACGTAACTGCAAAGAAACAAAGAATACATAGCGAGAAAAAATAACGCAAGGGCGCAATAGAACATGGGAGTTCCCCCGTATAGCGGGACAGACTATGCCCATCACTGAAAAGCGATCTTAACATATTGTCATACAATAACTTATCAATTTTTTCACCATGAAACCCCCAAGCACTATCGTACACAACAAGGACATGAACAAAACAAAAGCTTCAATGCAATATAAAAATGATCATAACACTGATCAAAAGACTATACCCGACAAACAGGTATCCGGAAAAGACCCGGAAAATCCACGGTTTTATGGTCTAATGCCAATAATCTGGTTATCACTGGGAATGATTTTTTTCCTTATAATAATGAAACTCATAATGGATCTTTTCCTGGTTAAATAAACCAAAGATCATATCATCCAACAGGAAAGTGTATCCCGGAATTATTTATCTCGTTCTGAGGCTTCCGGGAGCACTTCTTTTTCAGGTCATTTTCAAACTGTGAATATTTCCGGGAAATAAATATTGGTTAAAAGAAGCACTATTCCTATTAGGTGGGGAGGGAAATCGGGCGGGCGCAGCCCGCCCGATTTCCCTCCCCCAAGGAGAACATAACAAATTGTCATTCCGAGCGATAGCGAGGAATCTCCACTTTCCAAGCAATAAACATATCTTAATCAATCTTCTTAATTTAAATTCTATTTATTACCCCCATGCAAAGATTTTTTTCTGATGGAAGCAGTTTTTTCCGGATATTAAACATAAATGGGAAAATACATGCTATGAGAATCCCGATTTACATTTTCTTTATCTCTATACTGCCCTGCTCCTGCGGTCTTCTGCCCATATCCGAACCTGCCGGGAATACAAACCCCTGGCAGCCCCTATACCGTGTTATGTTCTGGAATGTGGAAAATCTTTTTGACATCTACAATGACAGCCTGACCAACGACGATGAATTCACTCCCTATGGTCTAAGAGCCTGGAACTATACAAAATATAACCATAAGATCAATAACATATATAAGGTATTTATGGCTGCCGGGAATCCGGATCCTCCTGAGATCATCGCACTGTGTGAGGTTGAAAACCGGCGTGTATTATATGACCTTGCGGTGTCTTCCCCTTTCGGGAAGTACGGGTATAAAATTCTCCATCAGGATTCGGAAGATCTGCGCGGAATTGATGTGGCCGTTCTTTATAATCCGGATAGGGTTAAACTGCTGAGGAAGGAATTCTTCAAACCGGTTTTCGGAACATCATATGAAAGATCCACCAGGGATATCGTATTCATGAAAGCTGAAATAAACAGTAAAGATACCGTTCATTTCTTTTTTTGCCACTGGCCGTCAAAATTCGGAGGGGCAGGATATACGGAACCCCTGAGACGCGCCGTGGCTTTAAACCTGCGATGTCTTGCTGATAGTATACAGCAGGTAAATCCCGCTGCATTAATTATTATTGGCGGCGACCTGAATGATCCTCCTTCCTCAGAAAGTGTCAGTAATATTCTGAATGCAAGGTGCTACAACAAAAACGATACGATTTATCCTGAACGGTTATATAACCTGTCCTGCCATACACACCCGGGAACCCACAAAAATCAGGGGATATGGGAAACCATTGACCAGTTTATAGTTACCGGAAACCTTATCAAACCCAACATCAGGACAAAAACCGAAAGAACTGAATATGAAATAGTTGTGTTTGATTTTTTACTCGAAACGGATGAGAAATTCTCAGGTTCAAAACCATTCAGAAGCTGGGAAGGAATGAAATACAAAGGAGGATTCAGTGATCATCTGCCGGTTATGCTTAAAGTTTACTGACAAGCTTTAATCCCAGCTCTTTTCCCTTCTTTACCATTAAATCCCAGGCAGGACCATACTCGTTGGGGATTTCTCCATCGAGAATTGCATTCTTTATTGTATTTTTAATTATCCCGACCTCCTTTGAAGGAGAAATTCCAAAGGCTTCACAGATAACATCACCACTAACAGGCGGCTGAAAATTCCTGATATGATCCTTTTCTTCAATACTCTTCATCTTCTCCCTCACCAGCTCAAAATTTCGCAGATACTGGCGCACTCTGGCTTCATTTTTTGAAGTTATATCCGCTTCACATAACATCATGAGATCATCCGTATCATCACCAGCTTCAAAGAGAAGCCGGCGTACAGCCGAATCTGTCACCTGTTCCTGTGAAAGTATTATAGGCCTGAGATGTAAAAATACCAGCTTCCTTACATACCTCATCCTCTCATCAAGAGGTAGCTTCAACCGTTTAAAGATAGCCGGTATCATCCTGGAACCTGCATATTCATGATGATGAAAAGTCCAGCCCTGGCCTTCCTCAAACTTCTTCGTTACAGGTTTTGCTATATCATGAAGTAAGGCTGCCCACCGAAGCCATAAATTATCAGACTTGAGTGCAATGTTATCCAATACTTCCAGTGTGTGGTAAAAATTGTCCTTATGCTTTTGCCCTTTATAAGATTCAATCCCCTTCAAAGCATGTACTTCAGGAAGAATTAATTCCAACAGTCCTGAAGAATCCAAATACTTAAACCCCTCTGATGGTTTATCAGTAAGGATGATCTGGTTCAATTCATCAGAGATCCTTTCAGCAGAAACTATGGCAATCCTTTCACGATTATTACTGATGGCAGCAAAAGTTACCGGATCAATATCAAAATGCAGCCTGCCCGCAAACCGCACTGCCCGCATCATCCTCAACGGATCATCCGAAAACGTGATGTCCGGATCAGCAGGAGTGCGTATTATCCCTTTCCTTAAATCTTCCCTGCCATTAAATGGATCTGCAAGCTCTCCAAAATTGTCGCTGTTAAGACCAAATGCCATAGCATTAATGGTAAAATCCCTCCGTATCTGATCATCTTCCAGTGTGCCACCCTCAACAACAGGTTTGCGGGAATTCCTGCGGTACGATTCCTTCCGCGATCCAACAAATTCAATGTCCATATCCCTGTACCGTAACATGGCTGTTCCAAAATTCCTGAATATACTTATCTTCCTGATCCGGATCTTTTCAGCCAGCTTCTCTGCAAATTCGATCCCACTGCCAATCACAACAATATCAATGTCTTTTGATTTATTACCCAGCAGACAATCCCTGACAAATCCGCCAATCACATACACCCTCAGGCTCTCCTCCTCAGCCAAATCAGAAATGGTCCTGAAAATCCGGTCATTTAGACATATATTCATATATACATATGACAATTTGTTAAAAATATGTGACAAAATTACAATTAATTAACCGGAACTGAAACGTAATTAGCAAAAACAAAGCCGGTATAATATTTGTTTATAAATGCATATATAAAAATATATGAATAATATATCAACCAAATAATTAATTTTAATCTCTAAGATCATGATTGAACATCTGAACACAGAAACTTTCAAAAATAAAGTTTTCAACTACGAAACGAATAAAGAATGGAAATTCGAAGGTGACAAACCCTGTTTAATAGATTTTTATGCCGACTGGTGCGGTCCTTGTAAAATGGTTGCTCCTGTCCTTGAGGAATTATCGAAAGAATATAATGGTAAAATAGATATTTACAAGGTAAATACGGAAGACCAGCAGGAATTGTCTGCCATGTTTGGTATCCGGAGTATCCCGTCCATTTTGTTCGTTCCTAAGGAAGGCCAGCCGAGGATGGCTATGGGTGCTTTGCCAAAGGAAAGTTTTAAAAAGGCTTTTAAAGATATTCTGGCAGTGGAATAAATTAATATGTCATCGTAAAATTTGTAAATTTGTATAAAATTCAACCTTATGATCAAATTTACAAGCCTCCTGTGTGCGCTATTGTTTATCGCATTCATTCCCCTTTTAAGCCAGGCTGATCAATTTACCATGGTTTTTTACAATGTTGAGAATCTTTTTGATACTATAAACAACCAGGGAAAGGATGATCTGGAATTTACCCCTCAGAGCGATAAAAATTGGAACAGCGAGAAGTATAACAAAAAACTGGATGACATTGCCGGAGTATTAAGTTCTGTCATACCAGGCAATCTCCCGGACATCATAGGTCTTGCTGAGGTTGAAAACCGGAAGGTTTTGGAGGACCTCATAAAAAGAAAAGCGCTGATAAAAGGGAATTACGGTATCGCACACGAGGACAGTCCTGATACAAGAGGCATTGATGTTGCCCTGCTTTACAAAAAGGACAGATTCAGAAACCTTACCCATAAGGTTATCCCTGTAACCTTTCCTTTTGATCCAACCCTTAAAACCAGGGATATTTTGCAGGTTTCAGGCACCGCTCCTGATGGTAAATTATTCCACATTTTTGTCAATCACTGGACTTCAAGGCTTGAGGGCATAAGAGAAACAGAACCTAAAAGAATGCATAGTGCTGTTGCCCTCAGGCGGAATATTGATCTTCTGCTTACCAAAGATGCTGACAGCCGGATTGTGGTTATGGGAGACTTCAATGACGAACCTACCAATCAGAGCATTATGAATATACTGCAGTCAACCAACAAAAGAAAAAATACCACACCCGGAGATCTCTACAATCTGTTTTATGATATTCACAACATGGATCAGGGAGGATCTTATTTTTATGGTAAAACATGGATGATGCCTGATCAGATCATTGTTTCGCAGAATCTACTGAACAGGAAAAACACATACAGTTGCACTTACGACTCCGGGAAAGTATTTTCCGCTGAGTGGTTACTGACAAAAAACAAGGAAGGGGTATTTGTTCCCCTGCGAACCTATGGGGGAAATTATTATTCCGGAGGTGTGAGTGACCACCTGCCTGTATTCGTCATTTTTTCCCGATAATAAGGATGGAATACCATTTAAAATCTGATTACAGCCCTACCGGAGATCAGCCGGAAGCGATAAAACAGCTTACCGACGGACTCAATGCGGGGGAAAAAAGCCAGGTACTGCTGGGTGTCACTGGTTCAGGAAAAACCTTCACCATAGCCAATGTTATTGCCAACCTGAATCGCCCAGCACTGGTACTGAGTCATAATAAAACCCTTGCAGCCCAATTGTACGGAGAGTTCCGCCAGTTTTTCCCGGAAAATCCCGTGGAATATTTTGTGTCGTACTACGATTATTATCAGCCTGAAGCTTATTTACCGGTAACCGACACATATATTGAAAAGGATCTTTCCATTAACCAGGAGATTGAAAAGTTAAGACTCAGCACCACTTCCTCCCTGCTCTCCGGCAGGCGTGATGTTATTGTGGTTTCCAGTGTCTCCTGTCTTTATGGTATAGGAAACCCCGAGGATTTTCATAATAACACCATTATACTGAAGAAGGGCCAAAAGGTAAGCCGTAATGCTATACTTCACAAGCTGGTCGACAGCATGTATTCCAGGAACGAAGTGGATGTAAGACCGGGCACCTTCAGGGTTCGCGGAGACACAGTGGATATTTTCCTTGCTTATAATGACAACGCATGCAGGATAGTGTTCTGGGGAG
>CAYVTV010000111.1:0-13131 GCA_964454295.1 uncultured Bacteroidaceae bacterium
TTTTTCTGCCGGACAGCGTCGAAGAAGGCAATTACTCAATTACTCAATTACTCAAATACTCAATTACTCAATTACTCAATTACTCAATTACTCAAATACTCAAATACTCAATTACTCAAATACTCAATTACTCAAATACTCAATTACTCAATTACTCCCCAAACACCTCTCCCTTCTCACCTCTCACTCCTCACTTCTCACTCCTCACTTCTCACTCCCCCCCCCTAATCAATCACCACCAGCCTCTTACTTATATCCTCCTTTTCTTTCGGCAGGAATTTCTTCGCAGGTTTTCCTATTGCCACGAAGCTTATCAGCCTGGAAGGTTTTTTAATGTTAAGCAGGCTTTCCAGTTCAGCACAAGCTATCAGTGGCGCACTCATCCAGCAGGCCCCATACCCCATATCTGTGGCAGCCAGCAACAAATTCTGAATACATGCACCGGTACTCTGGATATCAGGATACATCCTCATCTGGTTTATTTCATCATGGGAAATGCTTGTCCCCCTTTCCCATACCGTTTCATACTTTTCCAGTACAAGGGCAATAACTGCCGGAGCATCTTTGAAGAACGTGGAATACCACTCAACCTGACTTTTCACATTGGCTGACACTTTTGATTCCTTTTTCGGAAACTCTCCCAGTTTCGATGAAATGATCTGCGACATGATCTGTAACTTTTTCTTATTCCGGATCAGTATAAAACCCCAGGGCTGGAAATTATTTACACTCGGGGCCAATCCTGCCAGACGGATCATCTCCCTTATGTCTTGCTCCGGAATTTCATCAGGCAGATAACTCCTGATGCTGGTACGCATTTCAATGGCTTTTTTCAGTTCCATAAGTAAAGTTTTTTCGGCAGTAATTTACAAAAATTTATGTATCGTCCTGAAAAATGTTTACAAATTTCTGGTTAATACTAAATGTGTATTTAATTACCGCTGCTTAAATTAACTTTCCCTTTTTCCGCCTCAATAAACCACTCAATTACATAGCTATGCCCCTACTCAATTACTCAATTACTCAATTACTCGATTACTCGATTACTCAATTACTCAATTACTCAATTACTCAATTACTTTCTCCAAATATTTCTTAGCTTTGCCTCTGTATTTATCTGTTAATAAATGGCTAATGCCTGAACCCGACGATAACGATGTTCAGATTTTTATCCAGGCTATGAGAAAACGTTCCTGTTACGATTTCTCCAACTATTCCATGAGCTCACTCAAAAGAAGAATATGGAAAGTGCTGACTGATAACAATATGAACATACATCAACTTGCTGATAGTATACTCAGTGACTGGTCATTCACGGAAAAGATCGTCAGGAGTATTACGGTATGTACTACTGAACTATTCCGGGATCCTGCACTATGGATAAGCATAAGGGATGATATTTTATCTTCCTTTACCGGTAAAGATATTATCCGTGTCTGGCATGCAGGCTGTTCCACAGGTCAGGAGGTATATTCCATGATGATCCTGCTTAATGAACTCAATATGCTGGATAAAAGTGAAATTTATGCTTCCGATATAAATACGGATGTCCTTGCTCTGGCAAAACAGGGCATATATAAATACCGGTTCAACAAGGTATATCTTGAGAATTTTGACAGGGTGTTCCGCAATGACCTGCTCCCGGCAGAGAACATGAAAGTACCCTATGAGAAATATTTTACCGTTAACACCATGGCAGATGAAATCAGGATGCTTCCTTTCCTGACTGAAAAACCTGTTTATAAAAAATCCGACCTGGTAAATGATGAAAATCCTTTCCGCGTTATCTTTGATATTATCGTTTGCAGAAATGTGATCATTTATTTCAACTTTGAACTGCAAAATAAAGTATTTAACCTTTTTTACCGAAACCTTAATGATTACGGACGTTTGGTACTTGGTGCACATGAAACTATCATAGGTACATACACCATGTTTTTTAATAAGAACTTTCATTCGTATTATAAAATTCCTAAAAAATGATGCGTTTACCTGGCATAAAGAATCTTTTCACAATAATCATCTGTTCATTTATCCTTATCTGGCTGATATCAGGAATGTTCTTTTTCGACAGGTGGAACAGACTCGCCCACATGTCAGAGATAAGAAACGAACTGGCAAAAACCAGGATTTACTTCTCCGATTACGTTGAAAATCTTAACATTCCATCCTCAGCCGATGGCACTGATCTTTATTCTGTAAATTCAGAAGTTACAGAACAGATCTTTGTAAACCTGCATTCTTCTCTTGATATTATTGAAAACGACTTACTTTTTTCCGGGAATCCGGCTGTGATCAGGAAAATACGTACTATAAGGGAGAACATAAATGAAATAAACAATCTTATGGCTGATGTGAAATCGATTCACAACCAGATCATATCCGGCGCGGTCGATTCAACCCAGACTGAAAGATTATATCGGAAGCTGGGCAGTAGGGATAAAGGGGGCATTCTTGGAGAACTCACCATACATATCCGCCTGGTAAAAAATCTCCTGAACGATCTCAACCTCACTGACTCAGGGTACCAGTCGCGTTACATCAAAACCATGCGCACAGGACTGGTAATATGGCTGGTTATGTCCGGTGCAGGCTTGTGTTATTTTCTTTATTATACCGGTTCCTTTCTGTTATCACGTTTAAATGAAATAAAGAAAACCACTGACTATCTGAAGAAAGGGGAAATACCGGATGAAATGCCTTTGCAGGAACCCGGGGAAATTAAGGATATCAAGTCAGATCTTAACAGCCTCATCGTCCTGCTAAGGGAGAAAATAGTCTTTGCTGACACAATGGCTGAAGGAAGCTATAATGCAAGCTTTTACCCGGCAGGCAAAAATGATATTCTTGGCAACTCCCTTCTTAGACTGAACGAAAAACTGAGAAATACCCGGGAGGAAGAAAATAAAAGAAAGGAGGAAGACAACCGGAGAAGATGGGCTAATGAAGGATTAGCTATGTTTGGTGATATATTCAGATCGGAGAGGGAAGACGTAAATGAACTCTCCTACAGGGTAGTCTTTAACCTGGTTAAATATCTGGGCGCCGCAGCCGGATGTATTTACCTTATCAACGATGATGCCGGAGAAGATGTTTTTGATATGGTGGCAGCCTTCGCTTACGACCGGAGAAAATATATTCAGAAACAGATTCGTGCCGGTGAAGGCATGGTAGGAACATGTGCACTGGAGAAGGAAACTATATTCCTGACAGAGATACCGGAAAACTATATTGAAATTACATCCGGACTCGGGAAATCAAAACCTTTGTCACTCCTGATCGTTCCCCTGAAACTCGAAAATACCATTTTCGGCATTATCGAAATAGCCTCCATGAAGATACTTCAAAAATTTGAAGTTCAATTTGTTGAGCAGTTAAGCGAAATTATTGCTTCCACCCTTTCCTCCGTAAAAATCAATGAACGTACTGCCAGGCTCCTCGAACAGTCAAGGAAACAGGCCGAAGAGATGACACAGCAGGAAGAACGGATGAGAAGAAATATGGAGGAGCTGCAAAGAGCACAGGAAGAATCAATACGAAAGGAAACAGAGATCTCCGGAATCTTAAATGCTGTCAATGCTTCCTCCCTCCTGGCTGAGTTCACGGTTACCGGAAGATTTTCCGATATAAATGAAAAACTTCAGATACTTCTCGAATCACCAAAAGACCAGATCATCGGAAAACATCACAGTGATTTTGCTGTTACTGATAAATACAGCGATGAATACAAACAATTCTGGGGTGATCTGCGCGAGGGAAAAATAATTCATAAAACTGAAAAATACCGGCTCTTCAGCGGAACAGAAATATGGCTGGAAGAAACCTTTTCCTCTATAATGGACAATAATGGCAAGGTGACGAAAATTATGACCATAGCTCACGATATCACCCAGACAAAAAATCAACAGGAAGCCCTCGTAAAACAGGCAAACGAAATCTTCAGGAGAAGTATGGAAATGGAATCGCTCTCAACGGCCGTTGACAACTCTATGATTCAGTGTGAAATTCTTCCCGATGGGATCATCTCGGCTGTTAACGGGAACTTTATCAGCGTAACAGGCTATTCAAAAAGGGAACTTCTTGGCAAAAACAATCGGATGTTTCTTAAAGACATTGAAAAAGAACAGTTTGAAAAGATATGGGCCGAAGTAATGAAAGATAAAACTTACTCGGGAGCCATCCGCAGAACCAGACCCACGGGTGAAGAAGTATGGCTCATGGCCACTTTCTCACCGGTGAAAGATGAACAGGGGAACATCTACAAGATATATTTCCTTGCACAGGATATAACTGAAAAACGACTGAAATACCAGTTACTCGAAGAAGCAAACAAAGAAATTGAAAGACTTAATGAACAACTTACCGGGTTGGAAAATCAATAACTCATTATGCCTGTAACAAACATTGTTGAAGCAAAAGAAGTAATCAGAACTTTTAAATTAAAGTATAAGTATGATCTGAATATATTTTCACTGACTTCGTTGAGATATAAGATTGATAAAACAATCTCCCTGCACTACCTGAGGTATGCTGATGTATTATGTGCCAGGATTAATGAAGATAGCGAGTTCAGGGATGAATTTCTGTACGATATTTCCACACCCTCCACTGAAATGTTCAGGGATCCGGAATTCTGGAAAACCTTAATGAAACATATCCTCCCAGAACTAACCGGTAAAAATACTCCCTCTGTCTGGCTTCCGGGTACAACGGCAGGAAATGATCTGTACTCCCTGCTTATCATTTTGAACAGTTCCGGTTTGTATGATAAATGCCTGCTTCATGCTTCCTCCTGCTCGCAAAAAAGCCTTGAACTGATAAATAGCGGCTGGTTTGACAACAGACACCTGGAACAAAGTCTTGATAACTTCCATAAAGTCTTACCCGGGGAGAATTTTAAAAAATACCTGGAATTTAAAAATCACTCCTTTTACAGGCTTGCGGAGCCATTGAAAGACGTCAGGTTCAGTATTCATGATATGCATTTTAAACCTGCACCGGCCAGGGTAAATCTCATCCTGTTCCGGAATAAACTGATATATTTTACCAGGGAATTTCAGAACCGGATCCTCGATTTCTTCACAGAAGTACTGGAACCCGGAGGTTTTCTGATTACCGGATACCAGGAAAATGTGGACAGGTATATATCTGACAAACCAGGTATGACCATTTATAATAAAGAAGAAAGAATATTCAGGAAAGTTCATTCCTGACCCCTATGCAAAACAAAAAGATAATACTGATAGGAGGCTCGGCAGGAAGCTTCAGGGTAGTTAACAGGATCATACCTGTATTTCCTCCCTATTATGAAAATTACGTTGTTTTTTGTCTGCACAGGCTGAAAAATATAAGACACGGATTCGTTGAAGCCCTGTCGGTGAATGCACTACTCCCTCTTAAAGAACCACTGGATAAAGAGCCTGTTAAAACAGGCATACTCTACCTTGCTCCTGCAAATTATCACATTATGACAGACCACAGTTACCATTTCTCCTTATCAGTGGAAGAAACAGTAAATCACAGCAGACCGTCCATTGATATTCTCTTTGAAACGGCAGCAGAAGTTTACGGGGATAAATGCATCGGAATAATACTCTCAGGAGCCAACTCCGACGGAGCCAAAGGTATGGAGAAAATAAAACATGCAGGAGGTGTCACGGTCATACAGGATCCGGAGGATTGTGAAATGCAGGCAATGCCAGATGCCTGTCTTCGTTTATTTAACCCCGATCATATCCTGAATGCCGATAAAATAATTAATTTTATCCGCAACTTAACCTGAATGATTTGCAGAAAAACGATATGTTGACTGACAGGAAAATACAAAAATATCTGCTGATATCTGCCTTGCTGGTAATATCTGTCACCTGCCTGTTCCTGTCAGCCTGGAACAGTTATATAAGAAATTCGGGCAATAATATCCTGCCTGTCATCTTTTTCTGCATCTCACTCTTTCTTATATTATACCTTGTGTATACCTTCCTGTTTTATTCTGAAAAACCACCGGAACAGGACGGAAGGAATGAGTCCGTCACCGGACAGAATAAGGATGATCAGCAGGAGAACAAAGAAACTCAATACCTGACAGCTGATGATATTGCACAAAGAATTATACAGAAAACTATAAAAGGGCATAATAAGGGTAAAAAGCTCCTGCAGCAGCTCGCTGCCGGGTTCGATGCCATGCAGGCAATTCTTTTTACATATAACCCCGGCACCTCCCGCTTTGAAGTGAATACCAGCTATGCCATAACAAATGAAGCAACACCGCAGCCTTTCATTCCGGGCGAAGGACTGCACGGACAAGCCGTGCTGGAAAAAAAAGTCGTTCAATTATCAGACCTCCCGGAGAATTTCAGAATTGTTTCCTCAGGACTGGGGAAGACGCATTGCAGGTTTCTTTACCTGCTGCCAGTGCTGCATGATGATAAAGTCATTGCCCTCCTGGAATTTTCAACACTGAAAGATATTGGAGTAACCGGAATTTCCGTCCTGAACATACTCATGAAAAAACTGGGCGATGAACTGAATCCACTGATTACCGGAAGTGATGAGAAATGAAAAAGTAAATAGAAACCTTATACTTATCTTGTCAGCCTTTTCAGGGGCAATATATCTTATTCTGTTATTCACGGTGATACTTCACATTAACCGGATGGACTTTTCATGTTCTTCGGTCTTCAGTTTGCTGCATAAAGACCCGGCGCTGATAATAGCCACTTTGCTACCCTTTCTTTTTATCGCTTTCTATGATTATTTCCAGAGGAAATCGGACAGACAGGAAATGGAGTACTTCGGTGAAATTCAAAAAAACTGTCACCTTCTCGAAAAACACGCTGACCAGGCGAAAAGAATAAGTACCGGAGATCTTACCGGTCAGGTAGAAACACTAGGCCCCGATGACAAACTTGGCAATGCGCTGATCATGATAGAAGGATACCTGCGCTCCAATAAAAAGAAGGAAACACAGCAGTTCTGGATCACTGAGGGAAAAGATATGATATCCAGGATCCTCAGAACCTATACAAATATAAATGAGCTGGCACTCCATATCCTTAGAACGCTTAGTTCATATATCGATGCTATCCAGGGAGCTTTTTATGTTTACGACAGTGAAAGAAAAATCCTGGTGAACACAGCGCTCTTTGCCTATAACCGCAGGAGGTTTATTTCCCAGGAATTTCGTCTTGGCGAAGGACTTGTAGGCGAATGTGCCTATGAAATGGATTTTATTTACCGCACTGAAATACCTGATGATTATGTAACGATTACCTCCGGCATACTGGGTGACAAAAAACCATCGGGCATAGTGCTCATTCCGCTTATCTCGGATGACACCCTCCAGGGTGTTATGGAATTTGCCTTCCTGCAGGAGAAAGTACCCAAACTCACCATCCAGTTTTTACTGGAACTGGGAGAAATCATAGGGAGAACCTTACTTAACCTGCAATTAAGCCGGAAAACTGAGATCCTCCTGGAAGAATCAAGGAAAATGACTGAAGAACTCAGGTTAAATGAGCAAAAGTTACAGGAGAACGCAGCTATCATGTCCTCTACCCAGGAAGAACTTCGCAACAGCAACGAACAGCTGGAGTCAAAAATTGCGGAAGTCCAGAATGCACAGGGAAGACTGCACTGGCTGCTGGAAAATGCGTCTGAAGTTATTTCAATATATGACCACGAACTTAAAATGGTGTATGTAAGCCCTTCCGTAACCAGAATATTAGGATATACACCTGACGAAATGATGCAGGGGAAAGATTTTGAGAGACTCACCAGAGAAGGGGCCGACAGCCTTCGTAAGCTTCTCGGCATGACACTCACCGACGAAGAACTGACACCTGTGATACAATACTCCTTCATTAAAAAAGAAGGAGAACGTATATTCCTGGAAACATCTGCAAAAAATTTGCTTAATGACCCGGCAATCAGGGGTATTATCCTAAACTCCCGTGATATTACAGAAAAAATAAGGGCTGAAAAGGAAGAAAGACTCAAAACCAGAATGCAGTCACTTTCTGAAAACTCACTGGATATCATTCTCAGAATAAGCACTTCCGGACAATTTCATTATGTGAATCCAGTGGTGGAAGATTATATTCCGTATGAATCGAAACATTTGCTGAATAAATCACTTTCTGAAGTGGATTTTGTCATGGTTTTAAAAGAATATTTTAACCATACGCTTTTAAAAATATCCGAGAATCCCCGTAAAATGAATACTGAACTGGCAATTCCGGTCAGGATGGGAGAAAAACTTACAGAAAGGATCATCAGCTTCGATGCGATTCCCGAATTTACCGGTGATGAACTGGAAACTATACTGTTTGTCGGTCATGATATTACTGAAGCCAAAAGAATTGAAAAGGAAATACAGGTAAAAAACAAAAATATTGAAGACAGCATAACCTATGCGAAAAGGATACAGGGAGCTCTATTACCCGACCTGGTACTTTTCCGCAAATACTTTCCCCGGAGTTTTGTGTTTTATAAACCCCGTGATGTTGTCTCCGGTGACTTCCCGTGGTTTTTTGTTAAAAACGACTTTTTATATATTGCAGCGATCGACTGCACCGGGCATGGGGTACCGGGTGCCCTGCTCTCCTTTATAGGATTCTTTCTTCTTAATAACATCGTTGATCATGAGAAAGTTCTGAGCGCAGCAGAAATACTGGATTCCCTTAATGACACCGTGAGGCATACGCTCCGGCAGGATACTAACAGATCAGATGCGCGCGACGGAATGGACATAGCTCTTTGTAAAATAAATATGAAAAAAACAGTGATGGAGTTTGCCGGAGCACACCGACCCCTGTTTCTCCTTAGCGAAGGTGAACTTAACGAATTCAAAGGCGACAGAAAAGCTATCGGGGGCATGATAACTGAAAAAAAGATGGATGAACGTTTCTCTAATAATGTGGTGAACATAAGACAAGGTGATAAAATCTTTTTCTTTACCGACGGACTTACAGATCAGCTGGGAGGTCCTTACGGAAGAAAATACTCGCCAAAACGGGTGCGTGACCTGATCCTTGAAAACCCGGGATATACCATGCAACAGTACCATTCCCTCTTTGAAAATGATTTCACTAATTGGCAGGAGGGTTTTAAACAACTTGATGATCTTTTAATGATAGGTATTGAATTTTAAATATTCTTTTCTATCTTCACTCGATAATTTTTCATTTAATGAGCACCGTATCAGATAAACAAAGCTTCCTGAAATTCGTATATGATTTTTATGCGGGTATGAAAGCATATGAAGTTACCCTGGTATATGAAGGAGATATTAATCACCAGATAATAAAGGCCTTCACCTCAGTAACGGAAGAAAAGCTATCGAGAGAGGCTGAATCGGAAGCCGTACAAAAGAAGGTTTACCATGTTATGGTTGAGTGCCTCCAGAATATCGCCAAACATGCAGCAGAAACAAAAATTAAGGATAATGAGAAAATGCACCGGGGTATCCTCATGGTAAGCGTCAGCAAATCAGACTATCATGTAACCACAGGAAACCTTATTGATAATTCACAGGTAGCTCATCTGAAAGAAATGCTCGAAAATATTAACTCATTGAATAAAAATGAGCTTAATGAATTATATAAAAAACAACTGAAAGAAGGCCGTATTTCAGATAAAGGCGGAGCAGGACTTGGATTTATTGATATTAAAAGAAAGACAGGTAAAAACCTCGAATTCCAGTTTATGCCGCTTACGGAAAATTCAACCTTTTTTCTTTTTACATCAGCCATTCCAAGAACAGGTAAAGAGTAAATAATATGGAAATAATATAACCCCCTTTGTGTCCTTTGTGAAATCCTTCGTGTCCTTCGTGGTAAAATAATAACCACAAAGGGACACAAAGTACACACAAAGGCACACAAAGGAAAAATACGAAAACCCTTATCCTACTTATGAATTCATTAAAAATACATGCAACAGACGACAGTCCCGAGATAAACTTCGACATCGAAAATAAAGTTTTTGAAATATCAGGAAAATCCCTGCCTGAAGATGTAAATGCTTTTTATTCTCCGGTATTGGAGTGGCTCTCTGAATACTCCGGGAATCCACTCTCCGAAACCGTGGTAAGCTTCAGGTTCAACTATTTCAATACGGCATCATCAAAAATAATCCTGGATATATTGCTTATCCTCGAAGATATCAGTAATAAAGGTAATGAGGTTAAAGTTAATTGGTATTATCCCGGTTATGATGAAGATATGAAAGAAGCCGGGGAAGAATACAGTGAGATGGCAGAAATCCCTTTCGAACATATCAGATACTGAAATTTCCACTGAAATGAGTGAAGAGATCCTTAAGGCCCTGATGCAGCTCTTTGCCATTCTCACCAAACAGGATGGAGGAGTGGAAGAAGATGAAAAGAAATATGTAAGGGGATTTCTTAATCAGCAGCTGGGCGAAAAATACACTGATGAATATTACGCCCTGTTCATCGAATTCTCCGCACAGGATGAAAACAAAGCTGCAACAGACAGCGGTGACAGCAGGCCCAAACTTACCTCTGTACTTGACAGTGTCAGGATCCTGGGGATTTGCAAGAAAATCAACAAAACCCTGAATCAAAGCCAAAAAGTAGTTGTCCTGGTTCGTCTCTTCGAGCTGGTATCTGCTTCCATGAAACTCACTAAACAAAGGCTTGCCATTATTGACACCATCGCCGATGTCTTCCGTATTCAGAAAGATATAAGAAAAAGCACTGAACTGTTTATTCTGTATGATCCCGAAAAAGTACCCGACCCGAATATTCTGGTGATAAGTGATGCAGCAGATGTTTCCGGATACAGGCATATCCGTGCTGCCAGGCTTGACGGCATTCTCACGGTATTGCGCATTCCTGATGTAAATCTTTATTTCATAAAGTATTCCGGAAATGATGATCTTTTCCTTAATGGCCTCACCATTCATAAAAACAGGATCTACCATTTTGCCAAGGGCAGCACTATTAAAGTTCCTAAAGGGAAGCCCATATACTACAGTGACATTTCCTCCCATTTCCTCTCGGAAATGGTCGAAAACCGAATATCTTTCACCGTAAAAAACCTGGAATACCATTTTAAGAACGGCGATAAAGGTCTTCAGGATATTACCTTTTCTGCCATGCAGGGTAACCTCATGGGAATACTTGGTGCCAGCGGATCGGGAAAGACTACTCTCCTAAACGTACTTTCAGGTATCAACAACCCGTCTGCAGGAGAAGTTCTTATCAACGGCATTAATGTCCACTCCGGTCAGGAAGAACTCAACGGAGTCATCGGTTACATTCCTCAGGATGACCTGCTGATTGAAGAACTTACCGTATTTGAGAATCTCTATTTCAATGCCAGATTATGCTTCCGTGATATGGATAAAAAGGTCCTTACCGGGAAGGTTGATGCTGTCCTCTCCAGCCTCGGACTCGAAGGAAAGAAAAACCTGAAGGTTGGGAGTCCTTTTAATAAAACCATAAGCGGGGGACAAAGAAAAAGGCTGAATATTGCCCTTGAACTGATCAGGGAACCTTCTGTGCTGTTTGTGGATGAACCTACTTCCGGACTCTCATCCAAGGATTCTGAAAATGTCATGGACCTCCTCCGTGAACTAACATTGAAAGGGAAACTGATTTTCGTTGTCATACACCAGCCTTCCTCAGAGCTCTTTAAAATGTTCGATAATGTCATCATCCTGGATGCCGGAGGACATATGGTATATTCAGGGAATCCCGTGGAAGCCGTGATGTATTTCAAGCGTCTGGATGCACAGATAAACCATCACATAGGGGAATGTCCTGTTTGTGGTAACGTGAACCCTGAGTTAATATTTAACATCCTTGAAGCCAGGGTAGTGGACGAATATGGAAATTACACGTCCCAGCGAAAAGTAAGCCCCGAAAAATGGCAAAATTACTATTATCAGCATGCAGCCGGCACAGAACCAGTACCCGAAGTGACAGTGAAACCTCCTAAAATGCTCAATATCCCCGGGTGGATAAAACAACTGCGGGTATATACCGTAAGAGACTTCCTCTCAAAAATAAGTAACCGGCAATACCTTGCCATTACCCTGCTGGAAGCACCGCTGCTGGCGTTTATTCTTGCATACATCATACGCTATATTGCCGATCCTGCCACTAATCGTTACATCTTCAGGGAAAATGAGAATATACCCATCTATATTTTCATGGCGCTTATTGTAGCACTATTCCTCGGTTTAACCGTAAGTGCCGAAGAAATATTCCGCGACAGAAAAATAGTAAAACGTGAAAAATTCCTCAACCTGAGCCGGTCAGCATACCTTGTCTCTAAAATAGGTATTCTTACCTTAATATCTGCCATCCAGGCCGCAGCATTTGTTCTCGTAGCACATAGTATCATCGAACTCCGGGACATGACATTTTATTACTGGTTTGCCTTTTTCACCACAGCTGTGTGTGCCAATATGTTAGGACTAAATATCTCAGCTTCATTTAATTCCGCGATCACCATTTATATACTTATCCCTCTGGTTATCATTCCAATGATGGTACTCAGCGGGGCAATGTTCAGCTTTGACAAGCTTAACCGGAATATCAGCAGAATTGATAAAGTTCCCCTCCTGGCCGAATTTATGCCCACAAAATGGTCGTATGAAGCCCTTATGGTCAGACAATTCAAGGATAATAAATTTCAGGGAAGCTTTTACGATGTGGATAAAAAAATAACGAATTCCGATTTTCAGCTTTCCTACTACCTTCCCGAGCTGGAGAACCGCCTGATTAAGTGTAACGACGATTTTATGAATAACGGACAACTCTCCCTCTCCCTTAACGATTTTTTACTTCTTAAAAACGAGTTGCTGAAGGAACAGGCAGCAACAGGGATTGCTTTCCCCTTTCCCCCGGAGAACTTGTCTCCTGAAAACTTTAATCCCGACATGGCAGAATCAATACGAGTTTATCTCTCCGACCTCTATGATCATTATCTGCAGATATTCACTATTTATGACAGGGAAAAAACCAATCGTCTGCGATATATTATGGAAAACCAGAAAGACTTGTATTTCAGGTTACTTGATGAGTGTCACAATGAAAGTGTGTCAGATCATGTGAGAAAAATTTATGAAAAGAACAAACTGGTAGAATACAAACTCGGA
>CAYVTV010000112.1:0-13029 GCA_964454295.1 uncultured Bacteroidaceae bacterium
TGATCAGTAATAATGATTTCCTTATTGATATGCTTTTTAACAAATTCAATGACCTGATCGATTTGGCTTAAGATATCTGATTTTGTGCGTGCACTGTCTTTTATGATGGTCTCAGTCTGGAATCTTCCCAGCTCAATGGTGGTTATGATTGTATCGCGGTTTGTGAAGAGCAGATATGCTGCATTGGTAATATTCTCATCGCGGATCAGATCATTTTTAATCAGGAAAGTTAAGGGGTCATCGAAAATCCTTGCTCCTGTCTTCTTAATGTTGTCAATGGCCTGTTGTACTTTTTCAAGTGACAGGTTTTCAATTGTAAATTGGTTGTTAATATGATAATCCCAACTTGTATTGAAAGATTGCAGATGCAGGTTTACAACTTCAGAAATGCTTAGAAGGTGGTTTGAATTCGCTACTCTTTTAAAATACTTACCCCGGGTAGCAACCGGTTTAACAGGGTATTCCTGAATGGCAAAAATTATCAGTGTTTTGTTTTCGATATCAACAATATCAATCTCAGGGATCAATGATGGGGTAGTTTTGGTTTTTATTTCGTTCACCCAGTTTTGCACCGATTCACTGTTGATACTTACACCTGCGATCTGTCTATTCTTATTGACACCAATGATTATTTTTCCACCTTCAGCATTGGCAAAAGCAACCAGAGTTTCGATCACATCAGTGTTGAAACTGCTTTTAAATTCGACATTTGGTCTCTCTCCGGCATCGATGAGTTTATGAATATCTTTTGAAATTTGCATATTATTTCAATGAACAGCTGATATTTTCAATAATTAAAACCTCATTCTTATTATGAGCAGATTGCCACGAAGGTACAACAAAACACAATTAGCATTAATTAACCTTCCTTAACCATAATTTCAAAAAAGGATCATCAATTTCATAAACATTCCCGTTTTTTGAGATTATTTCTTTATCAATCAAGGCTTTTATGGCACGTTGGGTAGTTGAACCTGCGGAGAGCTTATAACGCTCAGTATATTCCTTAGAAAAAATTCCAGAGTTTTCAACGCTTATCGCTTCAAGTACTTTCTTTTGATAAGCTGTAAGACCAGTTAATATTGTGGTATAATAAGATTCTGCCCTGAAATCAACGATTGCCGTATTTCAACTAACTCCTTTTCACGGTTAATAAAATACGGCTCATCAACAACAGTCCCAAACCGGAATGGATTTTCATAATTACGCATACTTGGGTAACGCATATTTGGGTAATTGAATTACAGATTTGATATTTATAAGTTTTTCCTTTTCAATAGGTAAGATTAGGCATATAATATTTTCTCTAATCTTCGGTTTAAGCATAAGTTAGATTTTTTACTTTGTTACAAAAATAATAATCATTTCATCAACATTGACTTATTCCAGATTTCAGATTGACCGGTAGCTGAGCTTGCCGAAGCTCAGATTCCAGATTGCTCATTATTAAATATAAGCCGGTGGACGATCTTGCTGAAGCCAGGATTCAAGATTCTAATCCGATTTCATAAAAGATCTGTGACTGTTCGGATAAATTCCTTCATCTCTTCCAATTTATTTAAAACCTCTTCTCTTTCAAAGTCCATAAAATTCCATAATCACTGTCGCTTCTGTCTTCAAACGCCTTATGAATTATCTTACCAATCTTTATATCAACTTTCCCGGTTTTTACAAATTCTTTATTAAACCACCCTATTAATTGCTTATGTTTAGAAGTTTTATAGTTGTATTTAAGTGAGAGTGCAAGCAGAATATAAAACATCCCGTAATAAATTCTGTTAACAGCAGTATTTAAATAGTTATGTTCTATCTGAAATTCAGCCTCAGAAATCGTATCATGCGCCTGCTGAATCCTGTAATTTATCAGTTCATGGAAATTTTCAGGCATAGATACCATTTTTTATTGCATCGCTTAAAAGCGGATGTTTACCCCAGAATCTGGTGTTAAGGTCATCGGCTGAAATAATTTTTGAATCAATAAAAACATCATTCTCTAATGATATTTCAAAACATACTTCCCTTATTAAATCTTTTGTTCTCCAATGCATTGGGGTATTTATTATAATAAGCACATCATAATCAGAATCCTCCCTCTCGGACCTTTTAAGCCTTGAACCAAATAAAATAACTTTCTGAAGATCAGACCCAAGCCTGTCATGCAACCTGGTTTTAATAGTTTTTATGATATATAAGTTCTTTGACATGTTTTAAGGGTTTTTACAAAGATAGAAATTTGGAATCTGAGCTTCGGCAAGCTCAGCTACCGGTCAATCTGGAATTTGGAACCTTGATCCTTGAACCTTAAATTGCAGTTACAATTATTTTTGAATGACTTCCCAGTGCCTGTCGTTTCAGTATTGTGGGTGTTAAAATGGTTTCTTAATATGCCAGTATCCACCAAAATCAGGTCCTATACGTTCAACGGCCTGCTTTAATTTTAAGTTTTCAAGATGTTTCTGCACTGCAGCAGGGCTTATTTTAAGTAATTTAGCGATTTCCTTGCGGCTTATCTTATTGTTGTCTCTGATAATATTCAATACTTTTAATTGTGTTGCAGTCAGATCAGTTTTTGTCATTGTCTGACTACCCGTCTGACTACCCGTCTGACTACCTGTCTGACTACCTCCACTGTTAAAATCACCATTAATATGAATGATACATTTAAAAATATCTTCATCTTCCAATAGAGGCTTGTTTTGAGAGTAATGATGAAAGTATTTGGAGATATTTCTGAAGCCCGAACCCAATTCATCGGCCCTTCCAATTTCCTTGAAAACTCTTGCAATCACCGGATTTTTAGGAAGGGGCGAAAAGCTTTCGGGATTTAGTTGCCCAAATCCTGCGGCTCTGTTGGCATTTTCTGTCTTAACGATATTCTTTTCGATAACAAACTTTGCAGGGAATGGGTTGGTATATTCTCTGTGAATTAATGTGTTTGAAATAACTTCACGAAAAATCAGGTTTCTTACACTTATTCTAATATCACCCTGAAGGACAAACTTATCAGGTAAATGCTTTTCGGCGAAGTGCATTAAATGGTCATAGCTTATTTTCAGTAAAAATACTTTGTTTACGAATAAAGAGGTTCGCAACCAAATTGGTATGTGAGGTTACATTGAAATGCGCAAACTGTTTCAAATAAGCTGGAAGGTAATTCATCTTTTGCCCGTTTAAATTCAATGGTGAGGCCTTCGCCTTGTGTAAGTATTTTATGAATGTTGATCATTTGGATTTTTCAGGATTTATAATTACAAAGAGTTAGATTTCAGATTCCAGATTGCGGCTTATACTTAGCATTGAGCAATCTGGAATTTGGAATCCGAAATCTGGAATTTTATTCCCCATACTCCCTGTAACATTGCGAACGCATTTCTCCACATGAATTCTTTGCAATGCTTAAAACTAATGAAATTAATATGTCTTTTGGATAAGTATATGAGAATATTTGAGTCCAGAAGGAGTCTATTGCCACTCATTACGCAAGTTTTTCTGCCATTCTACCGGATCAATTATATGGCTGAGATAACGTGGATTGCTATTTAGGTTTAGATATTCTTTCAGTTTGCCAAATTGATCTTCCGATACTTTCTCTTTTCTGATTTCTTCAACGTTTTCTACAAAAGACATCCTTTTAAGAATCCTGATCAAAAGCCCTGCATCCCTTTTGTTCCTGACTGAAACTTTAATTGTTGTCATAACTCTAATATTATGATGCGAATTTAAAGATATTTCCTCTGGTATGCAAAGATAAAGCAAGCATTCTTAATTTTATGTACAATCATCTTTGCCGCTTGTTCACCCAGCCACTTCCCTTTCCTGTAGTTCAAGAACGAGGGCTTCTTTGTAAAATTCTTCAAGAAATCCGGGGACAAGGTTCAAAATTCCAAATTCCAAACATTGCCAGCCATAGCTTATAAAACCTGATATCTGTCTGCTTAAGCCAATTGTTCTTTCTGTCAACTGATCAATTTTTTCTCCTTCAATGTAATTATAATCATACGCTCTGTAAAGCTGAGATCGAACTTCACCACAGGAACCTTTTGCAATACTTAAAAATTGAATGAATTCCTTATTCCCATCTCTCTCAAATCCTTCAGCAATATTATCCATAATTGATCCTGATGAAGCCCTGATCTGATCTCTTAATTTAAAATCTTAACAAAAACTATCTATCGAGGTTATCTGAAAAATCTCCCTGGACAATTCCCTTGCTCCCTTCCATATCTCCAAATCTTCAAACCTCTCGATTCTCATTTTATTCTAAAATGAATTTCAATTAGCATTAATTAACCTTCCTTAACCATAATTTCAAAAAAGGATCATCAATTTCATAAACATTCCCGTTTTTTGAGATTATTTCTTTATCAATCAAGGCTTTTACGGCACGTTGGGTAGTTGAACCTGCAGAGAGCCTATAACGCTCAGTATATTCCTTAGAAAAAATTACAGAGGTTTCATTAATCATCCTTTAAAACGCAGTTAATGAAACCTCCTTCAAAAAATCTTTTATTTCTTCTTCAGGAACCCGGGAGGAGAAATATTCCACTTCCTCCTCAAAACTAATATCTTCAAAATAACATAATTGCTGCCTGAAAAGCTTTTCATTAAAGGCATCAATAAATAAAGTTTTCGCGTGCTGAGTTACCTGTTCAAAAGAAAAATGATGTTTAAATATGAAAAACAGATCAACATAATCTTTCCATTTCCCGCGGCCACCAAGGGCATATGCTTTTATGGCCGATAAGGTCAATAAATCAGGCATTCGGATAAACCCATCCAAATTCAATGGTGTCTCTATTTTGTGCGGAAATTGAAAGAAAGTCAGCTTTACCTGCGGCAGGTAATTGGATCTTTCTTTCTTTATCTGCCTGTAAAAAATTTCCGAAATCTTTTTCACACCATATACTTCAAACAATCCTTTAACTCCCTCAGCATCCCCGTAATTCAAAATAGCCTCCACCAACGATTCCAGTGGAATGTCCTTTTTCCCTGATTCAGGTACCCACCAGAATAAGTGGGAATTGGCGTTGATTAAAGATTCAGGGTTCAAGGTTCAAGGTTCAAGGTTCAAGGTTCAAGGTTCCAGGTTCAAGGTTCCAGGTTCAAGGTTCCAGGTTCAAGGTTCCAGGTTCAAGGGTTGCAAGGTTTGCATCTTGCAATGTAACAGCCTTATGGCTAAGCTTCAGAACCAACCTTGAACCTTGAACCTTGAACTTTGAACCTGCCATTTTGTATCATTTATACTTTTGTCCTTTTAATTCCGACTTCCTCAAATAACTCATCAAGCCCGATATTTGCCTGTTAATTTGAAGGGTTTTCTCAAGCAATTGGTTAAGTTGCCCGAAATCAATATATTGAAAATCAAAAGCCCTGTAACATTGCGAACGCATTTCTCCACATGAACCCTTTGCTACGCTTAAAAACTGCATAAACTCTTTATTTCCTCCTCTTTCAAATCCTTCAGCAATATTATCCATAATTGACCCTGCAGATGCCCGTATCTGATCACGAAACCTGTAATCGTCAACAAATGGTTTTATCCCTGTAATTTCAAATACTACCTTAGATAAGCTCCTCGCCTCCTTCCATATCTCCAAATCCTCAAACCTCTCTATCTTCATAAGTAAAATTATATACTATAATCCCTCTGCCTAAACAATCTGCAATCCTGAACCCTGGCTTCGGCAAGCTTAGCCACCGGCTATAACTTAGCAATGAGCAACCTTGAATTTTGAATTTTGAACCTTGAACCTATTCCCCATACTCCCTGTAATACCCATACCCATACCTATACCCATACCCGTAATTATAATACCTGTACCCATACCCGTAATATCCCTTATGCCGGATATCGTTCATAACTATCCCGATGTTTTTCAGCTCCTGCTTACGGGCAACATCTTCAAGAAGTTCGAGTACGCCCTTGCTGGAATAGTTCTGACGGAGGAGAAAGAGGCTTACATCCGAAAACCTCCCTGCAAGCAGTGCATCCGTCACCATGCCGAATGGCGGGGTGTCAATGATGATGATATCGTATTGCTGCCTTGCGGCATCCATGATCTCCCTCATACGCGTGCTTTCTATCAGCTCGGCAGGATTGGGGGGAACAGGACCGGCAGGTAATATGTCAAGATTCTCTATCCTTGTTTCCCGCACGACTTCTTCATATACATTCTTTCCTATAAGACAGGTGCTCACTCCTGTTTTATTGCTCACATTGAATATCTTGTGAACTTTTGGCTTGCGGAGGTCTAGCCCCACCAGCAGGGTCTTCTTCCCTGCCATGGCGAAGATGGCAGCAAGGTTCACCGAACAGAAGGTCTTCCCTTCCCCCGTGAGGGTGGAGGTGATGGTTATCACTTTCTGTCCCTCTTCCCTCAGCAGATACTGGAGGTTTGTACGCAGTCCCCTGAACGATTCGGCAATGGCGGATTTGGGATTTTCAAATACGGGGATGTCGGTGCCACCCGGACTGTGCCCAATGGTACTTATTATGGGTACGGAGGTTTTGTTTTCCACATCGGTACGGTTGGATATCTTGTCGTTCAGGGTATCGATGAGTATCAGTAGTCCCAGGGGAATGAACACCGCAAGCATCAGTGCGATCATATAGTTCATCCTTGCCTTGGGGGATACCAGGGATGCATTATCCACCCTGGCCAGGTCGAGTATCTTATTGTCTGACACATTCGACGCCCTGGCAATGGCTGCCTCGGCACGCTTCTGCAGGAGATAGGTATATATCTGGTCGTTTACCTTGTACTGCCGCTGGATGCTGATAAACTGCCGTTCGGTAACGGGAAGTGATTCCAGCTCCTGGTCTATGAATTTAAGCTGGCGTTCGGCGTCCTTTAATGCTATGGCATTGTTTTTTATAAGTTCATTTATATTTTCGAGCAGTATATTTCTTGCATTCTCAATTTTACTGGTGATGATCTCCAGGCGTGGATGTCCCTGGTGCACCGTGAACATCAGCTCCTCTTTTTCGGCAAGCAACTGGTTAAGCTGTGTGATAAGTCCCGAAAGCAGCGGATCCATGATGTCCACCGTCCCCGGCGCTACCACTTCGTTCATGCTGTTACGGTCCATCACGTATTCCTTCAGGTATTCGTAATACCTTTTCTGCAGTTCAAGCATCACCTTTTCCTGTGAATATTTTTCAAGGCGGGTGTATGCCATGCTCCCTTCCTGTGTTATATTGATAAGCCTGTTCGCCAGCCTGAAGTCCTGCAGGTTCATCTCCGCCCCCTGGAGGGAGTCGGTAAGGATTTCCAATTGCAGGTCAATAAAATTCACTGTGTTTATCGCCACCTGGTTCTTCTCTTCCAGTCCTTTGGTGATATACACATCCATAAGCTTGTTGATATATGCCGTTATCTGTGAGGCATTATGTCCGCTCATGGAAAGGAACAGCACCGATCCCCTGCGCTGGTCGTTGGTCTCCACACCTATCCTGCCGCGGTAGGCATTGGCCATCCCGTTCAGGCTGTTCATCACAAAATAGTACCTGTTATAGCCCTGTTCGGGGGTAAAGGAATCAGGATTGCGCAGCACTATAGTGAAATTGAAGGCAGTGTGAGTGAACTTCTCCCCGTAACGCACTGTTTCCCTGACCTTATACTCATCATCGATGATCACCTCATATTCATCCTTCGAGACAAAGTCGATATACACCGGGTATCCCAGCCTGTTTACGGCCGAATCGTCCGGGATAACGATAAACGGACAGCTGTTGTATAGCACTGTTTCCTTAAAGCCGCTTCTTCCCACGCCCACGTAGGTAACATCAAAGTCGAGCTCACTGAGTGTGCGGTATGCGAGGGAATATGACTTCAGCACCTCGATCTCGTTCAGCACCTTGATCTGGTTACGGAATATCTCCATCCCGGGGATAAGGTTCTCGTAACCCGAAAGCCCTCTGCGGTTTTCGTCCTGTATCATGATGGACGCACTCACCCTGTACACCGGCTTGGTATAGCGGTTCTGCAGCCAGGCAATACCCAGCGCAATGAATACCGATATCACAAACCAGTACCAGTTGGCCAGGATCATGAAGAAGTATTTCTTCAGGTCGAGGGAGTCGTCGGGGTAGGGAGGGGGATATGAGGGGTGGGTGTTCGTAACTTGCATGTTGTTTTTTTTAGGAATCACAATAATAAAGGGATCACGCTATCACGGGATCACGGGATCAGGTGGAGGGATCACGCTATCACGGGATCACGGGATCACGGGGAAGGGATCACGCTATCACGGGATCATGGGATCGGGTGAAATATTGTTTTTAAAAATAAAATAGTAAAGATATAAGCAGTTTTTTTAATAAATTTTCCATAAAGATATGAAACTTAAAATATGTGTAATAATGAACTTAAAAATCAACTCCCATAAAGATCTGGAGATATGGATAAGATCTATTGATCTGGTTGTAAAGACTTATAAACTGACAAGCAGTTTCCCTGAATATGAAAAATTCGGATTGGTTAATCAGATGCGCAGAGCTTCGGTTTCAGTTTCCTCAAATATTGCAGAAGGTTCAGGCAGAAAATCTACAAAAGAATATGTTAATTTTCTCTATTTTTCAGTTGGTTCTCTTGCCGAGCTGGATACACAATATATTATAGCACAAAAACTAAATTATATCAATGAAATTGATCCTTTACTCAAGGAAATAAAATCAATAATGCTAATGATAAACTCCATTATAAAAAAACTCCAGACCAGAATTTAACTTAACTCCCCCCCCCCCCTTTAATCCCACCTCCCTCGATCCCGTGATCCCTCCCCGTGATCCCGTGATCCCGTGATAGCGTGATCCCTTTAATTAAAGAACCTTATTAAAACCAACGTCGTCGAAATCGTACTAAACATCGTCGTCAGCACAAACGACACCGTGGGAATGTTGAGTTTAAAGATCTTTGAATCCAGTGGCTCCACTATAACGATGTCGTTGGGCAGGAGGAAGAAAGCTTCGGAGGCGAGGACGTCTTTTTTCTTCAGGTCGATGCGGTATGTTTTGGTGCCCTCTTTGGTAGGACGGAGTACGAGTATTTTCTCCCTGTTACCGTGGTCGGTGATATCTCCGGCCATGGCTATGGCTTCGAGTACGGTAAGCTGGTTGTTGAAGTTGCGGAAAGTTCCGGGCCGGTATACCTCGCCAAGTACCGAGAATTTAAAACTGAGGAGCTTCACGATCAGGGCTGCATCTTTGAGGTATTCGGCCGACCTGGCTTCTATTTCCTTAGTGGCCTCATCAATGGTTTTGCCCACCACATTCACCTTTCCCACAATGGGTATGGAAATTAAGCCCTCTTCATTTACCGTATAGCCGTTAATATACAGGCTGGTTTCATTCTGGAACATCTGGTTGGTAGTTCGTCCCGTTTCCATATTCAGTATAGTGTTCATCTCCTCGTTCAGCGTGATGAACCGCACGTACAGGATGTCCTGTTTCTGGATGCGGTAGTCCGGTTTTTGGAGAGGGAAGAAGCTTTCGGGGCCGGCTTCGTCGATGTCCTGGAGGTAGGTGAGTTGTTTGGAGGTGGAGCAGGAGGAAGCAAGGAAAAAGGCAAAAGGCAGAATGTAAAAGTAAAAATCTGCTGCCAAAAACCTTTTAAATATTTTTATATGCCTGAATATGGAATGTTCACTTAACTTTATCATTTTCATATATTTGTGATTACCTTGCAATAAATAAATTATCCTTGTCACCCGTCACATGTCACCCGTCACATGTCACATGTCACCTAACCCACCTCCACCGCCCTATCCACCAAAAACTCCATGATTACCTTTTCAGGAATATCTTTTCTCATATATTCAACAGCCTCAGAAAAATCTATATCTTTATGAAAACTGAGTTGTTCCCTGAATAGTTTATCAGAGAACTGGTTCCCGAAAAGAGTGTTGCTTTTACGGCATATCTCCTCAATGGAAAAGTGATGTTTCAATAAAAAGAACAGGTCGACATAATCTTTCCATTTGGCCCTTCTCCCCAGTGCAAAAGCTTTCATGGAGGCGAGTGTTAAAAGATCGGGCATGGAAATATATGCATCAAAATTAATTTTATGATCGATAATGTAAGGATAATAAAAAAAAGTCAGTTTTACATCATTTACAATCAGGTGAAGTTGATCTGAATCTTCAAAAATGGTTTTTGATTGAAAGGGAAATTTTTTCAGGCTGTTGTGTATTCTGACTTTAGAGAAAGGTTTGGAAGTAAAGAGGTCGAAGTCCAATGATCGTCTGTGACCTATATGCAGTGCTATAGCTGTTCCTCCCACCAGATAGAATGTTTTCCTGAAGGTTTTCAGATATGGTAAAAGTTCTGTTTGCTTACTATGAAGGATTTCCTTGTGCATTCCGTGAAAAAAAGATTGTAAAATAATGTACGGTTAACTCATGATAATTCCCTTTTTTTCTGTCGCTTGCATTTATAGAGTTAAAGAAAATAGCGGCTGTATTTTCCATCCCCAATATTCTGATCATTTCTTTTACCGCTTCCCAGTCGCCGTAGTTTAAAATTGTCTCTACCAGCAGGGCATGACTAATATCTTTTTTTTTATTATCGGGTATATGCCAGAACAAATTTTTATTCCGAATAATAAAATCAATTACTTCAGGACTGTTCAACTCTATTTTCTGTAAGTGTTACAAACTTTTACCACAAAGTACACGAAGTCTGCACAAAGGTAAACAAAGATTTCATTATTTAAATCTTCTCACAGCTCCGCCCCCTCAGTCACAGCAAACTGTTTTTACTGCGCTGGCAATCAGCTATATAATCATAACTATCTCATTTCACCCGATCCCGTGATAGCGTGATCCCTTCCCTTGATCCCGTGATAGCGTGATCCCTTCCCTTGATCCCGTGATCCCGTGATAGCGTGATCCCCTCTCTCAATCCCGTGATAGCGTGATCCCCTCTCTCAATCCCGTGATAGCGTGATCCCTTCCCTTGATCCCGTGATAGCGTGATCCCTTGATCCCTTCCCCCCCCCTTCCCACAACAACAAGACCTCATCCCCCTCCCCTTTAGTTGCATACTCCTCAAATTCTTTTCCTCCCATCACCATATACCGTATTTTCCTCCGGATAAGCCCCTCCGCCTTTTCCACCAGCTTAAGCAGGTAGGCAGTATCCAGCTTTGTTCCCACGAAAATAAGGTCAATGATCCCGTTATCCTTCCCCTTTGCATACCCGCCGGTAAGATACACCTTTTCCAGGTCGCCGAGTTTGTTTACTACCTTCTCAACGATCTGGTCAATACCTACATATTTTAATACGATATTATGAATGTCCCCGAACAGGGGATGGGAATTGTTTGCCTGGTAGTACTTGCGGTTGCCCTGGACGGTAGATTGCAAAAGGCCTGCTTTCTCAAACCGGTTAAGCTCAATGCGAATAGCATTCGATGATTCGCCAAACTCCGATTCCAGACTGCGGAGATACGCACTCGAACTGTCATTAAGGAAAAACTTAAGCAAAAGCTTTATCCTTGTCTTTGATGTAACAAGCGTTTCGAGCAAGCTGATGAAAATTGAGCAATAAAAGTACTCAATTATTATTAAAAAACAAAAAAAGGATCAAGGGAAGGGATCGGGCAGAGGGATCACGCTATCACGGGATCGAGGGATCACGCTATCACGGGATCGAGTGGGGCATATAACTATGAATAGAGTTTATCGTAACAGAATTAATAAATTTATTGTAAGCAAATACCTCATAAATGAAGATATTTGCCACTCGAACCCACGATCCCCAAAACCCGTGATCCCGTGATCCCGTGATAGCGTGATCCCTTCTTAAAAAAACCCCCCCTTCACTTTCTCCACCCAGTCCAGCTTTTCCCAGGTGAACAGCTCCACATCCAGTTCCACGGTTCCTTCGTATGGGGATTCGAACACTTTTTTCACTTTGCGGGGTGCGCGTCCCATGTGGCCATAGGCTGCTGTTTCGAGGTATATAGGGTTACGTAGTTTGAGTTGTTGTTCGATGGCTGCCGGGCGGAGGTCGAACATCTTTTTGATCTTTTCGGCGATTTCGGCGTCGGTGAGGTCAACATTGGCGGTACCGCCGGTATTTACGTAAATACCAACAGGCTCGGCGATACCGATAGCATAGGAGAGCTGTACCAGTATTTCGTCTGCCACTCCTGCTGCCACAATGTTCTTTGCGATATGTCTTGCGGCATAGGCTGCCGAGCGGTCCACTTTGGAGGGATCTTTACCCGAGAACGCCCCGCCGCCATGAGCGCCTCTGCCTCCGTAGGTATCCACGATGATCTTCCTTCCCGTAAGGCCGGTGTCGCCATGCGGGCCGCCGATGACAAACTTGCCGGTGGGGTTCACGTGAAGGATGAGGTTTTTGTCCTGAAGCTTCTGTATCCTTGCCGGCATCTCTTTCATCACACGGGGAATCAGGATATTTCTTACATCTTCGAGGATGGAATTCAGCATTGCCTCGTCGCTGCTCCCGAATTCATCATGCTGGGTGGAGATAACAATGGTATGTATGCGCAAGGGTATATTTTCCCTGTTGTACTCAACCGTAACCTGTGATTTTGCATCCGGCCGGAGGTATGTCATCACCTTTCCTTCACGCCTTATGGCCGCCAGTTCCTTCAGTAGGGCATGCGACAATTCAAGAGGCAGGGGCATATAATTATCCGTCTCCCTGCATGCATAGCCGAACATCATTCCCTGGTCGCCGGCGCCCTGCTGCATGGGATCGGCACGTTCCACACCGCGGGTTATGTCGGGCGACTGCTCATGAATGGCTGAAAGAACACCGCAGCCATTGCCTTCAAACATATATTCGCTTTTAGTATAGCCGATGTTGTTGATCACATCCCTGGCTACTTTCTGCACATCTATATATGTATTGGTTTTAACCTCACCTGCCAGCACCACCTGACCTGTAGTTACGAGGGTTTCGCAGGCAACTTTGGAGTTCGGGTCATACGCCAGGAAATTATCCAGCAATGCATCGGAAATCTGATCGGCAACCTTGTCGGGGTGGCCTTCGGAGACG
>CAYVTV010000113.1:0-12844 GCA_964454295.1 uncultured Bacteroidaceae bacterium
AAAGGTGCCGTACAGACCCAATATTTTGTGTCTCACTAACGAAATTATATCAATTGGCTTATTGAGGCAGAAAAGAGAAAGTTAATTTAAGGAACAGTAATTAAAAACACATTTAGTATTAACAAAAAATCTGTAACCCTTTTTTAGGACGATACAATCAAATCTCGATTTTCAATCCGTCGTAAGCTAAACATACTCCTGAGGGTAATTCATTCTGCAGCTTCTCATGCAAACCCATTTGATGGCTGATATGCGTAAGATATGCTCTGCGGGGGCTCAATTCATTAATTACCTGCAGGGATTCTGATAAACAAAAATGGGAGACATGTTTTTCTTTTCTTAACGAATTAATAATTAAATATTTAACCCCTGCCAGTTTTTCTTTCTCCTCCTCCGGGATGAAATTCGCATCAGTGATGTAGGCAAACTCCCCTATCCTGAAGCCCAGAACAGGTAATTTATAATGCATGACACGTATGGGAGTTACCTTTATCTGGTTTATGTATAACTCCCGGTTTTCTATTATATGAAGGTTAACCTCCGGGGCTCCGGGATATCGATGTTCACTGAAAATATAAGGAAATTCATATTTAAGTGCACGGGCAACTCTTTTTTCAGCATAAATATCCATTGCTTTTTTTTGCAGATGATTATAAGCTCTTATATCATCCAGACCTGCAATGTGATCACGGTGTTCATGGGTATACAACACTGCATCAAGTTTTCTCACATTCGCAGAAAGCATCTGCTGGCGAAAATCCGGACTTGTATCAATGATTAAGGTGTGATCTGACTCTTCAATCAGTATCGAAGTACGTAATCTTTTATCCCTTTTATCAGTGGAAACACATGCCTCACAATTACAAGCTATTACCGGCACACCCTGTGAGGTGCCTGTGCCCAGGAAAGTAATTTTCAAAGTTTCTGGTTTTATTCCTGAATAAAAATTAAACTATGTGCGAAATTACAAAATAGATTTAGGAAATCAGGCAATGATGTGGTAATCTTGTGTATTTTTGGGAAAAAGTGGAGGAGGTATCTGGAAGCAACACTTAAAAGACTCTGTTTCTCTCTTTGTCTTCTCTTTGTAAAAAATCGTATGTAACTGTTGTACGGAGAGACACAGAGAAACACAGAGAGACACAGAGAAAAAAATGAAAACAATATTAGAGTAATATTATAATGACAGGAAAAATTTACCTCATACCTAATCTTCTGGGTGAAAGTCTTCCGGGACAGGTAATACCTGAAGAAGTTATTAGCCGGATAAAAAAAATTAATTATTTTGTTGTTGAAAATACACGTTCAGCCAGGAGATTTCTATTAAAAACAGGACATCCCTTAAAACCCGATGACATTACATTTTATGAAATAGACAAACACGATCACCTGTCGGGTATTGAGGAGTATTTGCAATTATGTTTAGCAGGGAAAGACATTGGTATAATTTCGGAAGCAGGTATTCCAGGGATTGCTGATCCGGGATCAGAGCTTGTATTATCCGGCCACAGTAAGGGGATAGATGTAGTTCCCCTGACAGGTCCTTCATCTATATTTCTTGCATTGTCTGCATCAGGATTAAACGGACAAAATTTTGTTTTTCACGGTTATCTGCCAGTAAAAAGTTCTGAAAGAATAAAAAGAATTAAAGAAATTGAGTCTTTATCGTCCGGAAATAAACAAACACAAATTTTCATTGAAACCCCTTACCGTAATATGGCTTTACTTTACGATCTTTTAAAAACCTGCCATCCATCAACTCTGTTGTGTATTGGAAGTGATATTACTACAGCTCAGGAAAGGATCAGAACTATGAGTGTCAAATCCTGGAAATCAGATATACCAGATCTGCATAAAATACCAGCTGTATTTCTGTTATTAAAGAAGTAAGCAGGCAGGGTAAATCATCAATCCACTTTCGGTTTCAGTATCCCGTATTGCGGACAGGTTAAAGAATGGACTTCAATTCAATCTCGAATATTATAGTTGCGTATGGAGGAACAGGCACCTTGTATCCAAAGGACATGTCGGTAACAGAATGTTCACCAAATCCCAGATTATGTGGAACAATAATAATTGCTTTACCACCCACTTTCATTTTCTTTACACCCTCTTTCAGTCCTGATATCTCATAATAATCATCAAGTCGTAAGGACCGGCTGGTGGTCCCTGTTGTTGCAAGGATCCTGCCATCGATAAGGCTTGCTGTATATACTACTTCAACCCTTGAATTTGATGTTGGGACACTTCCGGTGCCGGTTACTGCTTCAATATAATACAATCCATTCTCATCCGGAAACGCGATATATTCATTTTCATCAAGGTAAGCGCTGATCTGCTCATTTTCATATTCAACAGGATCCGGAATGATTTTAAGCATTTCGATATCATAAATCAATGAGCTATAAGCGGGAATTGTTCCGACAGGTGAAGAACCAAATCCAAGTGTGCTCGGAAAAATAAGGCGGGCAACTGTTCCTTCACTCATATAACCTAAGCCTTCATTGACGCCATATGGCGAGATGTATCCATATTGCATCTTATAAGGTCCGTACAATACATTTGAAGAATGCAGTTCATAAAACAAAGCAGTACTTTCATCGGAAGTTCCATAAACCTTCTCTCCAGCCACTAATCTTCCGGTGAAATTAAACAACACATAATCTCCCGGAGAAGGAGTAACTCCAATCCCTGGTTGATTTTCAATGTAATATAAACCTGAAGCTGTGGGAGCTACAGTAATATCATTTTCCTGCAGATATACACTAAGAAGTCTTAACTCGTCATCCAGTCTATCCTGGTGATCATTTTTCAAACAGGAAGAAAGACCCAGAATTATCCATAAAAGGTTTAAAAAAAATCTATACTTTAAGTTCATGCTATTATTTTTTTGTTTTTGAATAGTCATTGTTCATATTTTTGTTAATCAATAATATGCTACTTCGCGCCATTGCGTTTTCTTTATTTAACGCACTATTGGTATATATAAGATACAAAAGTACTAAAAAAGGTTGCTGAAGCTAATTTATTTTACACACCTTTAACAATTCCAGCTCATAAATCAGTGCTGTATAGGGAGGAATGATACCCTCTCCGGCACCAGAACTGCCAAAAGCAAGATCAGAAGGCAGAATGATCAATGCCCTGTCTCCTTCCCTCATCATCCCTATTGCATCCTCAATCCCCTTTATAACCATATACTCCTGTCCATAAATAAATTCAAGGGCTTCCTCGCGTTTTTTTGTACTATCGAAATAACGGCCATCCAGGAATTTCCCTTCATAGTTAACGGAAACCATATCCCCTTTTACAGGACGTGCTCCGTTACCAACCTTAGTTAGAATAAAATACATTCCACCGGGAGTAGGACTTACCTTAATTCTTTCCTGGTTAAGAAAACTGCGGATAATCTCTTTCTCAAGTTCTCTCAGATCTTGTGCCCATTGCATGAACTGCATTTTGCCGGCTTCATATTCCTCGGCTGTTTGTATATCAAGTACAGAAATATTCAGTTTTATCCTTTTATGATTTATTAAATATGCCGGAACAGGTGTTTTAAGATTCTTAACAAAGAAGTCGGAAGTATTGAAAATAAAACTCGCACTGTCACCCATATGCAATTTTATCAGACAGGCAAAAACTGAATTATTAAATCCGGGGTCTACCAGTCTGATCTTGCGGACTCCTTTAAAGAAAATGGAATCGTCTATTGTAGAATACGAAATATGGATAGTAACAAGATCGTTCTCCGATAGCTTACCTGCATTTGTTCCGAACTTATGCAGTTTAAAATGTACTTGTGGCTGTATTCTTTTATATCCTTTAAGACCGGAATTAGTACAAGACACTAAAAGCTGGAATGCACAAATCAGGACAACATGAAAGATGGGGTTCATCTGCATACAGCAATCCATGTTCTTCAGGTAACTTAATCGTCTGATCCCCGACTTATAATGAATATCAGGTTCAATCGGAAAAATAAACGCAAAGGCGCAAAGGCTCAGTTTTAAAAAGCTGAATATGCGGAGAAGAACATATCTGATTAAATCAAAAGTTAAAAAAAATAATTTTATGTCTCTGCTTTCATTCTTCATGCTTTACATTTCATTGTTTTTTTTGCGCCTTTGCCTCTGCGTTTTTTTTTGCTTCTTAATGAGGTCGATAATGAACAGGGGGCATACTATTGTACATATCTAACAAAAACATCATATATTAAAATTTCTCCGGGAGGAATTTTATCACTGTCGCCAAAGTTACCGTGTGCCAGATGAGGGGCCATAATAAAGCGGGCTTTGTCACCCTCCCGTAAAAGTAATGCTCCTTCTTCCAGGCCAGGTTCCACTCCCCCATGGCCTATACGGAAGGATTTTGGTTTCCCTTCGGGGGAAGCATCACATAATGTGCCATCCAATAATGAGATCGTATAATCCAAAGCGATAATTTTATCTTTTTCCCCTCTCGCGCCTGTTCCATTCTCACAGATCATGTACCATAATCCTGTATGTGAGGTTTTCATATCCCATCCTACTCTTTCCACATAGGCCTCAATTATTTCCTGCTGCCGCTTTACAAGGTATTTGTTTATATTCAGTAACGACTCCGAAGCATCCCGGGTGGATTTATTATTCCGGCCTTCAGGATACTGTACAGGCCTTTTACAGGAAAAAAGGAAACCTGTTACCAATAAAATCAGGAGTGAGCAGGTAATAGAATGATAGTTGAAATATTTAACAGTAAATTTCATGTCCTTATTATGTGCAAAAGTACATGGGAGTTTCATAATTTCAGCTGATGGTAATAATTATGTGAGTTGTTTTCTGAACTCCGGCAGAAGTTTCACGAACTGTCTCAGGGTATCTTCCATTGATTGCTTTACTTCTCCACCGGCAGCATTTAGATGTCCTCCCCCGTTAAAATATCTTGAAGAAAACTGATTTACATTAAAATTTCCCCGGGAACGGAAAGATATTTTGATATAATCTCTTTTCTCCATGAACAAGGCAGTGAAACGAATGTTTTTTATAGAAAAGGGAATATTTACAAAACCTTCCGTATCTCCGGGCAGATGATTGTATTGCTGCAGTTCTTTTTCTGTGAGGCTTATATAAGCAGTATTATATTCCGGCAGAACAACCATTTTCTCATTCAGACAATACCCCATGAGCTTCATCCGGGATTCAGAGAAGTTTTCATATACATTACTGTAAATCAAGTCTTTGTTAATTCCGTGTTTCAACAGTTCTGCTGTAACATTAAACACCTGAGGATAAGAACAACTGTAGCTGAAACATCCTGTATCGGTCATGATACCGGTAAACAGGCATTCTGCGACATCCTTATCAATAAGATGCTGCAATCCAAGTTGATGGATTAGATAATACAATAATTCTGCAGTAGAACCCAGTTTTGTAACGGAAATCTTCAAATCGGTGAAATCAGCAGGAAAAGGATGATGATCAATCAGGACTTTTATTGCCTTGCTTTTTATTATCTCTGCTTCTGCCTTTTTAAGTCTTTTTGGTTCATTGTAATCCACGCAAAAAATGATATCTGCTTTTTCAGCCCATAATTTTGTTTTTCCCGGGTTTTTCATATCCACGTTAATCAACTCCTGTCCCGGCAACCAGTGCAAAAACCCGGGATAGTCATTTGGTGTAATGATCATCACCTCCTTACCTGTTTTTTTTAGTACTAAAGCAAGAGCCATGGACGAACCTATAGCATCACCATCAGCATTTACGTGGGTTGTGATGAGTATGTTTTTCGCATTGTCAATCAGCGACTTAAGTTTTCCGATATTTTCCTGCGTGGTTATTTTCAAGATGGTTATTATTTAACAAATTAAAAGAACAAAGATAGGATTTTTTTTTGTTGAGGGGTTATGCGGTTAAGGGACGAAGAAAGGGACGAAGGGGACGATACAACCTTTTTGAATCATATTCAGGCATGACTGGTTTACATGAACAATGGAAAGAACAGATACAGGAAGCCAGGAGGGAGAGGTTACGGATTAACAGAAAGGAAATATGCCGGCTTTGCAGATGCAAATCCGGTCAGGAAGGACACTGCGCTGGAAAAGATGCGTAATATTTCTTAAAGAAAGATTGAAATAATTAGAATTTAATGTAAATTGTTGTAAATTAATGTTTTTTATGGGCAGTGTTGCAATATTGCAACAGAAAATTCTGGATTTGGTTTAGAAATAGCTGGCATATTGGTATGGGGATACATTATTAAACTTCCCAGCGAATCTATCTTGTGTATGAAAACGTCCTAAAGTTGGGTCATAAAACCTTGCCCCGTAATCATACCGTTCAAAAATCCCTCTATTTTTTCACCCTTTTTTTCCAAAGTCTTGAACTTCTTTTCATGTGCAGAACTGCATAAACCAGAACCTTGGTTTCAGATTCAATCTTATAATATAAAATGTAGGGAAACCTTTTTGTAATTGCTCTTCTGATTCCTTTATATTTTTCTTCTTAATAATATGGATTTTGTTCAATAAAATGTTTTTCGTTTTCAACTGCAATTAAAAATTCATCACCCAGGCCTTCCCGGTTCTTTTCATACCATGCAGTCGCTTCCAGAATATCCTTTTGGGCTTCAACTCTGAATTCTACCAGGTATTTCATAAAATCTTTTTTACGCTTGTTTTGACCTCTTCCCAATTAACAACATAACTGGGATTATTTTTGTGGGCCTTTAAGCGTTCATCAATGATTTTTTTATGTTCATTACTTATATCTGATATTTCAGTTTCAATTGCAATACTATCCCAGATGGTCTGAACCAAGTGTATCCGGTCATTTACACTAAGTTTTAATATTTTTTTTAACTCAGTCATGGTTTTATTTTTTAATATTATGACAAATTTAAGGATTAATATCTATTTCTTGTTTAGATTATTCTACGAATTTTTCATTTCCACCATAACTGCTTGTCTCAGGTAAAGTACGGGTGGAAACTATAAGAGAAGCATATAATAAGTATGGTTCTGACTCAGATGAAATAGACCATGTCCTTGACGGCGGGCCAGAGAATAATAACGATGCAATGAAAATCCGCCGAACATTTAATCTCATTCAGCGTTCCATACCTGCTTCAACAACTTCCACCCACTGACCTTCCCTCACAGCGCTTATATCACTACGATACATGGCTTCACATGAAATCCCGGGCAGGTAAAACATACCTTTATATGCTGCATTCAACTTAACTGCAAATTTTTCTGTTTTATTCTTTCCAATGTTGAAATAGGTATATACCCTGTCATCTCTGAAATCCTGGTATTCCGCATTGCTGAATGTTCCGATGTGGGTTTCAAACAATCTGACATTCTGAATTTCCCATCCGGACGGGAAAATTTGTGTTAACGCCATATCACTGTAGTATCCGAGTGTTCCCGGATTACGTACAGCCACTAAAGCGATAAAATCAGTTCCCTGTTCCAGCTTTGAAACGTCAATAGTATTTCCCTGCATATCCTGATAGTTGACAGAGAGTACCAGGTTAGAGGAATAAGCTTTTTCCTGACCGGCCAATGGTGTTCCGTGGAGGGCAAAACGGATATAAACCAGTCCTTCTCCTTTATTGGTGACTTTCACACTTCCCCTGTCGGCCTGTTCAAAATTATAATTGATACTGGAAAACGGGGATTTTGTTGATGCATGTTTATCCTGCTGATTATTTATACTAAAGTTATATTTCAGTTCTCCGGAGGTTCTGCTGCCTCCCGCGAAAGCCGAAACAGCGATGAGTCCGAAGGCTGTTGTTTGTGTACTGTACCAGGTATCGCTGCTTAATTGTCGGGATACTTCCTGAAGCACAGGTATAGCCTTTTCCCTTTCCCCGATAAGTACCATAGCTTCCAGTATCATGGCCATATCCCTCAGTGAGGAACCGTAGGTATATCCGGGATCTTCATAGACAGGCACGCCAGTGGTGAGGTTATCTGTCATTTTAAGGGCTGATTCGGTTTGCCCTGTCAGCGCATAAGCTGCAGCCAGTCTCCACTGAGTGATATTTTTAATTCCCTGTTTCTCCCGCAGCCGGTTCATGGCTCCTGTTTCGGCTTCACCAGCCAGTGCAAGGGTATAAAGCCTGTATGCCTGCGCAAGTTCAAGGACATTCTTTTCCCATTCCGACTGGTAAACAGAACCTGTCCAGTTCCTGGCTGTTCTTTTCTGATACCGGGTCCAGTTTCTGAGAAAGTTCTCCGGTACGGAAAAACCTTTTCTTTTCGCTTCGAGCATAAAGTGTCCGGCATAACTTGTACCCCAGTCATTTTCAGCGGTTGCTCCCGGCCAGTATCCCACTCCCCCGCCTGAGAGCTGCATGGAACTGATCTGCCTGATGGCAGCCTGGACATTGTTGCTTATCATGTTTTTCATGTTTTCATTCACCTCCATAATATCGGCAAGGAATAACTGGGGAAATGCCGCGGAGGCAATCTGTTCCACACAACCATGCGGGTAAGCCATAAGGAATTTCAAGCGGCGACCAAAGTCAACAGGAGGAAGTGCAGACACTTCAAGAGTTCCGGTATTTGTGCCTTTCATTCCGGGAAGCATAAATTCACTGTTCCATGTCTGGCCCGGCTCAGTGATACCATAGACAAAACGGGTTACCTCAGGATTCGGGGAGCGGATATCCAATTCCACTTCATAAACCGCCTTTTCTTTTCCCGATGTAGCAATGATTTTCACGCTGCCTTTTCCGGTAGTTTCCCCCGTTTTCAGAATAAAATCCACAGTTTTATCCCCTGGCCTGTCAAATATAATAGTCTGCTTTGTTGAAGAGGCATTAAAAAGGTCATTGTATTCAATTTCGATATCAACTTTTCTCACGTGTTCCTCCATGGCAAAGACAGTTACAGGGAGGCTTACTGTTTCAGAAGGGCCAAGGACTCTGGGCAATGTAGCGAGGATCATCAAAGGCTTCCTCACAGGTGTTGCTTTTTCAGCATTTCCGAATGCTCCGTTATAACCTGCAACTACCATAGTTTTTACTGATCCGACATAATTTGGCATGCGTATCCGGTGGGTCATGGATTTTTTAGCGGGAAGGTGAAAAGGGCCGAGAAATTTCACAACGGGCGGGAACCTGTTCGCCTTATCTCCATCCTTTGCCATCAATGCTTCCTCATCTCCCCCTATACTGAATATTCCATCGATACGCCCCCCATATGCTCCAAGTACCATATCGTACAGATCGAAAGTATTCACTCCCAGTGCTTCCTTTGCATAGAACAGCTGCCAGGGATCCGGGGTTTTATACCTTGTAAGGTCAAGCAACCCTTCATCCACCATGGCAATGGTATAGGTCATTTCTTTACCCCTGTCTTCGGAAACAGTTATATCAACAACCGATTCAGGCTCCAGTAAATCCTTCATCCTTATCACAGGCTCAAGATGAGTGTCGGGGTCTTCAACGAGCAATGGAATAATGCCATACATCCTTACAGGCAGGTCATTTACCGATTGTTCATGCGGCTGAATGAGCGTCACATTTACGTATACATTCGGGGTCATTTCCTTTGTAACCGTGAAACTAAAGGTGGTTTCCGCACCTGTTGTTTTTATCCAATGATGATCTATAATGTGTGTACCGTTTTCTATGCTGAGAAACACACGCCCTCCCATACTTGTGGGAATGGTAATAACGGCTGTTTCACCTACAGCATATTTATTCTTATCTGCACTGAAAGTAAGCATAGTAGCTGCCGAAGGATCTTTCCTGTCTGCCCTGCCTGCCCATCCCGGCCAGTCGAGATATACAATCTTCCCGGCAGAATGGCCGCTTACAGGATCATACACCCTGACATAAAACCTTCCCCAGTCAGGATAATCAACCTGAAAAGCAAAAGATGCCTTTCCATTAACCGTATTCAGCACCCTTTCAAAAACAGGTTTATAATATGAACTCCCGATATATGATGCGAGATTTTCATCCTCCGAGTGCCACCACCATTTCCAGTCGAGTTTATAAATCTTCACCTGCAGATTCCTTCTGTCGGTTAGTGATCCGTTTTCCTTTAAGGTTACCACTTCAAAGACCTGTAACGTGTCGGTGAGCAAAACCCCGTAGCGGTCACCGGCCGGAGTTTTCAATCCGGTATAGGAAGGATAAGGAGAATAAGGAATAGTATATTGATCAATACTGAAATCACCACCTTTTTCGAAAACCCGGGTAGTAAAAACAGCATTAACTTTTCCGGGGCTCTGTTCCCTGACGCTGAAAGAAGTGCTGAAAGAAGCTGTCCCTTCACGATCAAGCACACCGCTGAACACATCCTGTTCAACAGGGAAGAAAGAACGGGAAGGGTCTGTAAAAGTATAATCTGTAAACCCCGGAAAGGAAGTGGGGATATTTTTAAAATTCACAGAAATTGAGGCTTTCAGATCAGAAGCCGGAGCGCCGTGGAGCCAGTTAGACTTTATCCTTCCAGTGATCGATGAAACTTCAGAGCGTAATTCTTCAGTTCCAAAATCAAGGTTTACTTTTAGACGGTTAGGTTTAATGGTTTCAATCCTCAGATTCCTGGTAAAAGTGATATTTCCGGTCATAACTCTTGCCGTCCAGCTACCCGTAGGAGCATTCTGATCTGTAGTAACTGTAAAACAATAAAAACCATTAAGACCTGTAACCGATGTTACTCTGGTGAGCTTTTTCCCGTGAGGATCAAATAATTCGAGGGTCACCGGGTGATTCGGGGGAAGCTTCTGCAGTTTGTCTTCGAGGATAAATGTAAGAAATAAGGTGTCACCCGGTCGCCACACCCCTCTTTCTCCATAGATAAATCCCTTAATCCCTCTGTTTACAGCTGCACCCTGAATATCAAAGCTGCTGAGAGAAAGCGAAGAACCCGCATCAAGACGGAGATATCCTCTCTGTTTATCTTTTTTTGCGATAAGAAGAAAAGGTTGATTTTCAAGGGTAATACCGGCAGTTCCATTCCTGTCAGTCATTAATGATGCCAAAAGTTGCTGCTGGTAATTATAAATATTCAGAGTGACATCCTGAACGGGGTCAGTAGTACGAAGGTCGGTAACAGCGAACAACAGCGACTTGTCACTTCCCTGTTTTGCGATAATCCCCAGATTGGAAGCCAGGACATTACGGGCGACAGTGTTTCCATACATATAATATGACCTGCTGCAGGGATCTTCTCTCTCACGCCAGTCGTAATAATAGTCATCATAGTCGTCCCAGCCATAATAGCTGTATGAGTCGTAAAATGCCATATCTGCTTCGGTTACCCCGTTGTAGTCTTCCTCCTCAGGTTGACCGGCATCTTTACCACCCGGGCACTCATACAGGGAATGCTTCTGACGGAAACTTAACTCAACCCGATAAATCGCACCAGGTTCAGCATCAATAAGGGAAGAAAGATCGATGGAAAATGCATTCCATTCGCCATAGTTTATTGGTCTTTCAGAAGTAAGGCCTATCGTCCGCTTCACTACCAGTCTTCCTGCCCTCTTAATCTCATAATCTCCGTCAAGCCTGTTGACCTGGAGAAACTGTGCAACATTATCTTCATAAATTCTGATCACCTTAACATCCACTGCTTTCAGGTTAACCGCTTCAAAGGGAAAAAGGAGACCCTCCGACTGTGGAATGATCACTCCCTTTCCAATAAGCTTTAAAGCAGGTTTGAGCGGTTCAAAATTCAAGGTATAGGAAGCCCTGTCAGTAAATTTATATCCCAAAACATTTTGAATACCGGGTTCCACCAGAAGATTAACACTCCCTTTTTGCCTTATCACAGGATATGCCTTTACGGTATTATCCTCAATACTAAATCGCAGGCTGGTATTATTATCCAGGTAGATAAGTCCCTTAAGGTCCTGATTTACCTGTAGAGGATCTGAAAATGTAAGTAAAACATGCTGTTCGGGTTGCTGAACAACCTTCTGTTCCATTAGAGTGAATTCATTTAACCCGGGGATTATATATTCCTTTGATCCGGTAGTCTTATCCTTTCCTTCCCAACTGATAATAACCGATTCTCTTTTCTCAGTACGATTTACACTATCTACCGTGAAATGATGCACCTTTCCGTCTTCCTGGTGCAACCATCTGAGTGACAATTTCCGGTTTCCCTGACTGGCAGAGATCATTGACTCAGTTTCATCAACCGAAAGACGATCGGTGGAGAGGATTTTTCCTGCAATTTCATTCAGCTTCAGATCATTTTTACTATAGGTTCTCAACCCGTCAAAACTCACATCAATATTAAGAGGGATTGTTTTAAATGAAAACGAAAAATCGCCGGCATCTTTTTTATTGTAAACATTGGAAAGCAGCACCTTACCGTTAAAGGTCGTGCCTGAAGGAAGTCGTTTTTCAGGCCTGTATTCAATGGTACGTGAATCGATCATATAGGTGTTTCCCTTGATGGATGGAGAGAATTCAAAGATTTTTCCCGGTAACATGTTTCCACTTACATAATTTTCATCTATGTCGGCAGCCAGGTATATCCGGATAGAGGATTCTGCAGATATTACACCCGATGTAAATGCAGAAACCAGGGGATTAAAATCCTGAGTAACAGAAGGGGACTCTGTTTTCCTTGAACATGAGGAGAATAAAAAGCTGAGGAGGAAAAAACAATAAAAGAAATGCTTTAGGTTCGTGAGTACCTTATTGGTGAAAAATTCAAACCACAAAGGACACGAAGTACACACAAAGGAACACAAAGGAAAAGAATTCATGACAGATAGTTTTAATTCAACGAACTATTGTATGTAAAATTAATTAAAAAATCGACTTTGCGTTAATACCTTCTTCCTGTTTTCCGAAAAAGACACCCATTTTAGTAATTTTTTTCTATCAATTCAAT
>CAYVTV010000114.1:0-12830 GCA_964454295.1 uncultured Bacteroidaceae bacterium
CTGGTTAAATATAAACGTAAAAACCAGGCAGGAGAAAACAACAAAGCCTATCTTGTCAGGTATGATTCCGACAGCAATGTAATGAGTTTTGAGGATATATCGGACAGGGATAGTGCTTATTTTGTAATTGATTCCCCTGCAGGAACAAATTTAACCGAAAGAAAGCATGTTGCTTATATTCTGTTTATTAACAAGGATAAAAGCGAGAGTTTTACAGTTGATTACGAGTTTGAAGTTACTTCGATCCCTGAATTTTTATTTATTAACGCAGTTGGTTTTATTATTGGCACAGCAACATCACAGGCTAAAATTCATGTTTTCACTTATGGTGTTAACGAGACCCTGGATCAGTTCTGGGTAATGCCGGGTGTTTTCCACCATTTCCAGGAAGATTATTACAGTCCAGTAACCTACCAGTGGGAGATGACAGAGGAGACCATTAATATAAGCTCTTCCTCTGAGCATATGGAACAAACCATAAACTATAATTTCCTGACAGGAGATATGTACATATATGACAAGGAAGTATGGGGAATGGGAACGGGTCCCGGGTCTAATATAGACGTACGTGAAATAACCATGCACCTGAAAAATGTATGGTTTAAACCAAGTCCGGGTGAACAGCAAAAGTTTTTCTTTTCGACGAATAACACAGCCCAAAGCCAGGAGGTAATTCAAAGTATAAGCTATTACAGAGATTTAGCAACATGGAATTATGAACTGGAACAGTACAATCCGGTTGTGCGGACAACTTACCTGCGTACGAATTATGATGTGGACAACATTCGCTTTTATCTTTCAGTATATTAAATTGTTATAAAATGAACGCTGTAATACTTACTATCGGGGATGAGATCCTTATCGGGCAGATATCGGACACAAATTCCTCATGGATTGCAGAACATTTGAATTTACTTGGAATTGAGATCAGGGAGATGATAAGTATATCTGACAGAAGGGAGCACATATTATCTACCCTCAGGCGTTTTGAAGGGAGTGTAGATATGGTGATCTGTACCGGAGGGCTTGGGCCGACAAGCGATGATATTACAAAGCATACGATTACAGTGTATTTTAATACAGTATTGGTGGAGCATGCCGATGTGCTGGATGATATTCATACATTATTTCAAAAAAGAGGCATGAAGGTAACTGAAGCAAACCGGTTACAGGCTATGGTGCCCGAAACATGCAGGATTCTGAGAAACCCGTCAGGTACAGCTCCCGGGATGTGGTTTGAGAGGAATGATACCATATTTGTATTTCTTCCCGGCGTGCCCTATGAAATGATGGATATTTTCAACACTTCATTAATGAGTATGATATCAGAGAGGCTTGACGATTTGGTTGTAGCACATCAGACCGTTCTGACCCAGGGGATACCTGAATCCTATCTATCTGATCGTTTAAAGGACTGGGAGGCTGCTTTGCCCGAAAACATTAAGCTTGCCTATTTACCCAGGCCTGGTTTGGTAAGACTCAGACTCACGGGAGTTGGTAATAACCGAAAAATTCTGGAAGAGCAGTTAACCGCTGAAATATCAAAGTTAAAACTGGTTTTAGCTGAGGACATTTACGGGTATAATGACGAAACACTTGAAGTGGTTATAGGTGAGATATTGCGCAGGAATTTCAGGACGTTGTCCACTGCCGAGAGCTGTACCGGCGGGAACATTGCGAAGTTAATAACAAGTGTTCCCGGGAGTTCGGCCTATTATACAGGTTCGGTAATTGCATACTCCAACAAGGTAAAGATAACACAATTAGGTGTGGATCCCGGAACAATTAAGAAGCAAGGAGCGGTAAGCAGGGAGGTGGTTGAACAAATGGCCAGAGGGATTATCGATCTTTTTCAGACAGATTATTCAATTGCTACCAGTGGTATTTCAGGTCCGGGAGGGGGAACACAGGAAAAACCTGTAGGGACTACATGGATAGCAGTAGCTTCAAAAGAAAAATGTATTTCCAAACGCTTCAGTTTTGGAGAGCACAGAGGCAGAAATATTGAAAAAGCTTCCTTTACAGCACTTAACATGCTGAGAAAGTTGTTATTAGGGATCCCTGTATAGGATAAAAAAAAGAAGTAAAAAAATTTGATATTGTCGGTTAAAATAACGTACTTTGCGAACTGTTTTAAAATCCATGTAAATTTAAAGAATAATGTCACGCGTTTGTCAGATTACGGGAAAAAGCATAATGGTAGGCAACAATGTCAGTCATTCAAAGAGGAGAACCAAGAGAAGATTTTATCCTAATTTATTTGATAAGAAATTTTTTCTGACTGAGGAAAACAGGTGGGTTGAGCTTAAAGTGTCAGCAGCCGGAATCAGAAATATTAATAAAAAGGGATTAAAAGCGGCTCTTGATGAGGCTGTGGAAAAAGGGTATCTGAAGAAATATTAAAGGAAGTTTAAGTTATGGCAAAAAAAGGAAAAGGCAACAGGCAGCAGGCAATACTTGAATGCACAGAGCATAAGGACAGTGGCATGCCGGGAACATCAAGGTATATTACAACAAAGAACAGGAAAAATACTCCGGAAAGGCTTGAATTGAAAAAGTACAATCCGATATTAAAGAAACACACTGTTCACAGGGAAATAAAATAAAATTTTATAGAAATGGCAAAGAAAGTAGTAGCAACATTAAAAACCGGAAAAGGTAGAAATTTTGCCAAGTGTATTAAAATGGTTAAAGATTCGTCAAAGGGATCTTATTCCTTTGTTGAAGAAATTGTACACATGGATCACGTTAAGGATTTCTTTCAAAAATAATATGTATCGCTGATCTTAAAAGCGTAGGAAGCTGCTCCGAAAGGGCAGCTTTTTTTCTGTAAAAAGTAAGAACCAATCTTAATATCTAATGAGCATTTTTTCATTTAAGAGAAAGGAAATTCTGGAGCATGGTTTAGAAAAAACCAGGGAGAGTGTTTTAAAGAAATTATCCAGGGTTGTCATTGGGAAGTCCACTGTTGACAATGAGGTTCTCGATAACCTGGAAGAGGTATTGATATCCAGCGATGTAGGAGTGGAGACAACCTTAAAGATCATAGACAGGTTAGAGCAAAGAGTTGCGAAGAATAAATATTTAAATACCAATGAATTAAATAATATCTTAAAAGAGGAGATAACAGGTCTGCTGTCTGAGAACAACACCGGCATTGTAAGGGGATTTGAAGAAGATACGGCTGAAAAGCCTTATGTTATTTTAGTTGTGGGAGTTAATGGAGTTGGGAAAACAACAACCATTGGAAAGCTGGCATATCATTATAAAGCAGCAGGAAAAAAGGTAATTCTGGGTGCTGCAGACACTTTCAGAGCTGCGGCAGTTGATCAGCTCACCATTTGGGCTGAGCGTTCCGGAGTACAGCTGATAAAGCAGGAAATGGGTTCTGATCCTGCTTCTGTAGCTTATGATACAGTAAATTCAGCCATAGCAGGTAATGCTGAGATTGTAATAATTGATACAGCTGGTCGTTTACACAACAAAATAAACCTGATGAATGAGCTTTCCAAGATCAGGAAAGTAATACAAAAACTTATACCTTCAGCTCCGCATGAAGTTCTTCTTATCCTTGACGGATCAACAGGACAAAATGCATTTGAACAGGCAAAGCAATTTACCCTGGCAACTGATGTAAATGCACTCGCCCTTACCAAACTTGACGGCACGGCAAAAGGCGGGGTAGTATTAGGCATTTCAGATCAATTCAAAGTACCGGTAAAATATATAGGTACGGGAGAAAAACTGGAAGATCTGCAGATTTTTGACAAGAAGGAATTTGTTGACTCTCTTTTTACTGCTTAATTATTTTCATTCACCGGAGGAATCTATGCGAATAAATCTGGTTACCCTTGGGTGCTCTAAGAATACAGTAGACTCGGAAAAAATCCTTAAACAGTTATCGGTTAATGGATTCATGGTATTTCATAATTCTGAAGAACCTTCGGATATGGTAATAATTAACACTTGTGGCTTTATTAACGATGCAAAAACAGAATCCATTAATACTATCCTTAAATATTGCGATGCCAAAGACAAAGGCAATATTGATAAAGTAATAGTAATAGGCTGTTTATCTGAAAGATATAAACAATCACTTAAACAAGAAATTAAGGAGGTTGATGCATTCTTTGGAGTCAATGAAGTAGACAAACTGCTTCAGTATTTAGGTTGCCGTGTAAACAATTGCTATATGCATAAACGGATTATCACTACACCTTCGCATTACGCGTATCTGAAAATATCCGAAGGTTGCAATCGTAATTGTGCTTTTTGCGCTATACCGATGATAAGGGGGAAGCATATCTCCGTTTCTATAGAGAATCTTGTGACGGAGGCGGAAGAACTTCAGCTCATGGGTGTTAAAGAGCTGATACTTATAGCACAGGATCTGACATCGTATGGGACTGACATTTATGGTAAAAGAATGCTTGTCCCATTACTGGAAGAATTGTGTAAAACAGAAAGTATCAGGTGGATCAGGCTTCATTATGCATATCCGGATCATTTCCCTATAGATGAGTTATCAGCCATTATGAAGAAAGAGAGAAAGGTATGCCGCTATTTGGATATCCCTTTTCAACATATCAGCAACAGGATTTTGGGAAGCATGAAGAGAGGGTATGGCAGGGCGGAGGTGGAGGATCTCATTAATTCGGCAAGGCAGAAAATAGCAGGATTAGCCATCAGGACAAGTATCATAACCGGTTTTCCGGGTGAAACTGATAAAGAATTTGATGAGCTGTATAATTTTATAAATGAGATGAAACTGGACAGGCTGGGTGTATTTTGTTATTCTCATGAAGAGGGCACCATAGCAGGGAGCAGGTATTCTGATGATATTCCGGGGAAAGTAAAAACCCGGAGGATGGATAAACTGTTAAAACTGCAGCAATCCATTTCATTAAACAACAATCTGAAGAAAATAGGAGAAACGTTGCCCGTATTGATAGACGGAGAGGAGGGTCAGTTTTACAGGGGAAGGACAGAGCATGATTCTCCTGAAGTTGATCAGGAAGTTTTAATTCCAAAGTCAGATGGAATATTAAAGATCGGCGAATTTTATGATACCAGAATCACGGATGCGCTTGAGTTTGATCTTTTCGGCACGGTGCAGGCGATAGAAAAAACAGGGCAGGCAGGAAAATAATTTTTAATATTCAGGTTATCAGGATGACTCCAATCTATTCTCCTTAATATTTTCCCTGGCTTTAACGATTTTCACCTGGATATTTTCTTTGGTTTTATCCAGGCCGATAGACAGCAAGTCGCCTTCAGTCAGTACATTTTTAATAATCACTTCTGCCATAGGGTCTTCGAGATATTTCTGTATAGCGCGTTTTAAAGGCCGTGCCCCGAATTGCAGGTCATATCCTTTTTCTATAATAAAATCTTTAGCAGCCGGAGTGATTTTGATATCATATCCCAGGGCAAGGATCCTGTCATAGAGTCCTTTCAGTTCGATATCAATAATTTTATAGATATCATCTTTAGAGAGTGCGTTAAACAATACGATATCATCGACCCTGTTTAGAAATTCCGGAGCAAAAGTGCGTTTCAATGCTTTTTGTATGATTCCCCGTGCGTGTTCATTTGCCGCCTCTACTTTTGCCTGTGTAGCAAAGCCAACACCCTGGCCAAAATCCTTAAGTTGTCTGGATCCGATATTGGATGTCATAATGACGATTGTATTTCTAAAATCGACTCTTCGGCCGAGGCTGTCGGTAAGTTGTCCTTCATCCATTAGCTGAAGGAGGATATGATAGACATCCGGATGGGCTTTTTCGATTTCATCGAGGAGTACGACGGAATATGGTTTTCTGCGTATTTTTTCGGTAAGTTGTCCTCCTTCCTCATAACCTATATATCCCGGAGGTGCGCCAACAAGACGGGAAACAGAGAATTTTTCCATATATTCGCTCATATCGATCCGGATAAGGTTATCGGCACTATCGAACAGATATTGGGCGAGGATTTTTGCGAGTTGGGTTTTTCCGACCCCTGTAGGGCCTAAAAAGATGAAAGTTCCAATAGGTTTATTTGGGTCTTTCAAGCCTGCACGGTTTCTTTGTATGGATTTAACGACCTTTTCAACGGCTTCCTTTTGTCCTATTACTTTACTGCTAAGTTCTTCAGCCATTTTAAGTAATCTAAAACCTTCAGCCTGGGCGATACGCTGAACGGGAACGCCTGTCATCATGGCTACCACTTCGGCGACTTTTTCTGCATCAACAGTTATCCTGTTTTTGGCAAGTTCCAGTTCCCAGTTGATTTTTTCCTGTTCAAGTTTTTCAAGGAGTGATTTTTCAGTATCCCTGAAGCTGGCTGCCTTTTCAAAATTCTGGTTTTTTACGGCCCTTATTTTCTCCTTCTTTGTTTCTTCTATTTGATTTTCCAGCTTAACAATTTGCTCGGGCACGGTAATATTGGATATATGGACTCTCGAACCCGCCTCATCAAGGGCATCAATAGCTTTATCGGGCAGATGGCGGTCGCTTATATACCTTTGTGTAAGCTTCACGCAGGCGATAATTGCATCAGGAGTATATAGAACATTATGATGTTCTTCGTATCTTTCTTTAATATTATTAAGGATTTCGATGGTCTCGTCCGCAGAAGTTGGATTTATCATGACCTTCTGGAATCTTCTTTCGAGAGCTCCGTCCTTTTCAATATGCTGGCGGTACTCATCGAGGGTAGTTGCGCCTATACATTGTATTTCGCCTCTTGCAAGGGCAGGTTTCAGCATATTAGCTGCATCCAGTGAACCGGTTGCGCCACCCGCACCAACAATAGTATGAATTTCGTCGATAAACAGGATAACGTTATTATTTTTTGCCAGTTCATTAAGGATGGCCTTCATTCTCTCTTCAAACTGTCCTCTGTATTTTGTTCCGGCAACAATGGAAGCGAGATCGAGGGTAACCACACGTTTGTCAAAGAGTACCCGTGAAACCTTTCTTTGCACGATCCTGTTGGCCAGTCCTTCAGCAATTGCAGATTTTCCGACACCAGGTTCACCGATAAGAATAGGATTGTTTTTTTTCCTTCGACTCAGAATCTGGGCAAGACGTTCAATTTCTGTTTCTCTCCCGATAATGGGGTCGAGTTTTCCTTCTTCAGCGGATTTAGTCAGATCTATTCCAAAATTATCCAGAACAGGAGTGTCGGAAGTTTTAGATGCTTGAGAGGATGAACCTCCTGGTTTCTGGGGACTAAACGGACCTTTCATTTCGTCATCCTCATCGCCGGGGAAATCTGATTTGTTTTCAACATTAATATTCTCGAGTTCAGTTTTTACCAGATCATAATTAATATTTTTCTCATTCAGAATCTGGGTTGCAAAGTTATTTTCATCTTTAAGGATGGCAAGAAGAAGATGCCCTGTGTCTATCATATTGTCTTTCAGTGATTTTGCTTCCAGATAGATTAATTTAAGAACTCTTTCCGTGCTTTTCAGAAGGGGTAGATTTTCAGAGTCTTCAATTTTCAGAGCTGTATCCTTTTTCAGATTATTTTCAATAATTCTTTTTATTTCATATAATTCAACACCCAGGAGAAGCAGCAGGTCGATTGCCACACCTTCTCCGTCTCTAAGAATTCCAAGAAAAAGATGTTCAACGCTGAGATGCTCGTTTCCAAGGCGAATAGCTTCCTCTTTACTATAGGTTAAAACATCCCGTATTCTTTGGGAAAATTTTGCATCCATATTCTGGTCCCCGAATAAATAGTTTACTTTTCAAAAGAATCAAATCTATCACAAATATAGTAATAAAACAATTATCAATTATAAACAGTTCAATGTTGATAAAATAGGGTAATGGAAAGCATAATTAAGGAAGAAATTCTTAACTTCGTAAGTCAGATTTGACACAAGCTTTTATATTGATAATCAATAAGAAAAGGGATAGATATGTTTGAAGGAGAAAAGATATTAAAAATAAACATTGAAGAGGAAATGAAAACCGCTTACATTGATTATTCAATGTCGGTTATTATTTCCAGAGCATTACCTGACGTCAGGGATGGGTTGAAACCGGTACACAGGAGAGTTCTTTACGGGATGCAGGATTTGGGAGTGGGGGCAAGCAGGGCATTTAAGAAATCGGCCAGAATAGTAGGGGAGGTATTAGGTAAATATCATCCGCACGGGGACACATCAGTATATGATGCTATGGTAAGGATGGCTCAGAACTGGTCGTTAAGATATCCATTAATTGACGGGCAGGGAAATTTCGGGTCTGTTGATGGTGACAGCCCTGCAGCCATGCGTTATACAGAGGCGAGATTACAGAAGATTGCCGAGGAGACCATGGCTGATCTTGAAAAGGAAACAGTTGATTTCAGAAATAATTTTGATGACACGCTTCAGGAGCCAACAGTTTTACCCACCAGGATACCCATATTGCTGGTAAACGGGGCATCCGGTATAGCAGTGGGCATGGCTACCAATATGGCGCCACATAATTTATCCGATAGTATTGATGCTATTGTAGCATATATTGACAATAAAGATATTCAGATACCGGAATTGACCGACATCATAAAAGCCCCGGATTTCCCTACAGGGGGAATAATATTCGGTTACCAGGGTGTTAAAGAATCCTATGAAACAGGTCGCGGGAGGATTGTAGTAAGGGCAAAAACCGATATTGAGGTTATGCAGTCAGGCCGCGAACGTATTGTCGTTACAGAGATACCATATCAGGTAAACAAAGCGGAGCTGATTAAAAAAATCGCCGATCTGGTAAATGAGAAAAAGATTGAAGGTATTTCATATGTTAACGATGAATCAGACAGGCAGGGAATGCGCATTGTAATCATTCTGAAGAAAGATGCCATATCCAATGTTGTTCTGAATAACTTAATGAAGCACACTCAGTTACAAAGCTCATTTAACGTAAATAATATAGCTTTGGTAAATGGGAAACCGAAGGTGTTGAATTTAAAGCAGCTTATAAGCTATTTTGTAAATCACCGGCATGAAGTAGTTGTCCGTCGCACAAAATATGATCTGGATCAAGCTGAAAAGAAGGCACATATACTTTCAGGGCTCCTTATTGCTCTCGATCATTTGGATGAAGTGATCACTCTGATCCGTAGTTCCAAAACTCCGGATGATGCACGTGAAGGATTAATGGCAAATTTCGGGCTCACTGAAGTGCAGGCAAAGGCTATTTTGGATTTGCGGCTTCAACGACTTACAGGGTTAGAAAGGGAAAAGATAAGAGAAGAGTATGATGAATTACTCAGACAGATTGACTATTTCAAAAGAATTCTGGGAGATGAGTCGCTGAGGATGCAGATTATCAAAGATGAATTACTCGAGATTAAAGAGAAATACGGTGATAACCGCAGAACTGAAATCCTGCCTGATGCAGGGGAGTTTAATCCTGAAGATTTCTATGCTGATGATGAGATGGTGATAACCATCTCGCATATGGGATATATCAAGCGTACACCACTGACTGAATTCAGGACGCAGGGCAGAGGAGGTATCGGATCAAAAGGCAGCACAACAAGGGATGAAGATTTCCTGGCTCATATTTACAGTGCCACCATGCATAATACCATGTTATTTTTTACAGAAAAGGGCAGGTGTTTCTGGCTGAAAGTATATGAAATACCTGAAGGAACGAGGACATCAAAGGGGCGTGCCATTCAGAACCTTTTAAACATAGAGCCCGACGATAGAGTTAAAGCTTATATAAATGTAAAAAGTCTGGCCGACGTTGAATACATTAGAAATAATTTCATTGTATTATGTACAAAGAAAGGTATCATAAAGAAAACTGCGCTTGAAGCTTATTCAAGACCCCGGCAGACAGGTATAAATGCTATAAATATAAGGGAAGGGGATTCACTTCTTGAGGCATTGCTGACAAACGGTCAACATGAAATTTTATTGGGTGTCAGGTCTGGTAAAGCGATCAGGTTTCATGAAAAAACTGTGAGAGCCATTGGCCGCACAGCTTCAGGTGTACGTGGCGTCAGCTTTTCTAATGAGAAACATGACGAGGTGGTTGGAATGGTCTCTGTTAAAAATGATGAAAATGATATTATGGTGTTGTCAGAGAAAGGATATGGAAAACGCTCATCAGTTGATGATTATCGGATCACCAACAGGGGAGGCAAGGGAGTAAAAACTATAAATATAACGCAAAAGACCGGACAACTAATTGGCATTAAGACTGTTACGGATAGCGATGACCTTATGATCATTACAAAAAGCGGAACAGTTATCAGATTACCCGTATCCACACTTCGTGTTATGGGGCGGGCTACACAGGGAGTCAGACTGATTAATCTGAGGAATGGTGATGAGATTGCTGCATTAACAAGGGTGCCTACAGGGGTAAATGAGCCGGGGCCGGAAGATGCTTCTGAAACTTTTACCGAAGACATAATTGAATGATTTAAATTTTTGAGATTTTTTTATGTTATAAATGGCACTATATTTGAGAAATAATTTGAAATGTTATATTTTTGCCACTTAATTTCAAAAAACAGTAAAATGACACGAATATTCAGTTTAATTTTCTTTCTGGGGATGACAATCACATCATTTTCCCAACAGGCATATGTGCCAATAAATTTTAATGCATTGCAGAAGAAGCTGACAAAAAGCGATGCGGAAATTCAGCATCCGAAAAAGAGTCTTGCGGCCAAAACCTGGGTCAAAAGGGGAGAGTTGATGCACGATATATACAGGGTAGATATTGACCAGGTTTATGACGGTATGGATCCGATGAGTTTGAAGCTGTTTTATAAGGAACCCAAGACCACAACCACTCTTGAGATTGACGAAGTAGAAACCACGGTTTATGAGTATGACCGGATTAAGTATTTTTTTCAGGAAGACCGGTTTATTTGGTGGGAAAAAACTACAATCCTTCATGATAATCCACTTGGTGAGGCTTATAATTCCTTTGTAAAGGCGCTTGATATTGATGAAGCCGGAAAATTAACCAATAAAATTAAGGAAAATCTTGTCACCTTAAAATCATCCTACAGACAATCAGGGTTAAATGAATACTATGCCGGAGATAAAAGGAAAGGATTGGATCATCTGCTAATGGTGAACAAGATAAACGAACTTGAATTGTTCGGTAATGAGCTTGACACACTAATGATCCAGTATAGTGGCATAATTGCAAGAGAGATAGGTGATTATAAGACAGCTGCCGAACAATACTGGAAGCTTGCCGAGATTGGCCATGGTGGTCCAAATACTTATCTGCTTATTAAAGAAGATTATCTTTCCATGGAAGATACATTGAGCGCAATAAATTCGCTGGAGAAGGGTTTTGATCATTATCCTGATTCCATTAATATAGTTGCAAACCTTATTGACCTGTATATACGTACTCAGAACATTGAAAAAGGCTTACAAAAAATCAATGAAAGTATTGAACTGAATCCGGATAAAGGTGAGTTTTATTATTGGAAAGGTAGATTGCTGTTAAATTCAGGGGAGGAGGACATGATTGAAAAAGTTCTCGACGTTTATAATAATGCCATTAAATATAATCCTACGCTTTACTATGTATACTATGATATAGGATTAATATATTTTTTACAGGGACAGGATTTATTTAACCAGGGAGGGATGGAACGTGAAGCTAAAAGAAGGGAACTGTATAATAATGCGGCTGTAGAAAAATATGAAAACGCTATCCCCATGCTTACAAAGTCGCTTGAATATAACGACTACAATATTGATATAAAACGTGAAACACTGGATACCCTGAGAAGAATCTATTACAGGTTACAGATGAACGAAAAATATGAAGAAATAAACCAGATGATTAACGATTTGAGAAATTAATAAATATTGTCAAAGTATATTTTACCCAACATCAGGCTAAGGGGGGGTATTAAGTTACTTCCCCTTATAATTTATTTTTCAATTTAACATAATATTAATTATGGGACATTATAATGTATTAATCATTATTTAATATATCTCTTATTCTCATATGATTCTGTAAGCATATATGAGAAATATTTTAGTTGTGCAATTAAGTCATGGAGGTTTGATAACTTTTTTCCGCCACCCTTTTTGAATTTTATTCTTTTACTTTCTCTGTAAAGATTTTCCGGAATTTATTAATTTTTGGTTTTATCACATGATTACAATATCCGGTAAATGGATTTTTTTTAAAATATTCCTGATGATAATCTTCTGCACGGTAAAAATTCTCAAATGGAATGATTGAAGTAACAATTGGATGGGTAAAGGAATTTTCCTCAGTTAACTTTACTATCATTTTTTCAGCTTCTGATTTTTGAGTATCGTTATGATACAAAATTACTGAACGGTATTGTGTGCCAATGTCGTCACCCTGTCTGTTTAATGTTGTTGGATCATGAACGGAAAAGAAAATAATCAGAATTTCCTGAAATGAAATTATTTCAGGATTATATTTAATTTGTACCACTTCAGCATGACCTGTTCGTCCTGTTTTTACATCTTCATAGTTGGGATTCACCGTGTTTCCTCCTGAATAACCTGAAATACAGCCGATTACACCTTTTACCTGATTGAAAATCGCTTCCATACACCAAAAGCATCCGCCACCTAGTGTGGTTACTTCACTATTATTCATACGTACAAATATTAATAAGATAAAATTATCAGTTTTTTTATATATAACAACAGATTTTTCATTTTGTTTTTTTAACTTATCCGGAATTAATTTATCCATATAAATGACGGAAGCCAGATTCTATATTGTATTGGAAGGCAGTGAATTACAATGTGAATTGTGTCCTCATGAATGCAGAATAAAAGTTAACCATTCAGGTATCTGTAAGGTCCGCAGGAACAT
>CAYVTV010000115.1:0-12725 GCA_964454295.1 uncultured Bacteroidaceae bacterium
CCTATGAAGTGGCAACTATCAATGCCATGATGTATAAAGCCCTGGTAAGATGGTCAGAACTTGAAAAATTACTGGGTGATCCGGAAATGTCGGAAAAATATGAACAACTGGCATTGAAGCTTAAAATAACATTCAATAAAAATATTGATGAAGGAGGATTCTGGAATCCTGATCAAGAATGGTATGTCCACTGGAGGGAAGAAGATGGTTCCGTCTATGGTAACAACCTGGTAAGTCCGGTGAACTTCCTCGCAATAGGTTATGGGTTATGTGATGATCCGTTTCGTAAGGATGCAATCCTTACTAATATGGAAATCCTGATGCAAAAAGAAAACCTGTTCATCTGGCCGTCATGTTTTTTCCCATATGAGGAAGGGGTGGGACTCGCAAGAGTGAATTATCCCTATCCCAATTACGAAAACGGGGATCTTTTCCTGGCCTGGGCTGAACTGGGAGTACGCTGTTACGCAGATGGATACCCGGAGGTTGCCCTGAAGTATATCCGGAATGTAATGGACCGCTATGAGTCGGATGGCCTGGCACATCAGCGCTATAAAAGAACCAGTCAAACGGGAACCGGCTCTGATATTTTGTCCAACAATGTTATGGCAGTTGTGGGATTGTACCGTAATCTGTATGGCATCCAGCCACAGTATAACCGGCTGTACATCAATCCGAAACTCACAGGCGAGCTTTCCGGTACGAGCTTAAAGTACTGGTATCAGGATCAGGTGTATTGGATAGAGCTAAATTCAGATCAGTATTCCATAAGTGCTGATAGTTACTCTGTTTCAGACACACATCCTTTTGGAATGAAATGTGCCGGCAATACCCTTGAATATTTCAACAGGGAAGAGAGCAGTGCCTCACTGAAAATCACTTCAGCACATTCTGTTTCAATCGACATTCTCACCTGGGATGAATCCGAAATGAGTTGGAATATTACGGGAAAGAAATCAAAGAACAGGATCCGTAATGAAGTTCAAAACCTTTTTCCTTCCGAAACATATCAGTTGATAATTAATGGTAAGCCAATAAATAAACTTACTGCCGATATGTATGGTATGATAAGTTTCGATTGTCATTCTAATGATAAAATTGGATTATTTGCTGATGAACATAGAATGGAAAAGTGACAAGTGACATATAGAGGGTTATTGGGTTAATGGGTTATTGGGTTATTGGGTTATTAGGTTATTAGGTTATTGGGTTATTGGGTTATTAGGTTATTAGGTTAATGGGATTATCCCTTGATCCCGTGATCCCGTTTTCATCCTCCGAAGCGAAGCGAAGGGGGAGATCCCGTGATCCCGTGATCCCGTGATCCCGTGATCCCTTGATCCCTTGATCCCCGTCACATCATCATAACTTCTAACTAAATTAAAGAAATAATGAAAAGAACATCCCTGATTTGGTACACACTACTTGTTGTTTTCTCTTTTTCCCTCCTTTCCTGTTCGTCTCTCTTCCCTGAAAAAATAATCCTTGAGAACGATCATTTCAGATATGTTATCTCCGGGAGGGGGAAAAACCTGGGTTTCATTGACAAAGCAACAGGAATCGACTATTTGGTAAAGGACTCTGTCTCTTATTGTGCATATGTCAACATGGAGGGGAAAGCACACCGCCCTTCCGGGGTGAAATTCGAAGAGAATATTCTTACCCTTACATTTGACAAAGCCGGTGTAACTGTTGATATGAATGTTACCACTGAGGAGGAATATATAACAATGGAAGTGATAAAGGTTGAAGGGGATCCGGAATCTCTGAATTTTATCAATGTGCCTCTTACCCTGGAAGCCATGCCTTATGAATCGTTCGCAGCCTGCGCACTTGCCATGAACATCGAAACTAATATTATTCAATTGCCTGCATTGCAATATCACCTTTGGGCAAGCTGTTACAGACAATTTGGTATGAAAGGTGCAAAGATCAGTCTGATAGGAGTCCCACAGAACATTATACTCCCTGTGATACGTGATATTATGAAAAATTCAGAAGACATTCCTTACTCCAAAGCCGGGGGTGCCTGGGCGCAATTAAGCAACGAAGGATATGGTTCTTACCTGATGAATTTTGGCACACTTACGGAAAGCACGGTGGATGAATGGATTGAAATGTGCGATAACCTGGGCTTTAACCAGGTGGACAGTCACGGTGGAGGACAATTTTTTCGTTTCGGTGACTTTATGCTGGATACTGAAAGATGGCCTGACGGACTGGAGAGTTTTAAACGGATAAACCAACGCCTCCATGACGCGGGTATATCTTCTATCTTTCATACCTATGCTTTTTTTATTGATAAAAATGCAAAATATGTAACTCCTGTTCCACATCCGGATCTGGATTATTTCAGCACTTTTACTTTGGCTGAACCGGTTGGGACTCTGGATACGATTCTTACCGTGAATGAGTCAACTGCAGGTATATCCACAATCACAGGCTTTTTTGTCAATAACAGCGTTACACTGCGCATTGGAAATGAACTGATAAGGTTCAGCAGTGTGACGGATTCTCCCCCTTATCAATTTACCGGGTGCATCCGGGGAATGCATGGTACTGCAATATCATCCCATGAGGCCGGGGATAGCGCATTTCATTTAAAAGAAAAGTTCGGATTATTTACCCCGGGGTGTGAGACGCAACTCTTTAAAGAAGTAGCTCAACGTACAGCTGAAATTGTAAACTATTGTAACTTCGATGGTATTTATTTCGATGCCATTGATGGCAGTGGAATTCTTGACGGGGATGAAAACTTCTGGTATCATTCAACGAAATTTGTTCTTGAAGTGGCTAAACACCTTGACGCTCCAATACACGTGGGCATGGAAATGAGTGCCATGATCCATCACTGGTGGCACTACCGGTCCCGCTGGCAGGCATGGGACCGGCCTGTAAGAGGGTATAAAAGATTTATCGATATTCATGTGTCTTCTATAAAGATGAGCGGATCAGACCATGGGTTGAGCCTTGGCACACCTGAATTCATTGATAAATTTGCTGAAGTGGATAATGGAAGTCTTCTTCTGCCGCTGCATCTGGGATGGTGGGGAAATCAAACATGGGACCCTCCCCAGATTGAGCCTACTTTCTTCGATGATATTGAATACCTGTGCTGTAAAATGATTGGTAATAAAGCAGGGCTCTCTATGCTTGGTGGTATGGATAAGAAAACACTGGATGAGAAACCTCTTTTCAGAAGACTGGCAGGTATCATCAAGCAATATGAATCATTACGACATGATGACTATTTCAGTGATTCCGTCCGAAATCTTCTTCGTCAGGCAGGGAAGGAATTTACCCTTGTAAAAGATGACAAGGGAAACTGGAGTTTCAAACCGGTGGTTTATGATAAACACAAAGTAGAGGGACTTGACCACCCATCCGCTGCATGGGAAGTAAATAACGAATTTCATGCACAGACGGTAAAACTAAGAATAGAACCGCTTTTAGCAATGAAACCATACGATGATCCTGACAATATTGTACTGACCGATTATTCTGTAAACAACAGTTTTTCACTCCACCAGAATGCTGACGGAGTGTCAGGCAGCATTACTTCAGTTAGTCCGGAACAAATCATTACAGGGGAGACTGGGTGTTTATTCAGAGCCAAAAGTAACGGCTCAGTTCCCCGGATTGGGACTTATATCAATATGCAAAAAACCTTTGATCCCTGGCTGAACCTGAATAACAACAAAGGACTGGGTGTATGGGTAAAAGGAGACGGGAATGGCCAGTTGCTCAATTTAAGGCTCGAATCCCCACAACACATTTCATACGGGGCCAGGGGAGATCATTTTGTTACTATTGACTTTGATGGCTGGAAATATTTTGAGCTGGTAGAGATAGAATCTTCCAAATTTAACGACTATATCTGGCCCGAACTGGGAATATACGATACCTACCGGCACAAGATTGATTTCAGGAATATTGATAAATTGCAACTCTGGTATAACAATCTTCCTGATGGGGGGGGAGCAGAATGCCTGATCGGTCCGGTCAAAGCCATCCCCCTGATACCTGTAACCATAGAAAATCCCTCAATAACAATAGGGGAACAAAAGATGGTTATCCCTGTTAAAATGGAATCGGGTATGTATCTGGAATTACTTTCCCCGACAGACTGTAAATTATATGGGCCAAAGGGAGAGTTGATCCAGGAAGTTAAGCTTACTAACGGAATTCCCTTATTGGCACCGGGGCTGAATGAGATATCCTTTTCCTGCAGCGGACCTGAAGATGTAAATGTCAGATTGCAGATAACAGTTATTTGTGAAGGGGAGATTTTATAAATACAGAATAAAATATAATAAAATGTTTAAAAACAGATCCTTAATTAGTACAATAATCCTTGTTTTCTTTTTCCAGTTGTCTATAATAACAACTGCGCAAAATTTAACTTTAAAAACAGGAGAATGTTTACGCAGCTGGTCCCTTGCAGGGCCTTTTCCTCTGGAAGAAAGTTCAGGTGAGAATGGACATCTGAAAGGATTTGATACTGATTTTCTGGCTAAGAGCGGCGGTGAGATTAAACCCCGCGTAAAAGAAGGCCAGGGAGTAAAATTTAACGATGTGTCTGTGCATTGGGTTAAATATGAAAGTCCGGATGCAGTTATAAACCTGGATAAGGTGATTTCAGAAGTGAATTTTGTTACAGCCTATGCATATACTGAAATTGATTCAGAAAAGGAAGGATTTTATATATTTTCTCTTGGAACCGATGATGGTGCAAAACTATGGTTTAACGGGGAAAAAGTTTTAGATCGTCCGGGGAAGGAACGCGGCATACTTCAGGATGATGTATTAATCCCGGTGAACGTCCGTAAAGGAAAGAATACAATCCTGTTAAAAGTTGAAGAACGAAGAGGCTCATGGGGATTCAATGCCAGACTTTTACCCTCCGGTCCGGCTGAGCTTGTAAACCTGATAACTTTGTTTCATGTTCAACTGAGAAGTGATGGTGTCCCTGAATTGAGACTCTCCCGGAATGAGTTTTTCTTGGAAAAGTTGTTCAGATCTGCTCAGCTTAAAATAGTGGATGAATATAGTAAAAATACTATCTGGCAGGGAGATTGGACACAGAAGCGTAATATGATCCTGCCTGTTGGAAATGATGAATATAAAAAAAATATGTTGATAATCACTGCAACATTGACGGATGGTAGCTTGTGGAAACAGGAAATTTCATTTAGTTCAGGGATACCTCCTCAATATAAGCTATTTGAAAATGGGAAGACGAATTATCGAATAACGGTTGCAAAAGATGCATCGGAGAGCGAGAAATGGGCTGCAGAAGAGCTTCAACACTGGTTAGCCGGTATAAGCGGTGCGGTGTTTCCCATACATACGGATGATGAGGAAATTATCGAACATGAAATAATTATTGGTTACAACAGGCATTCACTTGCACTTCTTGAGTCTGGCACTGCAAAACCTGAAGATAATAATGAGAGTTATCATTATAAAAATTCAGGGTCAACAATTCTTTTACTGGGAGGAAAGGAACGGGGCGCGATGTATGCTGTATTCTCTTTCCTGGAGAATGAATTGGGATGCCGGTGGTATACACCTGCTGTGAGTGTTATCCCATCAAAAATAAATTTTACATTTAGTTATTTGAATCATACTGAATCACCTTCTGTGCGGGTACGGAACGATTTTTATTACGAAGCATTTGACCCTACATGGGCTGCCCGTAATAAAATAAACGGAGCAATGGGTTCCCGTAAGCAGATTGGCGGTGTTGAAGGGTACTGGGGTGTACATACCTTTAACAGTTTTATGCCCCCTTCTGAATTTTTTGAGACACACCCTGAGTATTATAGTTTAATTGATGGTAAACGAACCTGCGATAGAGCGCAATTATGTCTGACGAATCCGGATGTTCTGGATATTGTTACTGAAAGATTAAAAAAAGTAATGATTGAAGAGCCTGAATGTCTAATTTATTCGGTTTCTCAAAACGATTGCAGAAACCCTTGTCAGTGTGAAAAATGCCAGGCGATTGCTAAAAAAGAAAAAAGTGAGGCAGGTCCACTGATCTGGTTTGTTAACCAGGTGGCGGAAAGAATTAAAGATGAATTTCCTGATAAATATGTAGGAACGCTTGCTTACCAGTACACCAGGAAACCTCCTGCTACCATTAAGCCTCTTGAAAATGTAGTTGTGCGTTTTTGCAGTATAGAGTGCTGTTTTGCACACGACTTTAAGCATTGTCATATAAATGATAAGTTTATGGAAGACCTGGAAGGCTGGGCAGCTATTGCTCCACATATGTATATCTGGGACTATGTTGTTAGTTTCAGGGAATATTTGTTACCTTTTCCCAATTTTTATGTCCTTCAGCCAAACATTAAAACTTTCATTGATAACAAAGCCATAGGGATAATGGAGCAGGCTGCTTACCAGAGCAGGGGTTCAGAATTTGCTGAATTGCGCGCATATCTTATAGCGAAATTATTGTGGAATGTTGAAATTAATGTTGATATGGTTATTGACGATTTTATGGCGGGGTACTATGGACGAAGCGGACAGTATGTACGTCAGTATTTTGATCTGCTGCATAGCCTGGTAACACCCGAAACACATATTTATATAGGTTCAAAAGGATTTGCGTATAATAATATCCTGTTTACTGATGAATTTGTCAGGGAAGCAGAACAAATATTTAATAATGCTGAACATGTTGCAGATAATGTTGAAATTTTACAGCGTGTTGAAATGGCCCGCTTGCCTGTAATGTATCTGAGATGTAAAAGGACTCCGGTTCAAGCCGGAATTGACGGAACATATGATCGCTTCTGCCGGATTGTGGAACGGGAAGGAATTACACATCTTTCTGAAGGAGGAAAACCAGTTGATGAACTTTTTCACAAAAATATTAAAGAAGCTGAATGATGAAGATTTTTTAAATATAATAAAAAAATATCCATGAACCCCTTTAACCGTATTATCTTTCTACACAAAGTCCTTTATTTCATAATCCTTATTTCCATACTACCGGCATGTAAAAGGACAGATAAATCATTTGATAAAGAGCAGATTCTGATAAAAGAAGCCCTTCCGGTATGGGCTGAGGGCAGAGAGAAAGAAATGAACCTTACCCTGTGCTTCCGGGGAAATTTTATGGCAAAAGGAAGCAGAAATTATAAACTCAGCATCACAGCATCTACACTTTATCGTGCTTACCTGAACGGAGAGTTCCTCGGATACGGACCTGCCCGTGCAGGACACGATTATTACCGGGTAGATGAATATGATCTGACCACAGGGATTATTAAAGGTGAAAATATCCTTGCCATTGAAGTGGCGGGTTATAATATTAACAGTTATTATACACTGGATCAGCCTTCTTTTCTCCTGGCAGAGGTTACCTCCGGGAATGATGTTGTTCTGGCCACCGGTTCTGAAAATGACTTTTCTGCTATTCAGATAAGAGAGAGATTGCAAAGAGTGGAAAGGTACAGCTTCCAGAGACCTTTTACCGAGTACTACAGATTAAATGAATCATATGATCATTGGAAGAGATCAAAGCATATACCCGGGGAAACACTTGAGACTGCTGTCTTTTCCCCCGTTAAAATACTTCCCCGTAATGTTCTTCTTCCTGATTTTACTATAGTAAGGCCGGTATCGGTACATTCCACCGGAACCCTGAAACACATTATTCCTGAGAAGTACAGAAAAGACAGGTCACTGACCCGTATAAGCGAAAAACTTAAAGGTTATACGGAGGATGAACTTGAAGTAATACCTTCATTAACCATACAGGAACTGGTAACCGACAAAATGGATATTTCTTTTCAAGCATATTCAAAGGGTGAAGAATTGTCAGTTACTTCCAATACCTTCTGCACTCTCGATTTTGGAGTTAATCTTACAGGATTTATAGGGAGCAGGGTCCGCTGCACCGAACCGTCAACCCTGTTCTTTTATTTCGATGAGATCCTTATTGATGACGATGTGAAACCTAAAACACGTATGCCAGATGTGAATAATCTTGTTGTTTATGAACTGGAACCCGGAGTATACGAACTGGAGTCTTTTGAACCATATACCTTTAAATACCTGAAAATTATCGTTCTCAATGGATCCTGCGTTATTGAGGATATTTACCTTAGAAACTATGCGTATCCTGAAAATACAAATGCTTTTTTTACAAGCAGCAACATTAAGTTAAATGAAATATATAATGCGGCCAGGCAAACATTCCGGCAGAATGCACTGGATATACTGATGGATTGTCCCTCGAGGGAGCGGGCCGGCTGGTTGTGCGACAGTTACTTTTCTGCTATTATGGAGAAGGATTTTACCGGAAGTTCGGATGTAACTTGTAATTTTCTTGAGAATTATGCACTTCCTGACTCATTTTCCCACCTTCCCGAAGGAATGATCCCTATGTGTTACCCCGCTGATCATTACAATGGTGTTTTTATCCCGAACTGGTCTCTGTGGTTTATTTTACAGGTACATGATTATGCGGAAAGAAGCGGTGATACAGCTCTGATAGCCCTTTTGAAACCAAAGGTTGAAGGAGTTTTACAATATTTCACCCGGTTTGAAAATGAAGATGGTTTACTGGAAAATCTCGAGAGCTGGATTTTTGTGGAATGGTCGAAAGCCAATGATTTTGTCCTTGATGTAAATTATCCTACCAACATGTTGTATTCCAAAGCATTGTTGCTTGCTGCAGAACTGTATAACAATGATTGTTGGTATGAAAAGGCGGAACATATAAAGCAAAAGATTCTGGAACAGTCTTTTAATGGGACGTTCTTTATCGATAATGCAATAAGGAACAGAAATAAGGAACTGGATGTTACATCAAACATTACTGAGGTTTGTCAGTACTATGCATTTTACTTTAAAATAGCCACACCTGAAACTCACCCTGATCTTTGGAAGAGGTTAATTTCAGAGTTCGGTCCGCACCGTGATAAAAATAAAACATATCCCGGTGTGTTTCCGGCAAACGCCTTCGTAGGCAACTATATGCGTATGGATATACTTTCAGAGTATGGATTGCAAAACCAGTTGCTGAATGAGATACAGGAATATTTTTATTACATGGCTCAACGTACAGGAACATTATGGGAGAAAATGGAGGATAGGGCCAGCTGTAATCATGGCTTTGCTTCATACCTGGGACATGTACTTTACAGAGACATTCTGGGTATATATAATATAGATTATGCACGAAAAAAAGTTACAATAAATTTTTCTGATATTGATCTTGATGAATGCAGGGGTGCAATTCCAGTCGGGAATGAGGTAATTTCACTCAAATGGAAAAAAGCGGACGACAACTTGATTTATTCCGTAAATTTGCCTTCCGGGTATGATAAGACAGTAGTTAATCACAGCCATTTAAAGTTAGTTGAGGAACAGTGGTGATGTTATTTTGCCCTGAAAGTTGAAAAAGAAGTTATTGCAAAACAAAATATGCAGGGTTAAGGAACAGTGGTGATGTTATTTTGCCCTGAAAGGTGAAAAAGAAGCTATTGCAAAACAAAATATGCAGGGTTAAGGAACAGTGGTGATGTTATTTTGCCCTGAAAGGGCTATTTAATTCAGCCCAACGGCAGCGCCTTGGGGTAAGAATCGCGCAATCATCATTCCCGTCGCAGGTCTGCCGACGGCAGACCTGCGACGGGAAAATGGGAATAGTAATTCTGATTAACCCAAGGCGTTGCCGTTGGGCTGAATTAATATGGGCTTTCAGCCCGGGCAATGAAATGCATAACTAATAACAGTAAAAATCATGATAGTATATAAGAAGGTAAGAACAAACCTCATTAAAGCTATTTTGGTGAATTAATATCGAACTCACTTTAAAATACAAACACAAAGGTGTTAATTATTACAATTAAAGTTTCACACTTGGTTAACTTAGTTAAAATCACAAAAATATTTAACTATTCCATTTATTATAGGACATGTTGAGTATGTGCGAAACATTTATTAATTTAAAATATAGTCAGGATGGCAGTCCCCAATATTAAAACTATCAGTTTAATGAGAATGAAATTAATGATTACGTTGATAATCATTTCTCTTTTTTCGGTCGTGTATGGAGGAAGTTATACCAGGCGTGATATTCTTGACAGGGCAAGCCGTGCGATTGATTTCCCTGCAAAAATGATCACTGATCTTTCCTGGGTTGATTTTCCATCCTATTACGAAAGGGATTTCTGGAATTCACTACCCGGTGAACTTTCCACAGAATATATTGCCGGTGCAGAGAAATACCTTACTTATGACTGGCCAATAATAAAAGCGACAGATTATCTGGAGTTTATACGCTCCGGTAATCGTCGTCAGGAAGCTTTTGGAGCTCCCAAAGCTGCGTTACTTTCATTAATTATGGGTGAGCTGGCAGAAGGGAAGGGCCGCTTTATCGACCAGATCGTGAATGGAGTCTGGTTTTATTGTGAACAAACCTGGTGGGGATGGTCGGCTCATATGTATCTTCAGAAAGTACAACCTGGTTTGCCTGACATTAATGATCGTACGATTGACCTGAATGTGGGTGATATGGCAAACATACTTTCATGGGCATGGTATTATTTCCATGAGGAATTCGATAAGATCCATCCACTGATCTCGGAAAGACTGAAAAGCGAAATAAGAATAAAAGCTATTGATCCTTATCTTGAACGCACTGACTTCTGGTGGATGGGAATTGAAGACCAGTCGCACATAAATAACTGGAATCCATGGATCAATTTCAACATGCTTACCTGTATTCTTTTAATGGAAGATAACCCTGAAAGAAAAATCTCAGGGGTGAATAAAATTATACGTTCGTTGGATGTTTTCATTAACAGTTATCCGGATGACGGGGGATGTATTGAAGGGCCTTCATATTGGGGTGCTGCAGTCGCCCAATTATACAAAAATCTTCACCTGTTGAATAAAATAAGCAGGGGAAAGCTTGATATCTTTAATCACCCCCTCATACAAAGCATGGGACAATATATTTATAAGTTGTATATTCATCTTCCGTATTTTGTAAATTTTGCAGATGCTGATGCTCAGATAACAAGTACCCCCCTGCAGATTTATATGTATGGTAGATCCGTTAATGAACCTGTTTTGTGGAAATTTGGAGCTTTCCTTGCACAAAAGTCAGGTTGGGGCGCTAAACCTTTTGGTGGGAATCCCGATGATCAGCTGATGTCAATTATCTACAGGGAGGAACTTTTAGGAGCTGAAGCAGAAGAAGCCCTGACCGGTAGTTTCTGGTTACCGGATACCGAGGTTGGCGGCGCAAGAGACAGGGAAGGGTCTTTTGAAGGTTTTTACTTTGCTGCAAAAGGTGGCAACAATGTACCACGTAATCATAATCATAATGATGCCGGTTCCTGTATTCTTTATTATAACGGGAACCCCGTACTCATTGATGTTGGGAGGGAAACATATACTGCAAAAACATTCGGCAGTGAACGTTACACAATATGGACAATGCAATCCCAATATCATAATCTCCCTACGATAAACGGTATTGACCAGATGTATGGAATTGAGTATAAAGCTACCGGAACAGAATTCCGGGATAAGCCTGCAAAAGCAGTATTTACAACAGAAATTGCAGGAGCATACCCGGCAGAAGCATACGTGGATAGCTGGAAAAGAACATATATCCTGCAAAAGGGAAAATCTTTTGAGATAATGGATGAATATAGACTGACCAGGCAAACCGGTTTGACTTCTTCCATTAATTTTATGACGAATAACCATGTTGAGATTGAAAAGCCCGGAGTTTTGAGAATGAGTGGGGAAGGGGGGATATTAAAAATGATATACGATTCCCGCATACTTGAACCTTCAATTGAAATTATCGAAATTACCGATAACCGCCTCAAACAGTTCTGGCCCGGAAATATTACCAGAATTGTAATGAGGCTTAAGAATCCGGGACTCAAGGGAAAAATTGGTGTAAAGATAGTTTATTGATAAAATCAAGATAGTTTTGTAGAAATCATTTTCAAGTATTAACTTATTGATATTCTTAATTATGAAACAACCTTATTTCAACAAATGGCTTTACACCCTCCTTCTCATTCCGGTCGCATCAGCCGTGCTTGCCCTTCTACATTTCGGGTTCTTTTTTAAGGCAGGCGTAGCAGCAGCAGGTATTCTTATTCTTCTGATTGTTTATTTCAAACAACTAAGAGTGTCACTTGATGTCTGGATGGTTATTGCAGCTTTCATGTTTTCTATCGGTGGTGACTGGTTTCTGTCGAATAAAAAGGGAGATGCAGGGATGTTTATTGCCGGGATCATTCTTTTCTTCTTCGCACATGCCGGTTATCTTTTATATGCGCTGATGAACGGTCGTATTCACAAAACTGTTACTCTCACAGTACTCGCTGCCTACCTTGTTTTTTTCTTTTTTGTCCTTTATCCTTCCATCGATAATAAAGCCCTGATGTTTGCATCCCTTGTGTACCTGCTGATATCCTGCGTCTCACTGGGCGCAGCTGCAGGGCTTCAAACAACATCAATGGTAAAATGGGCTTTTATCTTCGGAATATTCCTCATTTTGTTTTCAGATACAATTATTGCATTTAAGGAGTTTGTAAAATACAGGGAACTGAATTTTCTTATCCTTCCCACCTACTACCTTGCACAAATAAGCATTACATTTGCTTTGATGAGGAAAAGGTAATTAACGTGAGTTCGATATAAACAGAATTTCTTATTCTTTCTATATGATTTAA
>CAYVTV010000116.1:0-12616 GCA_964454295.1 uncultured Bacteroidaceae bacterium
TACATGCAAGTTGCGTAAAGTACGGAACCCTGCCGGACGGATATGTGGATTACGTTAAGGGAGCCAATATCGCGGGATTTCTGAAGGTGGCAAATGCGATGGTGGACCAGGGGATGTATTAGGAAGTGGATGAGTGGTTGAGTGGTTACGTGGATGAGTGAAAACATGGTCTGTAGGGGCAAACCTATGTGTTTTCCCTTTTTAAGGGATCACGCTATCACGGGATCGCGGGATCAAGTGGTTGTGTGATTACGTGGTTACGTGTAGGGGTAATTGAGTAAATGAGTATAGAGTAAAGGTTTTATTGCATCTACCTCATCATATTCCCAACCCTCACCCCCACATACACCATCCTGGGTAATGCAGGTCCATAAATATAGGCAGGATCACGGTCAATTCCCGTGTCAAAATCCGACTGGTACGAGTTGAAAATATTTTTCATTCCCCCATATAACTGCAATTTGGAGCCATTCAGTTTTATAGTGTAACCCAGTTTAATACCCAGGTCAAAGAAAGGACTGGTGGTTCTCAGTTCTCCCTCTTCCGGATCTGTGAGTGGGCCGAAATAAGGGACCAGCATTTTCCCGGTATAAGTTCCGGTGGCTGCCAGGGTTAGATTCCTGGAGAAGTTCCTGTCTAATGTAAAGAAACCATAGCTGCCGGGAGAACGAAAGAACTTTCTCTCATTGAATTCCTGCGGTTCATCGAACTTCGATCGCTGAACAGTGAATCCTGAAGTAAAAGATAATGCCCGGGCAGGCATAAGTTTAAGCTCCAGGTTCATACCCGTTACTACAGCTCCGTCTTCTGCATTGACCCTTGTGTAAATAACCGTACCATGTTCATCTGGTGTGCCTATCTCATTTACAAAAGGATCCAGCAGACGCGTGTAAAAACCTTCGGCCAGTATTCCAAGACTTGTGCTTCTGAGTCGTGTGTTAAAATCCAGTGAAGCGATATAGCTATGACTTGTTTCCTGTGTAAGGTCCGGATCATTCACATTTATTACCTGCCGCGATCCTGAAGTCTCTATGTGAAGGTCTTCGTCAAAGATCTGGGGGGCACGGTAACCTTGTGCGTAGCTTAATCTGGCCTTTATGTTGTCACTAAGATCATACATAAGGCTGAGTCTGGGACTGAAGACATTACCCGTCTTCAAACTTCCGTCTACCTGCAGGTCTTCCACTCTGTAATTATCATATCTGCCACCAACGGTAACTTTAATCCTTTCAACCTTAACTTCCCACTGGGTAAATACACCGGCAGTAAAGGATCTCTGGTTGGCAACCGTCCTGTTCCCTATATGAGGGATATCTTCGATGACTCCGTCAATGATCACAGCATTGTCATAATCAGGGTATCCCAGTTTTTTATCATTAAGGTGTCCTCCTATGTTTTCCACTCCGGCGAGCATGGTGGAATTTCCAAATAACAATTTATACTGGGCTCCGAAGTTATAGGTAAGATCTCTGGAGTTTCCGTAATCGCTCAGGGACTGGTTGGCTCCATAATAGGAATCCCTGTTCAGATGTTGAGCTGAGGCAAAAACGGAAAAGACATCATAATCCCTGAAGAACTTTTCGAATGTAACCGCTCCTGCATTGAGGTTGTGCTTCACGGCTTCAGCTATGTCCCTTTCGTGCAGAGGCAGATCATGTTTGTTCCCTCCGGCACGCTCTTCCCTGATATTAAAATAGTCAACTGAAAGTTTGCCCCTGTATCCGAAGCGGTGAAAAAACCTTGATCCAACGGTAGTATTATTTAAGGGAGCGATCTCTGAAAATCCGTCATTATTTGCATCAAATACTTTTTTATCCCTGGTGAATCCATACATCGCAAACCCGGTTTTCTGGTCTTCGGAGATAATGGAAGAATTAAAGTTTACCGAATGATCTGCAGCCGGCCTATCCGTATCCTTTAGTCCGAAACCCATCAATCCGGTATATAATCCCACTTCATAGGAATTAGATATGGGATCTTTCAGGATCAGATTCACTGTTCCTGCAACAGCATTGCTTCCGTACAGGGCTGAACCTCCTCCCCGTACAATTTCCACTCTTTCAATCATGTTGGAAGGAATGAGTTCAAGACCATAAACTCCGGCCAACCCGCTGAAAACAGGGCGGCTGTTTATGAGAATCTGGGTGTATGGTCCTTCCATGCCGTTCATACGTAATTGCGTAAAACCACAGTTCTGACAATTATTTTCCATCCGGAGTCCGGGGGAAAAATTTAATCCCTCGCTCAGGGTTACCGACTGTGAAGATTTAAAAAGACCTGGAGTAAGCGTATTAACGATTACTGAAGCGTCATTCCGGTTTCTGGCATTACGGTCGGCAGTGACTACAACCTCCAGCAGATTCAGCATGTCAGTCTCAAGTTCAAATTTTATCTCAGCTGTTTTATCCGCCTTTGTTGTTATAGTTATTTCTTTTGGTTTATATCCGACCGCACTGGCAACTACGGTTAGATCACCCACAGGAACATGTATAAGCTGAAAGTGTCCGGTTATATCAGTTGCGGTGCCGATAGCAGTACCTTTAATAAACACATTTACAAAAGGTAAATGTTCTTTTCCGTCTGTCACATGCCCTATAATATTTGCATCGGTTTTTAATTTCTGGGCAGAAACGATCTGCATGCTCACTGAAAGAACAAAAAGGATGATATTTGTGATTTTCATTAGTATTGTATAATTTCTTTGTTGTATTTATTTGTCCTCTGTGTATCTCTGTGACTACTCCGTGCTCTCTGTGTAATAACTGTTTTTTATTTCACAGAGAGCACGGAGTAGTCACAGAGATACACAGAGAAAGAATAGGGATGGAACTGGTTCCCTTTGCCCCCTTTTCATCCACCGGAGCTTCAGCGTAGGTGGAGTCCCCTTAGTCCCTTACCAAGGTGGTGCTCTTGCAGACAGCCTCAGAATAGCTGGCCTGGCATGAACCGGAGCTATCAGAGGGGTAAATCTGATTGATTTTGAAAAGTGGATCAGGATTAATCCGGAAAGCAAAATAAAAGATAAAGCTTCAATAGTTGAGATCACTATTAGAAAAGCATCTGAATGCCGGTGGTTTTTAACCGGGTCAGCATCATCTGATTTATTATAAGGATGAGAATGGGTAACAATTTTATTGCCATATATATGGGTATGACAGAAGAAAGCTTTATTCAAAGCAATAAACAAAAATAACCCTGCCAGGAGGAGGGAAATAATGGGTATAGTTTTATGTGCTTTGTAAAGGTTCAATTTAAATTAGGTGACAGATTTCAGATTCGAGATTCCAGATTCCAGATTTCAGATTCAAGATTCAAGATTCCAGATTCCAGATTCCAGATTCCAGATTTCAGATTCCAGATTTCAGATTCCAGATTTCAGATTCCAGATTTCAGATATAGTCTGCTGTCTGTTGAATCGTACAAAACTAAGAAATAACATTAAATTCGCAATACCTATTTGTTGGTAAAAAAATAAGAATTTTGGGTAAAATGCTTTAAATTGTAAACTTTTATTTTTAAGATCAACCGGTTTATAACTTGTTTTATGAACATAACTCTCACAACCATCGGTTCCCGCGGCGACATACAGCCGTACATTGCGCTGGGTACTGCCCTGCAGGCAAAAGGTCATGAGATAACTTTAGCCACCCATCCCTGGGCGAAGGATCTGCTTAACTCGTATAACCTGTTGCACGCACCGGTCGGTGATGATATTGATATTCATTATACGGCCAAACAATTTGTCGAAAATGCAGGGAATAATCTGAAAGGATTTCACTTCGCACTGAACTTTATCTTTGATAGGTTGAGAAATTGTCATTCCGACTTTTTAAATGTCCTCCGCGATGCTGACCTGGTAATTGGACATGGTATTGTCGGCAACGCTGAAGCCGACATGCTGAATAAACCTTTCGTGACGGTATCCTTTGCACCCATGGGATTACAAAAGGAATACCATGTATCTGCCAATATTATAAAAAATTCTTATGTATATCTTGGTGACAAATTAAAGGGATTTCTTTTTGGCAAACCCTATATAAACTTCAGGAAGGAAACAGGCGCTCCTCCTCCCGGATCAAAAACGGATTTTCCATATCTGGCAATAGTCCCGATAAGCCCGCTGATCCAGAAATACAATCCTTACTGGAAACCTGTAACAGAAGTTACCGGATTCTTTTTTGCCGATACCCCGGTAAATTATACCCCTTCAGCAGCACTGGAAAAATTTATCCAGGCCGGTGAAAAACCGGTTTTACTAACCTTCGGTTCCATGTTCCACGGGAAGGAAGAAACTGCCCGTTTATTTGATTTGATCTGTAAGGCAATCGATCATTCCGGGAAGAGAGCTTTATTATTAATGCCTGATCTCCTTTCGGGAGAAAATGCCATTCCAGGGGAGATTTTCCTGATCAATGACATTCCATACAGTTGGTTATTAAGCCGTGTAAGTATGGTCATTCATCACTTCGGATTCGGGACAACAGCTGAGGTGTTGCGGGCAGGGCTGCCTTCAGTTCCCGTACCTCATTTATTTGATCAGAAGATGAGGGCATCACAAATATATAAAATGGGACTTTCCACTAAACCTTTGGATGTTTCTTCATTGAACAGCGGTAAATTGTCTGCTGCAATTACACGGGCGGCATCAGACAGCAGGTTGATAAAGCATTGTTATGAAACGGGACTAAAGATTTCCCTGGAAAATGGGACGGAAAGAGCGGTTGAGTTGATAGAAATGCAATTTATGAACTGATCAAAGCAACTTTTCGGGTGCTTTCCGCATCTTTTTTCTTAAACATCATGAAATCCCCATGTGCTGGCGTACAAAACAATGACATGAAACTCCCGTTAATTATTACAGGTATTTTATTTTTCCTTTTTTCCTGTCAGAAAGAAGACGATTATTTTATTGACAAATACCAGTCATTATGCGGGACATGGATGACACAAAACATTTTGATTGATAGTGCCGGGATTAAAATTAATCTGACTTCGCCATATGATAAGCTGGAAATAAAAAAAGATCTTACCTATAAAATCTATTTTGAATCAACAGTTGTGGTAGAAGATGGACGTATTGAAATAATTTCACAGACCCGGAATAAACTGGAGTTATTTTTTGATCCGCAGTACCCTTTATACAGTTCGATGTGCGGTTCACATATTTTTGGAATATCAACGGTAAGGTTGATCAGCCTTTCTGATAGCCAGTTGGTTCTAAAGGCGATGGATAACAGCTATCATAATTACCCGGAGTTTTGTTTTGTGAGGTAGTATGCCTTTTTTAATAATTAACTAAAGTTTCGCATATTTTCAACATTTCGTATAATGAAAAGAATAGTTTAACCGCTTGTGTGGTTTGATTTGTTTTTGTTTTTCATGGTTTGACGCTGTCAGGCCGCGCTCGCTGAAGCTTCGCGACAGTGAGTCTGCAACACTGACAGGTCAGAGTCGGGAAGTTGCCGTGCATGTATCGCTGAAGTAGGTTTTCAGGATACAGATAAATTTTTGGATATTTATAGCTATTTTTAGTGTAAAATTGCTTTATGAACTCAACAGACAGAAACCGTGTTTGCCCCGTGGAAAGGGCAGGAGGTCTTGATAATTACTTCAGGAGAATATTCCAGAATCCAAAAAGAATACTGAAACCTTACATTCAACCCGGAATGACAATACTGGATTTTGGATGTGGCCCGGGATTTTTTACTGTTGAGATGGCCCGGATGCTGAATGGTTCCGGCAAAGTGATTGCTGCTGATTTGCAGCAAGGGATGCTTGAAATAGTAAAAATAAAGATCAAAGAGTCGCCTTTTGAGAAATTGGTGGAACCGCATAGGTGTGAAAGCGGGAAGATGGGTGTAACCACTCCGGTTGATTTTATACTTGCATTTTATGTATTGCATGAACTTCCGGACCAAAAGACTTTTTTTGAGGAAGTTAAATCCATTTTAAAACCCGGGGGGAGATTTCTTATTGTTGAACCCAAATCTCATGTTACCGAAAAAGAATTTGAGGTATTGATAAACGATTTGATTAGCAGTGGGTTTAAAATTATTAAGCGTCCGAAAATATTATTCAGTCGCTCGGTTAGTGTTGAAATACGAATGTAATGTTACAGTTAAGCCAGGTGTGCAAGAAGCTGAAAAAAAATTTGGTTGAAGAGAATACGACACTTATTCCTGTAAATAGAAAGCTATTGGCTTTAACAAATGTCCCGTGATCCCGTGATCCCTTTATTATTAACACATATAATTATCAGTAACAGAATCATTAATCGCATATTGAAAACTACTATCATAACCCTGTTTGCTATAGCCATGGGTCTGCTGGAAGCCGCCGTGGTAATTTATCTCAGGGAGATATTATACCCTGAGGGTTTTGCATTCCCTTTAAGACCTATTCCCCCTGATATTCTTTTAACGGAAATCTTAAGGGAGGCAGCTACAATTATAATGCTGGTGAGTATTGGGTATCTCCTTGGAAAAACTCTGGCAGAAAAATTTGCCTGGTTTATTTATTGCTTTGCTGTCTGGGATATTTTTTATTATGTTTTTCTGAAAGCCTTGATTGGCTGGCCGGAATCTTTAATGACATGGGATATCCTATTCCTGATCCCTGTACAATGGACAGGCCCGGTACTGGCCCCGCTGATTATCTCCCTGAGTATGATAGCACTAGCTTGTGTAATTATCTGGTATTCAAAAGACAGATTAATCAGGATAAGTTTACGTAAATGGGCTGGACTTATTACAGGAGCAATCATATTATTCCTGTCTTTTATCTGGGATTATTCATCTTTTATGCTCAGGCATTTCCGTTTATCAGAGATACTTTTCTCTCAGGATAAAGATAGTATAGTAAGCATGTCCTTAACATTTATTCCGGAACATTTTCCCTGGTTTATATTCCTTTCAGGGCAGATCCTCATTATTATGGTCACAATTCTGATATGGAGAAGAATTTATCGTTCCGGTTAATACTATTTGCTTTGGTTACATTACTTTTTCCTAAATCAGCTTTATCTGTTCCGCCTCAATCAACAGATACGCACAGCCGTGCGTCCCTATGCAACCACGTAACCACGTAACCACGTAACCACTCAATCACTCAATCACTCAATCACTCAATCCCATCCCCCTCCATATCCATCATCCCTTCGCCATTCCCGTTCTGCTGTCGTTGCGGTTTGAAATCATTTATCCTGAATGAGAGAGAAAAGGAAAAAATGGGGGAATCAAGATCAAATTTCCTGTAGGAACTGAAATCCGGGCCTTCGGATATGTATTCAAATTTTGCAGTATTTAACACATCGCGTATCCCAAATGTTGCACTGAGTTTGTTGTTGAGGAAATCCTGACGTATAGCCAGGTTGGTGTACGTAAACCCTTCTCTTCGTCCCTGCAGGGTTACCGTAGGACTGTTGTACATTACGTTTACCTGCAACCTGGTGTTTTTCCAGGGCATGAAAGTGTTGTTAAAACGGCTGCTCCAGTTATTACTTGAGGTGCTGATTTTCAGGTCGCTAAATTCTCCTTCAAGTCTGTAGTTATAGATATTTCCCATAAGGTTAAGCATCCACCATCTAAAAGGTTTATAGTTAAACATTAACTCTGTTCCAAGGGAATAGTCGGTTCCGACATTAGCGACACTCCGCATAATAACATTTGGTTCATATACACTTTGCACTCTCTCTGTTTTGTTATTGGTTTGCCTGAAGTACAGTTCGGCAGAAATAAAGCCGTCCTTTATTTGCTTCTGATATCCAAGTTCATAGGAATCAATATATTCGGGCAAGATGGAAGGATTACCTCTTCTCACACTATATGCATTTTCGTAAGTAATGAAGGGTTCCAGTGAATATCCCCTGGGGCGTTCAATCCTCCTGGTATAACTGGCAATCATCTGCTGGTCATGGGGGAGGTTAAGGGAGACATGTGTTGTTGGGAAAAAGTCCAGCCTGTTAACTACATAGTCCTCTTCACTGCCACTGTATGTCATTGTCCGGTGGGTGTATTCAGTACGCATTCCCAGCTGGTATCCCCAGAGGGTGTTGGAGTTACTGAAGATCCCATATAATGAATGTATATCACGTGAGAAGTCAGTGTCTGAATAATAGGGAGATGAGGGAGAAGGTTTATAGTCATTCGGCAGAGAAGAGAACCAGTGTACATCATTCCATTCCGGTTCCCTGCTGATCCGGGTTTGCATTCCCGTTTCCAGTTTTTTCTTTCCTGAGAAAGGATGGATATAATCAATCTTTGCCCTGAAGTCGGTTCCTCCAGATCCAACCTCCCAGCTTCTGAGTCCGTTAATCAGAATATCGTCTCCGTCATACTGATAATACCAGGAGTATTCATTGTCCTTTTCTTTCTCGAAGTATATAAATCCCGTGAGTTCCCGCCCTTCCTGTTTAAATGTTTTTTTATAGTCGAGTGAGAGTGCCATTTCTTTTCCTGAACGGGTGTTGTTGTTATCTGTAAATGATTCCAGGAAGAATCCCGTGGAATTGGATTCCTCGAAGAAAACAGAAGATTTATAATATCTCGATCTGCTGTTTACATCCACGTTGAATGTCAGTGTATTATAATTGTTAATATAATAATCGAAACCTGATTTCAGGGAGTATGATTTACCTCCTCTGCCACCTTCTCCAAACGATCTGGTATTACTGATGATACTGTCCATGGTCATTGTTGCGGCTTCAGAGGTTCCACTTCCCATGCGGTCGGATGTGTTAGCACTGACATAAAAATTAAATCTCCCTGTCCTGTAATTCAACAAGATATCTCCTGAAAGCGAACCGCGTGAATCGGCAGATGAGTTGGCGATCCCGCTGACACCTTCAAGGCGGCTCCTTTTTGTGTTTATATTTACAATACCTGCATTTCCGTCGGGATCAAATTTTGCCGAAGGGTTGGTAATAATCTCAATATTACGGATCATACTGGCAGGGATTTGTTCCAGTGCGTCGGCAGCGCTGAAGGGTGTAGGTCTGCCGTCAATAAGTACTGTGAAACTGGAACTACCCCTGAGGGAAACGTTGCCTTCGATATCCACTGTTACAGAAGGACTGTTGGCCAGCACATCAATAGCGGTTCCGCTGGCTGAAGTGGGGAAAAATGACGGGTCAAGGACTTTTTTATCAATTTCATAAGCAATGGCTTTACTTTGGGTGGTAACGGTAACTTCCGAGATGTTTTCCGCAACCGGGCTGAGGTGCAGAACCCCGAGATCAACATTTGAATTGTTCCGGGTAATCTCCAGACCATCTTTATGATAATTCTCGTATCCCATAAACCTGATCTCAATATAATATTTTCCCGGAGGTACCGGGCTAACATTGAAATTTCCTCTATTATCGGCAATCCCTCCGGTTACAAGGGAAGAGTCAATTTCTTTATAAACAGCGATGGTGGCAAATTCAAGGGGGACTTTACTTCCTGCTTCCAGAATTTTTCCGGTTATATTTCCTGATAGAGGGGCACCCTCCCTCTCCGGATTTTGTGGTTGTCCGCTCAGGGATGGTGTATCGAATACAAAAAAACATGCAATTAGAAAAATAAAAAAACCCAACTTCTTCATTCCCTGTATAATATTTAGAAAGCTTTATAATTCAACCAATGTAAGCGACTGATAACAAATATCAGGCTATCCTGATAGTTTTCAGCCGGCAAAGGTATAATATTTTACCGGTATTATCCTGATTCCGCTAATACATTAATAAAAAAGGAATCCGGGTCACAAAAATAGCTGAATTATCAGTTGATATCATCATTAATGCGGGCTTTTAACATTGAATTAACTGAGTATTAAAAACTAGCAATCTCAAGTAACAAATCTTCAATAATTTCGACTCTATCTGAATCTGATCCATATGGCAATGCACTTTCAATTCCCTCAGATAGTCCACCATTTGCAAATAACCTTTCGCATTCTGTTTTTAAATACTTTTTAACACTCTCATCTGCATATAATTCTGCAACAGTTCCTCCAACAAATATTATTTCGTCTTTTAAATCTCCTAATCCATCTGCCACAATTTGCAGCATTTCAATATTGTCACTTGGCATATTTCATTCTTTTTTCTAATTCTTCTATTGCAATTTTAATTTCTCTCGCACGACCAACTCTTAAAGTGTCAGTAATCGCAAGTAATTCATATAAAGATTTGTCTTTCTGAACAACCTTTGGCAGGTTCTTATATAGAGGCTCTATTGCCTGCCCTCTTTTTATTCCCTTTGAATAAGGCCAAACATATATATCTCCACCCTGAGAAATATTTTCACTAACTGGAGGTGCAGAATGTGCAGTTGGTATTCCTCGGACAACTGCTCCTGGTTCAACAGGGAATACATACTTTAATCCATAAACTAAAAACTCTTTAAATGAATTTGGATTAATTCTTTTCTTTTTACTATCAATTAGTTTGGCAATCTTACTTCTGTTCAAAGCTTCAGATACTTCTGACGGACTTAAATTAAGTGCATTAGCAATATCAATATTACGCCATTCTTGATTCTGCATTGATATTATTTTAAGCAATACTACAATGTCTTGCGGCCGCATTCCATTATGTTTCTTCATTATTAGTATTTATTCGTGATTCGCGAATTGCAAATATAACACTTAAATTGACTTATGCAAAATGTAAAGATCTGGTATATCGAACTCATAATAATAAATAACTTTGCAAAAACACCTTTCACATGGAAAATGAAAAATCTTTCGAAAACTTTCCTTCATGGATTGTGATGGTTTCGGTTTTGTTTTCCCTGGCTGTATATACTTTTGGTTTCCTGATCATTTTCAGGCTGGGACTTTTATTTGCATTACTATACCTGCTTTATGTTTTATTCCTTGAATACAGACTGATAAAAAATCATTGTACTAAATGCTATTACTGGGGGAAAGCATGCGGATTCGGGAAAGGCCGGCTTAGTTCGTGGTTTTTCAAAAAAGGGGAGATATCAGAGTTTTATACCTGTGATATGACCTGGAAGGATATGATACCTGATATGCTGGTTTCATTTATTCCTGTTATCGTGGGAATCGTACTCCTGATCATGAAATTTGAAATAACTCTGCTGGTTTATATATTGCTTTTGGTCATCCTAACAACATCAGGAAATGGTTTCATAAGGGGAAATCTCACCTGCAGGTATTGTAAACAGAGGAAATTGGGTTGTCCTGCGGATAAACTTTTTAATAAATAACGTCAGCGTCGCGGCGACTCATCATAGTAAAAGCAATAGAGAGACATCTTAACGGTCAGGACACGAATCACTTAACTGAAAAATAAAATGCACCCACCAGAGAGGTAGATTCCCATGGAATTTGTTGTTTATCTGATTGATTACTTACTTCCTCCCTTACTTTTTTAAACATTTCTTCAATGCCGATGCCCGGTTCTTTAAGATATTTCAGAAGGGCGGATGTATATAATCCGTTTCTTCCGTGTCCGTCCGATGCAGTCCTGCCAGGCGCTGTAGCATAGGCGATCAGTGACCCTGATGGCGCATCCATGAATGCCAGTCCGCTGCCGGTGGCCGAGCGGCGCCAGCTTCTTTCAAACGGATTATCACGACAGGCATCCAGGATAATAATGTTGGTTGTATTATTTGCATCTTCCATAAGACTGAGTAGCCGGTCTGTTCTGACACAATCGAATTCCACCTGTGCTTCGGTTTGCAGGTTCGCATCCACAGGGATAAAATAGTTAAAGCCCTTTGATTGCACACCATGGCCAGCATAGTAAAACAGTCCTACATCGTAATTATTAAGTTTCAACCCGAAGGCATCAATAGCCTGTTTCATGCTTTTCATGTCCTGGTTGGTGAATAACATTACCTCAAATCCCAGTTCTTTCAAGGTTCTAGCAATGTCCTCCGCATCATTTGTCGGATTCCTGAGATATCCGGCATGCTGATATGAACTGTTCCCGATGATCAACGCAAGCCTCTTTCCGGTGTATGTTTCAGAGACCTCTTTGACAACAGGTTTTTCTTTAGCCTGTACCTGGGGCAGGGAGGGGCTTTCAGAGGGAATACTTATAACTGCATTGTCAGTCAGGTGATCAGTGGGCAATATGGACTCTGATACAAGAAAAGGTTCGGTATTCCTTTTGAATTTCTTCTGATTGTTGAATTCATTACGTCCCGCAGATATTTCCATAAGACGACAATCAAGATCCATAAACCCCAGTTCAAGCAGTATGTATGTTTCACTGCCGGGCTTAAGATCAACCATGATTTCCTTATTCAAATTTACCATCTCAAAATACAGCTTCCGTGTATTAAAGTCACTTGTTTTATATAAAAGTCTCTCACCTAACTGGAGCTTGCCGATGTATTTTCCATCCACAGATACCTTAATGGCCATTGCAGCTCCTTTATATGACAGGGGACGGTAAAAATAAATACTTGCAGCCTCTTCCTGAGAAAATATACATGTTGTATAAAAAAAGAGTGCTAAAATCAGTGCGGAAATTAGTTTCATAACAGAAATTGCAAGAGATATAATGTATGCAAGTTAGTAATAATTTTACTCCTTCGATTAATCTATGAGACTGTTCTACGAACTGTGTCAAATTTAAGATAATAATTTAAATTTGACGCTT
>CAYVTV010000117.1:0-12492 GCA_964454295.1 uncultured Bacteroidaceae bacterium
TTAAGGTAAAAATAAAAATTAATTAGTATAATTGTATACAAAATACACTATATTATATTTATAATAATGAATGCTCCTTTAGAATATTATGATCTGAGTTACATTGCGTATAAGCGGATTAAGTCCATGATTTTGGAAAATAAGCTGGCTCCCGGAGAAAAAATAATTCAGGAAAAACTTGCAGCTGAGCTTGGGGTAAGCAGGATGCCGCTGCACAAGGCTTTTCAGAGACTTGAGAATGAAATGCTGGTGGAACATGTGCCACGTAAAGGGATATTTGTTCGAACTATTAATCATCAGGAAATTGCGGATGCTTTCGAATGCCGTGAAGTAATTGAGTGTTTGGCAGTCAGAAGAGCTGCTGTAAATCTTTCGGAAAAAGATATTCAGTTTCTTTATAAATTGTTTGCTCCATTCGCTAAAAATCCTGAGGCAGCTGACCTTATGAAATATGAAGAAGCCGATTTTATTTTCCATAATACCATACTTCAGAAAAGTGGAAATAAAATCCTGTTGAAAATGGAAATGCTCAGTAATGTAATTACCAGAACGTATCAAACAGGATTGATTAGAAACCCGGGAGAAACATTTATTGAACATATGGCAATTATTGATGCACTTGCCTGTAAAGATGTTAAAAAAGCAGAATCACTGTTGAAAGAACATTTTACCAGATCAAGGAATCGTATATTGGACAGTATTAAAGCACATGATTTCAATCTGGTTGGAGTGAGGTAGTCTCTCTGTTCGCTGTGCCCACATATCAATTAATGCTGTTGATTATTAAAGGGAGAGATTGATGTTGCTTTTTTCAGGTGGGCAGGATTACAAAAAAGTATTGGGAATAATGATATTAGCCTTACATTTTCAGGCTAAAATAAAAAGTAACCATTTTAAATGTATACAAAATACATTAAACAGAGATAAGCTAAATATATGTGGAATCAAGTTATTCGAAATAACTAAATTAATAACAATCTAACTCAACTATTTTTTCGTGAAGAAAACATTGATCCCCATAAGATATGTCCTGGTTTTATTTACTTTCATTCACACATTAAACTTATACATTGACAGGGCTTGTATTTCAGCGGCGAAGGATTCTATTGTAGCTGATCTGAATTTAACTCTTACACAATGGGGATGGATAATGGCCGCATTCACTCTTGGTTATGCTCTGTTTCAAACGCCTTCAGGTTATTTTGCTGATGCAAGAGGGCCAAGATTTGTACTTACTTTCATCGTGATTTTCTGGTCATGCCTTACTACTCTTACCGGATTCATGAAAACTTTTATTTCCATGCTTGTAGTCCGGTTTTTCTTTGGGGCTGGAGAAGCAGGGACTTTCCCCTCTTTATCAAAAGTTACTTTTAATTGGTTCCCGTTAAAGGAAAGGGGAATTGTGCAGGGAATTAATTTTTCCGGGGGAAGATTGGGGGCTGCACTTGCATTGCCTTTTGTTGCATTTCTGATAGGACATATAGGTTGGAGATATTCTTTTGTGTTTTTTGGAGTAACAGGGATTATGTTTGCCATAATCTGGTATTTGGTTTTCAGGGATAAACCAGACAACTATAGATATATTGGAGAGAAAGAAAAAGAATATATTCTTAATAATCGCCAGTTGCCCTCAGGCAGAAAAAAACAGATACCTTTTTTCAGAATAATTAATTCCGGGAATATGTGGCTTGCTATGGGCCAATATGTTGCGAGCAATTTTACATTCTATTTCACATTAACCTGGATGTATCCATACCTGAAAGATAAATTTGAACTTGGAAGCATTGAGGCAGGTTTTTATTCAAGTGTTCCTTTAATTGCCGGTGCTTTAGGGAATTGGACTTCAGGATTCCTGGTTGATTGGCTCTACAGAAAGAAAAATCTTACACTTTCACGCCGGATACCTGCTATACTGGGTTTCGCACTTGCTGCTTTGGGTATGATATCGTTATCATTTGTACATACGCCACACTTGTCTGTAATATTCTTATCTATTGCCATTTTTGGTGCAGATATGACTCTCAGCCCTTCCTGGTCATTTTGTATTGATATTGCAAAGGAAGATGCAGGTGCAGTTTCAGGAACAATGAATATGGCCGGTAATCTGGGGGCTTTTATCACCATTATATTATTTCCGTATTTGCTTTCATGGACGGGAGATCATCAGGTGTTCTTTTATGTCTGTTCGATTCTTTCGTTATTGGCCATTCTGATGTGGGTATTTATGAAACCTGAAAAATCTATTTTATCCGAACAAATCATCAACAGCAATTAATTATGCAGATAAACTGCCTGACTATTAAATAATTAACCATATTTATTAAATAACAATTGATAATGAATCTTGCTCTAAATACCCTGGTATATGAAGTTGGAAACAAAGGACCGGATGAGTCCCTGCTGAGGGCTGTAAAATTTGGTTTCAGGTACATTGAATATGCCGGTATACGTAAGGGGAATCCTTTGACAATGTCGTCAAAGCAACGAAAGGAAGTGGTACGAATTATAAAGGAGAATGGAATTTATTGTACTCAAATGTTAATGGTAGCAACAAAAGATACTGCGCACCCGGATAAAAAGAAGAGGGATGATGTTTTTGATTATATGAAGTCTTGTGCTGAATTTCAGAAGGAAATGGGAGGCCGGCAGGTTCTTGTATGCTGGGGAGGAGGGTTATATGAGACGGGTGTTCCTCCTGAGCAATCCTGGTTATATATGCTTGATAATGTCGGGCGTTTTGCCCAATGGTGCCTTGATAAAGATATTCTTGTGGGGATTGAACTTGATCCTCATGTATTCTTTATATGTAACAGTACATACAAGCTGGCAAAAGCTATTGAAGATATAGGATTACCAAATGTATACCCAAATGTCGACATAGGCCATATGGTTATAACCCGTGAAGGCCCTGAGCATCTGGAAAAATTAAGAAGCAGGTTATTACATGTCCACCTTAGTGAAACAGAATCATTTAATCATACCAATAGTATTTTGGGAACAGGGGTAGTGGATTTTAAATTATATATTGACAAACTTATTGAACTTGGCATTGAAGAGAATTGTAAAAAGTATGGTGAGCCTTGTGTAGCAGGTATTGAAATGGGCAGCGAAGCTAATGGAGATTTTGTGGAAGACCCTGATATGTGGGTGGAAAAGAGTTTAAAATACCTGGAAAAAGTATTGCCCGAACTAAAAAAATAGTAATATATGAAAATTGCTATTGACTGTGATGATAATGCAATCGAACTCAAGAAAGCGTTGGTTGAGCATTTAGCAGGTAAAAATATAAATATTAGTGACCTGAATTATTTAGGTGAAAATACTACGGCTATGTATCCGGAGATAGGATATAATCTTGCATTAAAGATAAAGAATAAGGAATATGACAGAGGAATCTTAATGTGTGGAACAGGCCTGGGTATGGCAATAATTGCCAATAAAGTTGAGTCAGTTTATGCAGGTGTATGCCATGATGTATATTCTGCCGAACGTTTAAGAAAAAGTAATAATGCACAGATACTTACTCTTGGTGCACGGGTGATAGGCATTGAGTTGGCAAAAACTATTATTGATGCATGGTTGAATTCCGAGTTCCTGGGAGGAAATTCCTTGCCAAAAGTTAACCAAATCAGTTTGTTGGAGAAAGAGTCATTTCATCCTTCAGAATATAGGAAAACTTAACTTTCAGATGATGCAAAAATTCATTAATGATCCTTCCAAAGTAGTTGATGAGATGCTTGAAGGATTTGTAAAAGCACACAGCGATCTGGTTGTATCTACAACCAATTCAAGGGTAATAAAATACAGGCACGCTCCTGTTAAAGGTAAAGTTGGGATTGTGACAGGTGGAGGATCCGGTCATAAACCGGCATTTTTAGGATATGCCGGGCGAAACATGGTGGATGCAGTTGCATGTGGAGAAATATTTTCATCACCTCCTGCTAAAATGTTTTATGATGCCATTCGTTTAGCGGATGGGGGCAAAGGAGTGGCAATTCTTTACGGTAACTATGCAGGTGATAACATGAATGTGGCTATGGCCATGGAGCAGGCACAGAAGGAAGGGATACTTGTTGCGAAAGTGGTGGCAAACGATGATGTGCCTTCTGCACCTAAAGGCCAGGAAGAAAACAGAAGGGGTGTAGCCGGTGAAATACTAATGTGGAAAGTTGGTGGAGCAAAAGCTGCCATGGGTGCTGATCTTGATGAGGTTATTGCCGTAGCCCGGAAAGCTGTTGATAATACACGAAGTATGGGTATAGGACTCGCGCCATGCACCATTCCGGAAGTGGGACATCCGAATTTTACCATCATGGGAGGCACCATGGAGGTGGGAATAGGCCATCATGGTGAGCCGGGAATCGAGGTAGTACCTATAGAAAAAGCTTCAGAAATTGCAAAACGTTTTTGTAATGTTATTTTACCTGACCTGCCCTTCAACTCCGGAGACGAAATCTTACTTCTTATTTCAGGCCTGGGATCAACCCCTCTTCTTGAGCAATATATTGTTTTTAACGAAATAGAGAAAATTCTCATAAAAGAGGGAATTAATATATACCGGTCGTATGTAGGCAATTACTTTACATCGTTAGAAATGGCTGGTATTACATGCACATTAATGAAACTCGATGAAGAATTAAAAGCCTGCGTTGATTATGAAGCAGATTCAGTTGGATTTCGCCAGTTTGAGAGAAGATTGTAGAATTAAATTAAAAAGTAAAACCAGTGCAAACATTTTCCGCATCTCAAGGAGCTTTGATTGTTAACAAGCTGATTAAGGTTATTCAGGAAAATAAGCAATATCTCAGTGATATTGACGGTCTGATCGGTGATGGAGACCATGGGATTAATATGAATAAAGGGTTCACCAGGTGCAGGGAAGAGCTGGATAAAAATCCGGGAGACTTCTCACATTCTTTAAAAACGCTGGCAAATATTCTTATTATGGAGATAGGCGGGTCTATGGGGCCTCTTTATGGAAAATTTTTCAAAGAATTTGCCAGGGCTATTGAAAGCGAAAATAATATAGGCAAAGAGGAATTCGGAAATGCTGTTGAGGCAGCTCTTGCCGGGATACAAACCATTTCTTCTGCTATACCCGGTGATAAGACTCTTATGGATACTTTAGTTCTGGCGTTTGTTGCATACAAAAAAGCACTGGCTGACAAAAAAACATTTAAAGTTGCGTTGGATGAAATGGTGTCTGCTGCCAGAACCGGGCGGGACTCAACTATTGAAATGATTGCAAGGATTGGAAGAGCAAGCCGGTTAGGAGAACGGTCAAGGGGTGTTCCCGATGCAGGAGCAAGTTCCTGTTACCTTATCCTGGAATCTATGGCAGAAAGCATAAAGTTGTTAATAACATAATTAAATTTTTATAAATGAAGCAAGCTTTAATAATCGGATTCCTGGGCAAAACACAAGACAGATTTTCTGAATATCAAAAACCGCTGACTACGCCTGAAAAACTGGAAGTTGTTAACAGAATCCGGGGATTTGATGGTGTTGAAATGGTTTTCCCATACGAAAACTCAAGCCCTGAAATAACCAGGAAATGGATGGCTGAGTACAATCTGAATTTTGCGGCCATTAATGTTAACATTAAAAAAGAAACTGAATGGGTACCCGGAGCACTGACCAGACAATTTAAGGATATAAGAGACAGAGCCGTTGATATGATTAAGAAAGCAAAGGATTTTGCAAATGCTGTCGGTGCACCACATGTTACCTGTTGTCCACTGAGTGATGGATATGATATGCTTTTTCAGGTGGATTACAGAAAAGCCTGGAAGTATATGATTGAAACAGTGGGTGAGGCTGCAGAATATCTTCCGGAAATACCTCTTTTCCTGGAACCAAAATATTCTGAAACCCGTGTTCATTGTCAGCTTGATAGTACATCAAAGGCTCTCCTCCTGTTGAAAGAAGTTGGAAATCCAAATACAGGGGTAACCCTTGATATGGGGCATTCCCTGCAAAGTCAGGAGAATCCCGCACAGGCTTTAGTCACAATTTACGAAAGCGGTTTTGATGCTTATATACATACAAATGATAATGATACAAAGGCTGACTGGGATTTGATTGGAGCAAGCCGTCATTTTTTGCATTACGTGGAACTAATGTTCTGGGCTCAGGAGTGTAAATATGATAAGTATTTCACCACCGATGCTTCTCCCAGGATATACAATGTAATAGAGTTTTTTAATCGCCATGCAGAAGTGTCACTGGGCGCTTACAGACTTGCTGAAAAATTAAACCATGGACAGATTCTGACAATGATGAAAGATGAAGATTTCAATGGTCTTATGAAGATGGTGAATAAAGAGATTTACAGGATATGAAAGAATTAAATTGAGAAAATATATCATGTTATCGAATAGAAAATAATTAAAATACACAAAACTCTTATACTTTTTATTCATTTAAAAGAATATAATATGCTTATGCTCCTGATAAAATATTTAATAATTGATCAAACATGATGACTGTTGAAGAAAAAATATTATTATGCGAGATTCGGAGCAGAAACATAAAAGTTTTTAAAAAACTGTTTTATGATTTCTATCCTTGTTTGGTAAGATATGCCGAAGGATTTATTTACAACCCGAAGGATTGTGAAGATGTGGTTCAGGGTGTTTTCATTTATTTCTGGGAACATTCGGATAAATTAAATATTGACCATTCCTTAAGGGCATATTTGTATACCTCTGTAAAAAACCGCTGTCTTAATTATCTGCGTGACCGGCATATCAGAATAAAAAACGATTTCATTTATCATGAAAAAAATTTAAATCACGCAGAACAAGCGGAATGTAATGAGAATGAAACAATAAATAAAATTCATTCAGCTATTGAACATCTTCCTCCCCGGATGGCGATGCTTTTCAGATTAAAATACATTGACGGGAAAAAATTTGCAGAAATAGCAGAGTTAATGGAGATCTCCGAAAATACAGTTAAAACTCAAATTTACAGGGCGAAAAATAAAATCAGAAATTGTTTTGTTTAGAATAATTCATGCATAAATTAATCTGATATTTTATGAGAGTTAAATTTTTTCCAGCTTATAGTGTCTTTTTTTATTTCTATAAGTAGTTCCTGCTTCAATTCCTCTACAATCTCCGGATAATTCTGAGATACATCCTGCTTCTCTCCCGGGTCATTTACGATATCATACAGCATACTGCGTCCTTGTTCCAGAGAAGGAGAGCCATTGTAAATTAGTTTCCAGTTGTCTTTTATTAAGGCGAACAAGCCTGAACTTCTTTTCCAGTACATCGTCCGGTTCTCCGGTAACTTTTCCCCTATAACGGCCGGCCAGAAATTGATGCCGTCAATATTCAGTTCTTCAGGCACTTCAATACCTGCGATCCATGCAAGGGTTGGAAAAATATCTGCGACATTTACATTTTGGGTTACTTTTCTGTGGGATATTTTACCAGGCCAGATCATAACAGCAGGAACCCTGAGAGCTCCATCATAAATAGATGCTTTCCAGTCTCGCAGAGGTGTGTTGTCACCAAGCACATCGTGGATCTCAAATTTACCTTCATACTCTGTTTCTGAACTCCATTGCCTTTGTCCTCCATTGTCACTCAAATATATAACAAGGGTTTGCTCTTCAATGTCCAGTTCCTCCAAAGTAGATAAAATTTTTCCGATTCCGTGATCCATGTGTGTCATGGAAGCCGCGAATAATCTGCGTGATTTATTGGGGATTGACGCTGAGTACATATCTGTCCATTCTTCAGGTTCATCCAGGGGATAATGAGGAACGCTGTAGGCTGTATATATAAAGAAAGGTTTGTTTTGTTTGTGTCCTTCTTTGATACATCGTATAGCTTCATTTGTTATCAGGTCGGTGGCATGGCCCTCCTCTTCATATAATTCATCATTGCGTTGCCATGTCCGTTGTCCGTCTTTATAAAGATGTGTCACAGGATCGATCTGTCCTCGAAGATAACCGTAGGAAGATATAAAACCGTACTGCATGGGACGGGCTTCCGGTACTGCACCCAGATGCCATTTTCCTGAAATGGATGTCAGATAGCCGTTTTGTCTGAGAAGCTCTGCAATTGTAACTGTACCGGCAAAAAGTCCCGGAGCGTCTCCCAAAGCACCGGTAATATCATACCTGCCGGGATATCTCCCGGTTAGTAATGAGGCACGTGTGGGTGAACTTACAGAATGTACATAAAAACGGTCAAACTGAATTCCTTCCTTTGCCATATTGTCAATCACAGGAGTGAGGATCTCCGATCCATTGTAGCCTACATCATTCCATCCGGTATCATCAGAAATTATTATGATGATGTTTGGTGAAACATTTTCCTTTCGTTTTTCAAATGTACAACTGGTATTTGTGAGTTGAGGCAGTATTACTCCAGCTATCCAAAGAGTTGATTTTTTGATAGGAGTTAAATTCATTGTGTGAGATAAATTTAAAAATAAAATAAAAACATTGGTATACAATATACAAAAATAACTATATTTTATTATATTCGCAAATAATCATTTAAAGAATGAAAAACAGGAGTTTTCTTCATGCAATAGTATTTATTATCATATCCTGCTCAGGGTCACCTGAGACCAAAATATCTCAACCTAAATGGTATACGGATGTATCCATTAAAGGAGTTGAGTTTTACATCAATGGTGAACCTACATTTACTGGGAGATATTGGAACGGGTATAAAATTGAAGATCTTTTACTGAACTCCAGGATGGTACAGGGGATTTTTGACGATCTTAATCCTGAAACGTACCATTTATGGGTTTATCCTGACACAAAAATATATGGGATACTGACCGCAATACCAGGGAGTTTATATTAGCTATGCCGGATTGGAGAGAGCATGGATTACCATTGAAGTATTAAAATTCTTAAGGGTCATATTTTATTAAACAATAATAGGATGAATATAAAATTAAATCCATTTCTACTTTCATTTCCTGTAATTTTCACTTCTTGTCTGAATACCCCTGCTGAAAATTCAAAAAATGAAAAACCAAATATAATACTAATTTATACTGACGATGTGGGATATGGTGATATTGGATGCTATGGAGCACGGGAGGTAAATACTCCTAACATTGATAAGCTGGCATTAAAAGGATTGCGATTTACAAATTCGTATGCTGCTGCTGCAACCTGCACTCCTTCAAGATATGCAATGCTGACAGGAGAATATCACTGGCGGAAACCACCAGGGTGGCAGGTGGGAAAGCTCAAAGGTACCAGTATAGCTCCCGGAGACGCAGGGTTGATTATTGATACTGCAATGAATACGATCCCTTCTTTATTAAAAAAAGTTGGATATTCAACTGCCGTGGTAGGTAAATGGCACCTGGGGTTAGGGCCGGCAGGAGGCCCTGACTGGAATGGCATAATAAAGCCTGCACCAGAAGATATTGGCTTCGGTTATTCATTTCTTATACCGGCAACCGGTGACAGGGTTCCATGTGTGTTCGTTGAAAACAGAAAAGTAGTAAATCTGAATGCTGATGATCCGATACGGGTTAGTTTTAATGATCCTATCGGTGAAGATTCTACAATGTACAATCCGGATGTAACCCCAAAAACTATAGTCAGTTATAACAAACCGGTAAAAAATGAATCAGGACCGGATCATCTCAGAAATCCTGTTAAGATGCATCCCAGTTTTGGTCATGATCAGACCATAGTAAACGGAATACCCAGAATTGGATATATGACCGGCGGATATTCGGCCAGGTGGAAAGATGAAGATATAGCTGACATTATTACACAAAGAGCGTTGGATTTTATTGAGAAGAATAAAAACAAAGCATTCTTTCTCTATTTTTCAACCCATGATATCCATGTTCCTCGTGTTCCGAATGAAAGATTCTCAGGAAAAAGTAAGATTGGTCTATACGGGGATGCAATTATGCAGATGGACTGGTGTGTTGGGGAGATCATAAATAAATTGGAAGAACTTGAACTGACAAATCAGACGCTGGTTATTTTCACCAGTGACAATGGCCCTGTTCTGGACGATGGTTATCATGACGGCAGCGTTGAGCATACCGGCAATCATAAACCGGCAGGACCTTACCGGGGAGGGAAATACAGTGCTTTTGAAGGAGGTACAAAAGTACCCTTAATAGTACATTGGCCGGAAACGGTTAACCACGGCATCTCACATGCAGTAGTCAGCCAGATAGATTTTCTGGCTTCCCTGGCAAATCTGGCAGGTTATAAAACTACCGGTGATTTATCACCTGACAGCTTTAATCATTTACATACCTTTCTTGGGGATGATTTTACAGATAGAGAATATATTGTCCAGCAAAACATGGGCGGAACCCTTTCCCTTATTAAAGCTAACTGGAAGTATATAGAACCAGGCGGTGGCCCGAAACTTAATCCATATACAAGGCCTAATATGGAACTGGGCAATAATCCGTTACCTCAGTTATATAATCTTGCAGAAGACGTATCGGAATCATATAATGTAGCTGAAACATTTCCGGACATAACTATGAAAATGTCAGAAATGCTTCAGAAAATTAAGAATTAACTACTTACGGTAATTTAAGTCATTTAAAAATGAATTTAAACAGAAGACATTTTTTAAGAAGTGCTGCAATAGGCACGGGTTTTATGTTCTCTTCCCTTACGGGTTACAGCCATATTGCAGAACTGGATGAAGCGGTAAAGAATACACGGAAAAAAGCAGAAAAAAGAAAACAACTATTTAATATGTGTGGTTACGCAGCCCCTCCTATTCCCACGGTAAGGCTTGGGATTGTTGGAATAGGCGGCAGGGGAAAGGGAGCTCTCCGAAGAATCAGCAAAATTAAAGATGTTGAGATCAGAGCCATTTGTGATATTAAAAAGGAAGCTGTTAATGAAGGGCAGGATTTATTAATGGAGGCAGGTTGTCAAAAAGCAAGGGAATATTACGGAAGCAATCAGATATTCAAGGATATGTGTGAAAGTAGTGATCTTGATCTTATATATATTGCGACTTCCTGGGATTTTCATACACCGGTCGCAGTGTATGCTATGGAACAGGGAAAACATGCAGCTGTGGAAGTCCCTGCAGCAAGGACACTGGAAGAATGCTGGCAGCTCGTTGAAACATCCGAACGTACACGGAAACATTGTATGCAACTGGAAAATTGTTGTTATGATTTTTTCGAGATGCTTACTCTTAACATGACCCGTGAGGGAGTATTCGGAGAATTGGTACATGCTGAAGGAGCCTATATCCATACCCTTGGGGAATCACATATCAACAACAAAAAAGAATGGCGCATGAAAGAGAATCTTCGTAATGGGAATCTTTATCCAACACATGGTCTTGGCCCTGTATGCCAGTGTCTCGATATAAACCGGGGCGACCAGTTGGATTATATGGTATCCATGTCGGGTAATGACTTTCAGATGGAAAAGAGAATCAAAGAATTGGCCGAACAGGATGAATTTTTTAAACAATTCGCAGGGAAACCCTACAGGAGCAATATGAATACATCTCTTATCCGAACGCTTAAAGGGAAAACTATCATGGTGCAACACGATATTACTTCTCCGCGGATTTATGATCGCAAACATCTTTTAAGTGGAACTCTTGGAATGGCACAGAAGTATCCTCTTCCTGCAAAAATAGCATTCGAACACGGTAAAGATACCTGGATCAGTGAAAGTGAAATGAAAGAACTGGAGAAGAAGTATACACCGGCGCTGTTAAAATTTATAGGAGAAACAGCCAGGTCTGTTGGAGGCCATGGGGGTATGGATTTTACAATGGATTGGCGCCTGATGGATTGTTTACGCAATGGACTGCCTCTGGATCAGGATGTGTATGATGCGGCTTTATGGTGTGTGATTACTCCATTAAGCATCTGGTCTGTAATGAATCAATCCGGCTCAATTGTCATTCCCGATTTTTCAGGCGGATCATGGAAAACAAACACACCGGTGAATTTAACAATGCAAGGAGGAACAACAGGTCTTAAAAACATGAAAATGAAATGAACATACAAAAACGCTTTTTTAAAATAGTTACTCTTTCGGGAGTTGTATGTGCATCATGTTCAGCCCCTGAAAGTGATAATATTAAACCCAATATCATATTTATTCTGGCAGATGATCTGGGATATGGGGAACTGGGATGCTACGGTCAGGAATTAATTGAAACTCCCCATATTGATGCATTAGCCGCAAACGGAATGAAATTTACTCAACATTATGCCGGTGCTCCGGTATCTGCACCTTCCCGCTGCGTTTTATTGACAGGAAAACATTCCGGGCATGCGGATATAAGAGGAAACAGCCCCTGGGCAGAAAGAGGTGAGGTGAGAAATTATCTGGCCATAGAAGCAGATTCCACACTCGAAGGCCAGCTGCCAATGGCAGAAAATACTGTAACAATCGGGAACCTGTTGCAGGAAGCAGGATATACTACCGGTATTATTGGTAAGTGGGGACTTGGAGCACCCCATACACATAGTACCCCATTGCAGAAG
>CAYVTV010000118.1:0-12462 GCA_964454295.1 uncultured Bacteroidaceae bacterium
CGGTTCTCCGGGGAAGTCTGTGATCAGCCTTCGGAAGGTTTCCAGCCCAAGATAAAAGTCCCGTTTATAGACATAGGATTTACCCATGAGCAATAAATTATCATCAATCCATTTATTATATTCCTTTTTATTATAAAAGTCGCGCTGTTTTTGCGTTACAGGTCCCTTTTTCATTTCAGGTTTTGCTGTGATGGAGTGAAGGACAATAACCTTTGTAGCTTTTGCGAGCGCCCTGTCCATATCGGGAGCCACTGTCTGGGCAACAGATTCGTTGGAGAAATAAAAAACAGGAAGAATCCGGGTATAATTGTCTGTAAATGACTTTTCAGCCTTCTCAACCCCCCTTTTAAAACTTTCATTACCGTTAAAGAAAATATTATATTTTGAGGTGAGGTTATGATATGAACGGGTTAGATGGGTATTTCTTTCGGTGGAACAACCGGATAGAAATACGATAGTGGAAAGAAGTAATATAATTAATGACCGTAATTCCAATGTAATAATGATTTATAAAGTTAATAACTTTAAAAATGGGTTGTTATTTTATTACTGGGGATATTTTTTAATACCCTGACAGGTTAATACCCTGACAGGGTTTTGAACCCTGTCAGGGTATTCCTCAAAAAATTATCCTCCGGGTAAAGATCATGATAGAGTGTTTTAACCAGGTTCTTCTTAAATCCGATTAAAAACTTCCCTTTAAAACTTATACCTTCCATATCCAATGGTTTTTCGGGAACTATCTCATCACCGGCATAGTGAGCCACAAATGCATCAGCCACCTGGCCGGAAAGCGCCCATGCTTCAGCACTGTCAACCTTCATCCCGATAAGTGTGTTTGCAGCAATGCCTGAAATACCTGAGTGCACATAATCTCTCGAATACTTTTTGAAATCAGGGACAGATGGCAGGTTCTCAATAAAAAAAGTACTCACTGTCAGTTCCTGTGAGCCGGAAATGTGGATTGTCCTTATTGGACAAGGGTATGTAACAAGGGAGCCGGTTTCAATATCGAGGATAAAATTACCTTTGCCAAAAGTTTTCATGGTGATATCCTGTGCATGATAATGACCTGTACATACTATCCTTACTCCGTATGAAGCCAGTAAGGCAGATACTTTCTTATGGTTATCAACTACATATTCCCCGTAAAATTTTTTCTGTTTTTTATAATGTTCAAGAACTCCGTGATGCATAAAGGCAATCATGGCTTTATTCCTGCTGCTGCCTGCCGCCAGTATTTCCTCCAGCCATTTCAACGTTTCCCTGCTGAATCTTCCGCTTGTCACCGGGTGACCTTCAGCTGGATTATCATTATACCGGCATGCATCCAGGCCAAGGATCCACAAACCATCCACCGGTTCAGTCACATAGCTCAGAGAATTCATATCCCTGAACAGGGCATTGCTATAACCGAAACCGGCATATATTTCACTGAATTCCTGCGGGGTAACTGAATGCACTCTTTCCTTCATGTCACCCGCATACCTGTATGCGTCAGGATTATTTATATCGTGATTGCCGGGAACGACAAATACCTTTTTTCCCGAGGATTGTATCCGTTCCAGGTATTGTCCCATTTTAATATGGCCTGATTTTTCTCCGTCTTTTGTAAGGTCTCCGGGCACAAGTACAAAATCAGCATCAGTTTTCGCAATAAATCTGAAAGTTTCCTCCAGAATTTCAACACTTTCTTTCAGCAATTTACGATCCTTATCCAGGTAATCCTGAAATACCTTTCCCTCTGTACCTAGATCAGGATCATAAAAATGAGGGTCACTGAATACCAGAAAAGTAACTTCAGGATATGGCGGGAATGACGCGTAACAGTTGTAATTAAGGCCTTGTATCATCATTAAAACGGCCAGTTGCAGTATTGGCAGTGTGTATCTCATAGTAAATCAGATGTGTTTGACAAATCGTAAGATCATTCGGGCAGGAAAGGCTATCGGGATTCCGGACACCCGCACAACCGGTTATATAAAAATATTACTTAACCTCAATAACTTTGAAAGGCATTTCCAGCAAGCTCCGGAAATCATTCCCAAGTTCCAGCATAGACTCATCATCATAATCATAATGCCACAAAATGGATATGTCTTTCCCCTGTAAATACATATCATTAAGAATGCCCAGGATCGTAGAAATATACTTCTTTGAGCCACTGTTTATGTATTCGAGGCGAAAACGGATTTCTGTTTTATCAGCCAGGGCTTCTGCAAATGTTTGAATTTCTGTTATTATTGGTGAAAAAAAATCGTGGGAGTCTTCCGGTATGGATCTTCCTTTAATTTCAATAAATCCTTGTTCGATAACAACACTTGGAGTGCTTTTTGTTCCTTCAATTTTCATGATATTGGAAAATTTGGATTTCGGAATAAATATAAGGAAAAAAAGAGTATATATACAATTACTGCATAAATAAGTTAGGTTTTTCAAATTCAAAAAGGGAGGGATAATCTCTGTCAAACCTGCTGAGAACCTCGGTCAGAATAGTTTTACGCATAAATCCCGACTTATTGTCAACCTTATATTTTTTGCAATACGCTTCAATAGCCTGCATTTCGCGGTTATTGAACATTATGGAGTGTTTGTTGCGCCGTAAAAGATTCTCGTCCTTTTTCCTGCGTGATGTTGTCATTCTTTATGCTAAGATGAATGTTTCAAAAATACGTTTTTGTATTTTCTGAAACAGGGGATTTCAGGGGAAAGTATTAACAAGATGCTAACAGGTGGTTGAGTGGTTACGTGGTTAGACAAGCCCCCGTGATAGCGTGATCCCGTCCGTGCAGCTATGTGTCTGCAGCGCAATCACTTAACCACTCAACCACGCAACCACGTAACCACTCAACCACTATTTTTTAATCCAACTTCAACACCGCCAGAAATGCAGTCTGGGGAACTTCAATATTTCCCACCTGTCTCATTCTCTTCTTCCCTTTCTTTTGTTTTTCGAGGAGTTTGCGTTTGCGGGTGATATCACCGCCATAACATTTGGCAGTAACATCTTTTCTGAGTGCCTTTACGGTTTCGCGTGCAATTATTTTTGCACTGATGGCGGCCTGTATGGCAATATCAAACTGCTGCCTGGGGATAAGTTCTTTCAGCTTTACACACATACGCCTTCCAAAATCATATGCATTTGACCGGTGAATAAGAGTTGATAAGGCATCTACCATCTCACCGTTGAGGAGAATATCCAGTCTTACGAGGTCGGCTTTTTTATAAGCGGAGGTATGGTAATCAAACGAAGCGTACCCTTTTGAAATACTTTTCAGCTTATCATAAAAGTCGAATACTATCTCAGCCAAAGGCATCTCAAAGCTGAGTTCCACACGGTTGGAGGTAAGGTAGAACTGATTGAGGAGTGTTCCTCTTTTATCAAGACAGAGTTTCATGATAGAGCCTACATATTCTGCCTGTGAGATTATCTGTGCCCTTATATATGGTTCTTCAATATAATCAATATAATTTTGTTCGGGAAGGCCTGAGGGGTTATGTACATCAACCACCTCACCCTTCCTGGTAAAAACTTTATATGATACGTTAGGTACTGTAGTTATGACATCCATATTAAATTCACGGTCCAGCCTTTCCTGGATTATTTCCATATGGAGCAGGCCAAGAAAACCGCATCTGAACCCAAATCCCAGGGCTGCAGATGATTCAGGAATAAAGGTAAGGGAAGCATCATTCAACTGAAGCTTCTCGATGGAAGCACGTAAATCTTCATAATCATCAGCATCAACAGGGTATATTCCGGCAAAAACCATAGGTTTCACTTCAGAAAATCCTTCAATAGCAGAAGAACAGGTTTCTTCCACATGTGTAATGGTATCCCCCACTTTTACTTCACGGCTTGATTTGATACCTGAAATAATATACCCCACATCTCCTGCATACAGCACTTTCCTGGGTTCGGGGCGGAGTTGTAAAACACCGATCTCATCAGCATGGTAACTCATCTTTGTGGAGAAAAACATCACATAGTCATCCTTACGTAAGGTGCCGTTAAAAATACGGAAATACGCATATATCCCTCTGAATGGATTAAATACAGAATCAAAGATCAACGCCTGGAGAGGGGCTTCAGGGTCTCCCCCTGGAGGTGGAATTTTTTTAATTATAGCTTCTAATATTTCTTCAACACCCATTCCTGTTTTACCGCTTGCTTCGATAATATCATCAGGATCACATCCTGTGAGATCCAGTATCTGATCTTTTACCTCTTCGGGCATGGCACTTTCCATATCCATTTTATTCAATACCGGGATAATTTCCAGGTTATGGTCAATCGCCTGGTACAGGTTGGAAATGGTTTGCGCCTGTATACCCTGTGTTGCATCCACAATAAGAAGTGCGCCTTCACATGCTGCTATTGAGCGCGACACTTCATAGGAAAAGTCAACATGACCCGGGGTATCGATAAGATTCAGCGTATAGGTTGTCCCTTCATATTCATACAGCATTTGTATCGCATGACTTTTAATGGTTATCCCTCTTTCACGCTCCAGGTCCATACTGTCAAGTACCTGGTCTTTAAAGTCTCTGGCAGATACGGTATTGGTAATCTGCAGCAACCTGTCGGCCAGTGTGCTTTTCCCATGGTCAATGTGGGCGATGATACAGAAATTCCTGATGTTTTTCATTAAATAGTTGCAAAATATACCAAAAAAAGGACGCGATGACGCAAAGGCGCAATGTAACAATTTCTTTTTCTAACGAATTCCAACCGACATACTTTGCACCCCGGCGATTAATTAAAAAGTTATGTGTTTGAAAAAGTAGCAGGTAAGCACACTCATACTCCTTTCCATCTACCCCCTTATTGCCTTTATGCCCGGTAATTCTTTCCCTTCGATGAATTCCAGCATGGCGCCGCCGCCCGTGGAAACATAACTGACTTTATCGGCAAGTCCGAATTTGTTGACAGCTGCCACGGAATCACCTCCTCCCACCAGGCTGAAAGCGCCCTTTGAAGTTGATTCTGCAATTGCTTCAGCAATGGCAATAGTTCCTTTTTGGAAATTTTTCATCTCGAAAACTCCCATAGGACCATTCCACAGGATAGTTTTTGAATTTCGTATGGTTTCGGCATACAGCTTTATGGTTTTCTCTCCAATATCAAGACCCATCCACCCTTCTTCACCTTCATCAACAGGGGTAACCTTCGTTGCCGCTTCATTATCAAAATTATCAGCAAGAACCTGATCTACGGGGAGAATTAATTGTACTCCTTTTGCCTGTGCTTTTTTTATCAGATCATTCGCCGTTTCAAGTTTATCTTCCTCACAGAGAGACTTTCCGATCTTTCCTCCCCGCGCTTTTATGAAGGTATATGTCATCCCTCCGCCAATGATCAGATTATCAACCTTATCGAGAAGATTTTCAATAACCAGAATTTTATCAGATACCTTGGCACCTCCCATAATGGCAGTAAATGGTTTTTCTGCTTTAAGCAGCACTTTCTCCATCGCATTAAGCTCATTTTCAATCAGGTACCCGAACATGCTATTTCCGGGAAAATGCGCTGCAACCAGAGCAGTGGAGGCATGTGCACGATGAGCAGTGCCAAAAGCATCATTCACATAACAATCCGCATAACCGGCAAGTTTTGCAGTAAATTGTTTCTGGCTTTCCTTAACCTTTGATTTAGCTGTCTTTTTCTCTTCTTCAGATGCATCTTTAGGAAGGTGATAGGGCTTGCCTTCTTCCTCTTCATAAAACCTGAGGTTTTCCAACAGCATTACTTCACCGGGTTTTAAAGATGCAGCCATCTTTCCTGCATCCTCACCTATGCAATCACCGGCAAACTTTACCGGGCTTCCCAGTACTTTCTCAATAGCCGGAACTACATGTTTCAGGGAATACTTTTCCTGGGGTTTTCCATCAGGACGCCCCAGATGAGACATGAGTATGGCAGAACCGCCACTTTCCAGAATTTTCCTGACCGTTGGCATGGCTCCGCGAATACGGGTATCGTCGGTAACTTCAAAACTGCTGTTTAAAGGCACATTGAAATCCACACGTACAATGGCTCTTTTACCGGTAAAATTGTAATTGTCAATTGTAAGCATATGCTAAGTTATTAAGGTTATTATTTCCCAAATCAAGCCCCAAAGTTAAAAAAAGAATTTTATAATTACCTTTGTTGAAATCTCATTACAATAATTTCATTACGAAGCGCAGATATGTTATTCAGAGATATTCCCGGACAGGAAATTATTAAAAAAAAGCTAATTCATACCGTTATTGAAGGAAGGATAAGTCATGCCCAATTGTTTTACGGACCTGAAGGTTCAGGAAAGCTTGCACTGGCCCTGGCCTATGCCCGTTATATCTGCTGTGAAAGCCGAAATGCAACCGACTCCTGCGGCACATGTCACTCATGCGTTAAGTATAATAAATTCATACATCCCGACCTGCATTTTGTTTTTCCATCTGTAACAGGGTCAAAAAAAGAAGATAATGACGAGTCCGGGGAAACACAACCAAATGTTAACTTCCATGAGAAATGGAGAGAAGCTTTGCTGGAGAATCCCTACATGGATCAGTTTCAATGGTATGAGAAAATCGGACTCGATACCAAACAAGGTCTTATCGGAGTTAAAGACAGCAATGAAATAATCAGGAAACTATCCTTAAAATCATACGAATCGGACTATAAGATTCTCCTTATGTGGCTCCCCGAGAGGATGAACCCCACTTCAGCGAACAGGCTTCTCAAGATAATTGAAGAACCTCCTCCCTTAACCTTATTTCTGCTGGTATCGGAAAATTACGGAGAGATACTGCCTACTATTCTGTCACGTACACAGATGGTAAAAATCCCTGCCATAAAAGATGCTGATATTAAAAAGGCTCTTATTGAAAAGGAAAATGTACCGGAAGATATCGCCAATGATGCTGTTCACCTGGCTAACGGTAATTATAACAGGGCATTGTCCTTTATTCAGCCCAACGAGAACTACAAAGAAAACTTTGAGAGATTCGTGAACCTGATGAGATCGTGTTATGCTCTTAAAATGACAGAAATACTTGCCTGTGTGGATGATATATTCTCCCTGGGCAGGGAGCGGCAGAAATTGTTTCTTATTTATGCCATGCGGATGCTTAGGGAAAACTTTCTGCTAAACCTGGGTAAAGTGGAAATAACTCATATGACAGGGTATGAGAATGACTGGTCACAAAATTTTTTCAAATTTGTCGATAAGGATAATGTGAGTGGGTTGTATAACGAATTCAACAATGCTTACAATCATATATCCGCCAATGCCTATGCGCGAATTGTATTACTGGATATGTGCCTTAATATCTATAAATTATTACGGAAGTAAATTTTTGATTAATTTTGTCTCCTGTCCCGTAAATAATAAAACCGGAAAAAGATGATTAACAGAGGATATTGTAAAGGATTCTGTCATGAGAATGAACATGATAACAGGGACAATGCCGGTCAATATTTCAACACCTGTGCCAAACTGGATGTTTATAACTGGGTGGCTGACATACCATATTCTGCGGGTAATGATACAGACCTTACAGAGATACGGTTTAAAAATACCCGTAAGGGAATCTACAGAAATGTAAACAATCTCAGGCTCAGGAAGGGAGATATCGTCGCAGTGGAATCTTCTCCGGGTCATGATATAGGCATTGTAAGCCTCACCGGTCCACTGGTATTACGAAAGCTGGCGATGAACGGGATATCTGCAGAATCTGATGATTTTAAAAAAGTATACAGAAAGGCCAAGGCTGTGGATATTGAGAAATGGAAAGAAGCCATCGACCTGGAACAGAATACGATGATCAGATCCAGGAAGATCTCTGCAGGGCTTAATTTAAACATGAAGATTGGAGATGTTGAATATCAGGGCGATAAGACTAAAGCCATATTTTACTATATAGCAGATGACCGGGTAGATTTCAGGGAACTGATAAAGCTGCTTGCCGAAGAGTTCAGGATAAGAATTGAGATGAAGCAGATAGGAGCCAGGCAGGAAGCAGGAAGGATCGGGGGAATAGGATCCTGTGGAAGAGAACTTTGTTGTTCAACATGGATATCAAACTTTATATCGGTTACTACTGCAGCTGCCCGTTACCAGGAGGTTTCACTAAACCCTCAGAAGCTTGCAGGACAGTGCGGCAAGCTCAAATGTTGTCTTAACTATGAGGTGGTGAGTTACATGGATACGCTGAAAGATTTTCCCGATAAGGAGATCGTTCTGAAAACAAAACAGGCTGAATGGTTTCATCAAAAGACAGATGTTTACCGCAAAATTTACTGGTATTCCAGGGACAGTCAATCGATGTTAAACATGGTCCCTGTTTCCGTTGAAAAAGTTAATGATATTATTGAATTGAATGCCAGGGGGATAATTCCTGATACCCTGGATACCATTGAGGAAAAAAAAGCGCTGGCCGGATTTTCATACCAGAATGGCGCGGGTGAAGACAGCCTTACCAGGTTTGATAAAAAGAAGAAATCACGAAGGAAAAAACCAAGGAAAAACCATTAATCATGACGCCCGGATTTTCCAAGATACATATAGCCCTTGGCATTCTGCTGTTCCTGTCATCCTGTGATCCCAACATGGTTTATGATAAATACCTCAAAACCGAAAAGGGAATGTGGCATCACAATGATATCAAGAAGTTTGAAACCGAAATACCGGATTCCCTCCAATCCTATAATCTGCTTGTAAATATCCGGCATACTACAGACTATCCCAGCAGTAATCTTTTTGTTTTTGTTACATTATCAGGCCCTCAGGGTGTGTCACTGCAGGACACCCTTGAAATTTTTATTGCAAATGAAAGAGGAAAATGGCTTGGATACGGATTCGGAAAGATCAAACATATAAGCAGGATGTATAAAAACAACATAAGGTTTCCTCATCCGGGGAATTATACATTCACCATCCGGCAAGCCGTGAGAGAACCTGAAGTACCCGTTACTGATGTAGGATTCCGGATTGAAAAGTATAAGTATCTGAAATAACTCCATACATTTTGGGTAAGAAGAAATTACAAAGATTTGAGGAGATGAGGGAATTTAAAAGAGTCTTTCAGCCTCAATTAAAAGATATTGTTACTACAGATCACTTCCTTAAAAATAAATGGAAACAGGAAGTGTTTTTCAATGAGAATCCTCTAATTCTTGAGTTAGGTTGCGGAAAAGGAGAATATACCGTTGGGCTTGCAAAAAGATTTGCCGGAAAGAATTTCATTGGTGTGGATATTAAAGGGGCAAGGATATGGAAAGGAGCAAAAATCATAAATGAGGAAGATATCACTAATGCAGCTTTCATTCGTACAAGGATTGAATTTATTTCTTCTTTTTTCGGACCTGACGAGGTGGATGAAATATGGCTCACCTTCCCTGATCCGCAACTCAAAAAAAGAAGATGGAAAAAGCGGCTTTGTTCCTCTGTGTTTCTCAGTATGTATCGCAAATTTTTAAAAGACCAGGGTATTATCCATCTTAAAACAGACAGTGAAGCACTTTACGATTATGCCCTGAGAATAGCAACGGAAAACCGGTTTCAGATAACAGATAATATAACCGACCTTTATCATTCCGGTATACAGAATGAAATACTTGGAATTCAAACCTTTTATGAAAAGCAGTTCGTAAAAGAAGAAAAAGCTATTTTTTACCTGAAGTTTTTATTGCCGCCGGAAGGCGGGATTAAAGAGCCGTGGGAGGAAGTGTATTTGGGTGAGACTTAGGGGAGATTATGGGGATTGTAATGAATAGAATAACCATCATAGGTGTGGATAGCTTGGATTTTAGGGGATTAACGTTATTGATGGTGTTTATGCAAATGTTATTGGTAATTTTGAAAACTACGTAACATGAGAAATATAACAATTATTTTATTATCAATCTTCTTTCATATCATATCGGTTGTATAAATAAAAGATAGTATACCAAATCCTTATTTGAAATTAGCAGCAAGCGTAAGAAAAAAAGCAACATTCTAAGAATTAGAAATCAAGCCTTATAAAGTTGCATAATTCGGATATTCATTTTATATTTGCATAATATACGCAATTATTATGATTAAATCAATTTCAGTAAGGAATTTCAGGTCAATAAAAGACCAGATAACGCTGGACTTCTCCAAATCAAACAGAAAAAAAAGCAATCTGCATAACTATAATCCTGTTGCCAATTTTGATTTGGCCTTAACCTCAGTTATATATGGTGCTAATGCCTCCGGTAAAAGTAATTTGCTCAGGTCTTTCAGGGCAATTGAATATCTGGTTTTAAACTCTGCCAAATTTCAGCCCGAAGAAGCTATTGGACCTTATGAGCCTTTTAAACTGATGGCAGGATATGATAAAAAACCAGTGCATTTTAAAGTGGTGTTTTTTATTGACAATATCAGATATCAATATTCGCTTTCTATCAATGAAAACTTCATAGAGCAGGAAAAACTGGAATTTTACCCAACAGCAAGAAAATCTGCGAGTTTATTTAACAGGGTAAAAGGAAAAGAAATTGAGTTTGGAGATAATTTCAAAGGCGAAAAAAAAATCATTGAAAAACTCACCTTACCCAATCAGCTTTTCCTTTCTAAAGCGGCTGAAAACAATGCCGAAAGCATTTTACCCGTTTTTCAATTTTTCAAAAACAAACTCATGGTTTATCCATTTATTAATCAATACCAAGAGTCCAGTCTTGAGAGCTTTTATGCAAAGCGATTGGCAGAAGAACCCAATTCGGAATTTGCAAAAAAACTCAACGCACTAATATGTGCACTAGATACGGGCATTAACTCCATCAGTGCTAAAGAAACCGATTGGAATGCTATAAAATTTCCTGATGATATGCCTGAAAAATTGAAAAAAAAATTTCAGGATAATTTTAAATATACAATTAAGACCTTTCATAATTTTTTTGATGATAAAATGAATAATTCCGGTTTGGTTGATCTCGATATAGAAGAGGAATCTGCCGGAACAAGAAGCTTGCTTTCAATTGGAGGAATTATTATTGATGCCTTGGAAAAAGGATCGGTATTGGTGATTGATGAATTTGAAAAAAATCTTCATCCCATCATTACTTCCTATTTGATTAAGCTTTTTAGTGAAAAACTGTTTAACCCAAAAAATGCTCAACTCATCTTTGCTACTCACGATGTAACACAATTAAACGAAGAGTTATTTAACCGTGACCAGGTTTGGTTTACACAGAAAAATGAATATGGCATGACAGAATTAATTCGTTGCTCAGATATTAAAGGTTTACGATTAAATACACCGCTTGATAAATGGTATGTTACAGGCAGATTAGGAGGTACTGCTATTATTAGTGATACTAATTTTATAATGTCTATGCAAGAAGAAATTGCAGAATGAGGAGAGCGGGTAAATACATATTAATCATCCCTGAAGGTTGGTGTGAATACAACTATGCTCAGGCATTGAAACATTCTTTACCAAGAGACAAACAACGAAGTATTTCGGTTGAAATGCCTAACCCGAATAATAAGAACAGGGCTCATACCCTTTCATCAGCAGTGTTAATAGTAAGCAATAGTATAATATTTTATACTTTTACCGGAAAATATTAATATCTTTTCTGATGGATAATATTGAAATATTAAACCACAAAGGACAGGCTATTGCCTCTGTCTCCGGAAACTCTCTTCTGATAAGTGAACCCCAGGATGCACTAGATTTAATGGCTGAGTGCCGGTATAAGGGTGCAGATAGTATTATCGTTCAGGAAGCAAACTTTCATTCCCGGTTTTTCGATCTGAAAACGGGACTGGCTGGCGATATTTTGCAAAAGTTTTCAACTTACAGGATGCGTATTGCCATTGTTGGTGATTTCACAAAATTCACAAGCAAAAGCCTTGGTGATTTTATTTTTGAGAGCAATAAAATGGGACATGTTAATTTTGTTGGTTCTGTTGAGGAAGCAAAGGAGGCTCTTGCAAATTAGCAATAACATAACCCAGCATGCCATGGTATACCACATCGATCTTGCAGCAACTCCTGCCGGCACATACCGTGAGTTCGCTACAATAATGATTAAATAAAATGCATTCTTTTAATGAATAAAAACCCTGACTTTTTCTCAAAAGTTTACGAAATAACCCGCCTTATCCCCTTCGGCAGAGTTACCAGTTACGGCGCTATTGCCCGCTGCCTGGGCACTGCCCGTTCAGCGCGAATGGTCGGCTGGGCCCTTAATAACTCTCATTTTTCCGAAAGTTTTATCCCCGCACACCGGGTGGTGAACAGAAACGGACTTCTCACCGGTAAACACCATTTCGGAGGCAGTAATGTCATGAAAGAATTACTGGAAAGCGAAGGAATACAGGTCGAAGATGACAGAATTGTTAATTTTGAAGCAATTTTTTGGGATCCTAATAAAGAATTAGACTAAATAATAATAACTTTGCGGGGAGGAAGAAGAAGGGATCACGGGATCACGGGATCACGGGA